>NC_013173.1:0-307500 GCF_000023225.1 Desulfomicrobium baculatum DSM 4028
TAGTTGTGAGTAGCTGCCGGAAGCATTGGAACTTTCACGACTTTAAGGCTTGAAATCAAAATTTCGAGAAATTAGCAGAAAATAGAAGATAATTTTATAGTGCCTGTGTAAAAGTTTTCATCAGGTATTGAAAACTAAATGTTGACAACGGGGGAGGCCCGGTTTTGCGGGACTATGACAGCTTCACGTCAGAGCCACAAAAGCCATGGATAAGAAGGAATTTCCATTATTTTAGCGGGTTGTCCTGTATAGAAAGTGTTGGGCCAAGTTGCGACTGGCTGGATAAACCGGAGTTGTCGCAGACCTGTCGTTTGGCTAGAAACCGTCCCCATGATTGACGCATGGCATCACATTTCGCTTTCTCTTGAGAAGAACCTCACTCCGGGCCATTATCAGCTCTGGATCAAGCCCTTGCAGGGGTGTCTTGATAACGACACGCTGGTGCTTTGTGCTCCCAATTCCTTTGTGTGCACCTGGGTCCGCGAGCGCATGCTCGGCAAGATCAAGGATGCGGCCGCCGAGACCCTGGGCTTTACCCCGACCATAGAACTCTGTTCCGCCCAGGCCGAAGCGCCCGTGGCCGCGCCCGTCCAGCCCGTACCCGCCAGAAAGATCATGACCCGCCAGATGGGCCTGCCCATGGCTCACGCCCTGCCTACGCAGACCGTGCAGAATTGGCGGCATCAGTTCGATGATTTTATCGTCGGGCCTTGCAACAACCTCGCCTATGTCGCATCCCGCAGCTTTTGCCAGGACGTGCAAGGCTCGGATCAACTTTTCCTTTGCTCCGCACCGGGCCTGGGCAAGACCCATCTGGCCCAGGCCATCGGCAGCGAGATCGCCCGGCAGACCAACCGGCAGCATTTGCGGGTTTGCTATCTGAGCGGGGAGGAATTCGCCTCGCAGTTGGTCATGGCCATCAAGGCCAAGGCCGTGGAGCAGTTCAAGGCCCGCTTCAGGTCCAACGTGGATCTGCTTCTGCTCGAAGACGTGCATTTTTTTCAAGGCAAGGAAAAAATGCAGGATGAGCTTTTGAATACCTTGAAATCGTTGCAGAATCAGGGCCGGCGGGTGGTCATGACCAGTACCTTTCTGCCCCGTGAGCTGTCCGACATCGACTCCAATCTGCTGTCCCGCTTTGCGCAGGGGTTCATGGCCGTCATCGACAAGCCCGACTTCCAGACCCGCATGGGTATCATCCAGGCCAAAGCCCAGGCGTCGCAGGTCAGCATGCCGGGCAGCGTGGCCGAGCTTCTGGCCGGCAGGATCAAGACCGATGTCCGCCAGCTTGAGAGCTGCCTGAAAAACATCATCCTCAAGGCCAAGCTCCTGAACATGGATATCACCATGGATCTGGCCTGGGAAATACTGCAGAATTACAACCTCGACAGCGCCTCCATAGATCTCGACAAGATTATCAGCTTCGTCTGCCAGGCCTACGGGTTCGGCTTTGACGACCTGCGCTCCAAGAGCCGCAAGCGCGACCGGGTCATCGCCCGCAACACGGCCTTCTACCTGGCACGCAAGCACACGGAACTGTCGCTCATGGATATCGGGCGTCGCTTCAACCGCAAGCACTCCACGGTCATCAAGGGCATCGCTTCCGTGGAACAGGAAGTCACCCGCAAGACGTCTCTGGGCAATCAGCTGGCCCGCACGATCAATCAGCTCCAAGCCTGATTTTTGGCCGCCCGGCCGCAGCGTTCAAAATAAAAAAAGGCCCATCCGCTCCGCGCGCATGGGCCTTTGTCTGTTGTGGCGCAGTCCTATTCGCCCGCTTTTTCCAGCAGTTTGTTTCCGCGAGACGTTTCAAGGGCGGCGGCGAGGGCCTCGACGATGCGCAGGTCGTAACTGTGTGTTGACGAGCGCAGGTTTTCCAGGGCCTGCTCCGGGCTCATGGCCGGCCTGTAGGCCCGGGGCCGGATCATGGCGCAAAAGCTGTTGGCCACGCTTAAGACCCTGGCCTGGAGGCCGATTTCCTCGTCGTGCAGGCCATTGGGGTAGCCGCTGCCGTCAAGGCGTTCGTTCATCTGATAGATGGCCTCGTAAACGGGCAATTCAAAGTCGATCTGGCGCAGGATGCCTGCGGCATGGTCGACATGTTTTTGTACCAGTTCTTTTTCTGCATCGGAGAGCTGGTCGACCTTGGTCAGGATCGTCTTGTCGATGAACATCTTGCCGATCTGGGACAGGTTGGAGGCGATCTCCACCGTGGACTTGTCTTCGGGGGAGAGGTTCAGGCTGTCGGCCAGCAGGGAGGACACATCGCGCATCAAGAGGGAATGCCCGGCCAGGTAGGGGTCCGTGAATTCGATGGCCTTGACCAGGGCCTCCACGGTCTGAGAGATGGCCTGGCGCTTGCGATCCTCGGCCTGCACCATGGCGGTGATGTCCCGGAATACGGAGACGATGCCTTGCGGGGTGTCGTGATCGCCCTTCAAGGTGACCTTGGTGATCTGGAAATGGTGTTCCCTTGATTTCAGGAAGATGCGCTCGGTCACGGTCACAGGCACTCCGGTCTGCAGGGTCTGGGCATCGGACTGCTCCAGGCGCTTGCCCGTGTCGAAGCCGAACAGGGCGACATCGTCCAGGCCGAGCACCTCGTCTTCCGGTCGCCCTACGCCCTCTGCCAAGGCCGGGTTGGCATAGGTGTAGTTGCCGCTCAGGTTTTTAACGGCGATGAAATCCGGGATCGAGTCGTTGATGGAATCCAGGAAGTTGCGCTGCTGCTCCAGCTCCTGGGCCAGGGTCTGAAACCTGCCGGCGATGCGCTTGTGGCTCTGGCCGATGGTTCGCCACCAGACAGCGCCAAAGAGCAGGCTTGTGACCATGGCGATGAGGCCGGCGATGAGCAGGGAGATCCGGGTGTACTCCTGCAAGCCTTGGGTTGCGCTGCGGGTGTCCACCTCCTGGACGACCCACAGATCAAGATCGGGGACTTTCACGCCCAGCGAAAAGACGGGTGTCTGGGCGCCCAGGCTGTTGCGTTTGTCAAAGTCGAGCCGCTGTCCCGAATCCAGTTCCGGCGGCGAGGACAGGTGTGCGATCCCGCCCGGGCTCCACGGCACGATCTCCTGAAAGCCGGCCTCGGTCATCTGCATGATCCGGGTCCGCTCCCCGCTGGTCGAAAGCGGGGTGTTGGAGAGCAGCGAGGTGATGGTCGTGCCCGCGCTCTTGGTCAGCATGGCCACGGCCACAGCCTTCTTTTCCCCGTTCTCTTCGGCCGTGGAGAAGATCGGCACGCACATGTCGATGACCAGGCCGTTGCCCGTCTGTCGCAGGGGCGAGAAGTGGGGCAGGGGGTAGGCGAAGGTCTTTTTGATCAGCGCGGTCTGACTGGGGGTGAGAGGGGTGACGCGCGAATCGGACCCGATGTAGGATTGCCCGCTGCGATGCACGATGCGGCCGGACAGGAAGCCCGCGAAGACCGTGAAGTCCGCGAAGGTCTGATGCATGAGGGGGAACTGGTCGGTCAGTTGGGCCATCTGATCATAGGATTCCCCTTCGGGGATGATGCCCGTGATGAGAAAGCTCGGATCCGCGTCGATGAGGTCCATGTCCGTGGCATAAAGCCGGAACAGGTCCGAGGAGATGAGCTTGTCCGTCTGTTCGACCAGGCCCGAAAGCCACGCCGAGAGGACTTCGGTGCGGCTGGTGGCCAGCAATTCGAGTCTGCCCCGGATCTGCTCGTGCAGCTCTCCCTGTTTGGCCCGGACGCTCCAGCCTACCCAGGTCAAAAGAGCCACGATGATCAGGGAGATGATGGCGACCCCCATGATCAGTTCCGACCTGTTCTTGCCCATGGCGGGCAGAGCCGCTTTGCTGCTTGATGCTGTCATATTCCCTTCTCCGTTAAGTTTAGTTCGCCACAGGGATGTGCGACCATCGGTGCTCCTCGTTCAAAGAGTATTGCGGAACGTAGTGTCTGTACTTGTCGTGCGTGAAAATCGCGTCGGAGATGTTGTTCAGGATGTAGGCATCTCCATGCGTAAATACTGCCAGAACAGCGTGCGCGATGCCTCTGATGCGGTCCTTCAGCACGACGATGCGCAGCTCGTTCTGCGAAAAGCCGAGCTCCCGCAGGGCAAAGTACTTGATGATGGCGTAATCCTCGCAATCGCCGGAAATTTTTAAAAATTCCTGGGGCGTGGCCCACCAGTCCGAGACCCCGTAGGCGTCCTGGTCCAGGCGATACGGCCATTTGTTGAAAAAGGAGTTGATCATCTTGAGCTGTTCCATGCGCTCCTTGCCCCTGGCCTGTTTCATGATGCGCTGCCAACTGGTCGCGCCGGGCGGACAGGCCGTGGCCGAAGTGCAGCTGCTTAGCGTCTGGATTTGCCCCTTGACCTTGGACAAAATCCGTTTCCATTTGGGCAGGGCGTTGAAATTGCCCCGAAAGGCCGCGCTCTGAAAAAGTCGCAGCGGCTGACCGCCGGTGTCTGCGCCGGCGCTCCGGGCTTGTTCCAATGGCGCTGCGGGCTGGGTCTGCGTGCCCTGGCGCCATACCGGCAGGGCCGCCCTTTGCGTCGGCGAATCCTGATTCTGCTGCGCCTGAGTTCCCTCCGGCGCGTTTGAATCCAGGTCTTGCGCCAAAGCTGCATCCGCTTCCGTGACCGGGGCTTGCTCCGCAGGGACGCTTGCCTGTGTGTCCGGGGGCTGGCTTTGTTCCGTCTGAACATGAGGATCCGCAACCTGGTCCGGTTTTTGGTCCGGTTGAACATCCGTTTGCATTTCTTGCGGCGAGGCCGATCTCGTGGCGTTGTGTTCCTGCTCGGGCCGGGCAGAGATCATTGTTCCGGCGTTCGTGTCTGCCCGTGCGTGCTTCGTCTGGGCGGGCTGGTCGTGCACAGGCGTGCCTCCGGTCCCCATTGCTGCGAAATCGCTTGGAAAGCATAGCGCCGCCGCAAGCAGCAAAAGAGACATGGAGACGGCCCATCTCAATCGGTCAACGCTCCCTCAAGGCGTTCTCCTTGGCCTTGAGAATGGGTTTCAAGAGATAGTCGAGCACGCTTTTCTTGCCGGTCAGGATGTCCACGCTGGCGGTCATGCCCGGGATGATCGGGAGCTTTTCGCCGCGATAGACAATGTTTGAGGCCTGGGTGCGCAGCTTGACCTTGTAGAAGCTTTCGCCCTTCTGGTCTTCAATGGTGTCGCCGCTGATCTGTTCGACGGAACCTTCGAGCCCTCCGTAGATGGAAAAATCATAGGCCGTGATCTTGATCATGGCCTTTTGGCCCGGATGCAGAAAGGCGATGTCGGCGGGTTTGATGTTGGCCTCGATGAGCAGGGTGTCGTCCAGGGGAATGATCTCAAGGATGGGTTCTCCCGGTTTGACCACGCCGCCCACGGTATTCAGGATGACCTGCTTGACCGTCCCTCGCACAGGGCTGCGCACGTCCGTGCGCGTGACGCGGTCCTGGCCGGCGGACAAGGCGTGCAGCTTGGAATTGAGCTCCACCTGGTGCTGGTTCATCTCCTGCAGGGCCGTGGCCTTGAACTCGGCCATGCGCTGGGCCTGGCGTTCCTTGATTTCCTGCGCCGCCTGCTGCGTGCGCGGGATGGCCACGTTGAGGCTCTGCAGGTCGCCGCGCAGGGAGCTGACGGTGCGCTGCAGGGAGATGTATTCGACCCGGGGATACACGTTCTTCTCCATCAGCGGCTTGGCGATATTCATCTGTTCCTGGGCCAGCTTCAGGTCCTGGGCCGCCTGATTGCGGCGGATGGCCATTTCCTGGGCTTCCTGCACGCGCTGCGTGTATTGGCTGCGCAGAATGTTCATCTCCTGGGTCAGTTGGTTCATGCGTGCCTGGTATATGGCCAGTTGGTCACTCACCGCTTTCGGGTTCTTGGTCTGCAGTTCTTCGGGAAATACGGGCTCCGTGCCCGAGGATTCGGCCTTGAGGCGGGCGATGGCGGCCTGGTGCTCCAGCGCCTGGCTGGCCGTGTCCTTCAGGGTGCTCTGGGCCATTTCGTTGCTGATGCGGACCAGGATGTCGCCTTTTTCCACGAGCTGGTTTTCCCGCACCAGGGTTTCGACCAAAATGCCGCCTTCGAGATTCTGGATGATCTGCACCCGCTGGGACGGGATGACCTGGCCCATGCCGCGCGTGACCTCGTCGAGGATGGCGAAGTGGGTCCAGACCAGGAGCGAGGCAAGGAGCAGGCAGATGGTCATGGACAACGCGTAGGCCCAGCGGTGACCCCGGCGATACATGGCCGCGTCGACCACGCTCATGTATTCAAGGTCTGAGTCGGAGTATACTTTATTGCGCATTTTTGGCTCCGTTACCGCGTTTTTGCAGTTCGGCCAGAACTTCATTGCGCGGTCCGTCGGCGATGATTGACCCACCCTCAAGGGCGATGACCCGTGTGGCCAGGGACAACAGGCTCGGTCTGTGGGTGATGAGGATGAGGGTCTTGCCTTTCAGGGCCGAGGAGAGGCGAAGTTTGAGCACGGCCTCCACGCCCACGTCCATGGAACTGCTCGGTTCGTCCAAAATGACGATGTCGGGGTCGAGCAGCAGGGTGCGGGCGATGGTGATGGCCTGGCGCTGGCCGCCGGACAGGGACAACCCCCGTTCCCCGACCTGCAGGTTGAAGCCGGCGGGGTTGTTTTTGATGAAGTCGGTGACTCCGGCGATGGTCGCAGCGCGCAGCAGCGCCTGGTCGCTGACGTGGGGCGCGCCGAGAGTGATGTTCTCGCGCACCGTGCCGTGGAACAGAAAATTGTCCTGGGCCATGTAGCCGATCTTGGCCCGCAGTTCGGCCGGATCGATCTGGCGGATATCGAGGCCCCCGATCTTCACCGCCCCTTTCTGCGGCTCGTAGAGGCCGTTGATCAGCTTGCCCAGCGTGGTCTTGCCTGAACCCATCTTGCCGATGATCGCCACGCGCTCGCCCTGGGCGATGTGCAGGCCGATGTGGGACAGGGCGTTGGTCAGGGCGCTGGGGTATTTGAAGCTCACATCCTCGAAGGTGATGGTGGCGCGAAGGTCCTGATGTTCCGGATGCTGGACGTCATCGGGGCGCTCGCTTGGGATCTGCATGAGCAGGTCCAGGTTCTTGAGCGCCATGCGGCTCTGTTGCAGGCGGGTCAGCATGGCCGCCACCGCGCCCAGCGGAGCCATGGCCCGGCCGACGAGGATGGAGCAGGCGATGAGCCCGCCCATGGTCATCTCGCCTTCGGAGATTCGGTACACGCCCCAGATGATGACGCCGCAATAGACGATCTGGGATGCGAACTGGGTGAAACTTAGGGAGAAGGTACTGAGCGACTTGGAGCGGATGGCCGATTTGGCGCCCATGCCGACGATGTTCTCCCAGCGGCCGAGCATGGAGCCTTCGGCCCGGCTGGTCTTGATGGTCTCAAGGCCGCTCACGGTTTCAACCAGCAAGGCGTTTTTCTGCGTCGATTCCTTGTAACCGCCTTCTATGGCGCGCTTCAGGGGGCCCTGCATGATGATGCCGACCAGGATGACTATGGGCGCGACCACGCCCGGCACAATGGCTATGGGGCCGCCGATGTAGAAGATGATGGTAATGAACAGGATCAGGAATGGCAGATCCACCAGCGCGAGCAGGGTGGTGGAGCTGAAGAACTCCCGCAGGGAATCGAACTCGCGCATGTTGTTGACCAGCGCCCCTGTGGATTCGGGCTTGTGGTCGAGCCGGATGGACAGGATGTGGCTCATCAGCTTGCTGGCGACCAGGATGTCGGAATTGCGTCCGGCCACGTCCACGAAATAGCCGCGCAGGTTCCTGAGCGCAAAATCGAAAAAGAAGGCGATGCCGACACCCACGGCCAGCACCCACAAGGTTTCCAGCGCATTGTTGGGTACGACCCGGTCGTACACGTTCATGGTGAAAAGAGGCGAGGCGATGGCCAGCAGGTTGATGAAAACCGTGGCCAGGATGACGTGCCGGTAAATGGGCAGAAAATGAAAAATGGTGCCCCAGAACCATTGCTTGGTGTTGAAGATCTTCAGCCCTTCGGTCCTGCCGTCCAGACTCGCTTTGGGGCGGGCGAAGACGGCGTGTCCGGTGTAGGTTTCCCTCAGCTTTTCGACCGGGGTGTCAAAGGGCGCGTCCGGGTTCTCGGGCATGATGATGCGGGCCGTGCCGGACGCCACGCTGACCAGTACGCAGGCCGAGCCGTCCTGCATGAGCAGGATGCAGGGCAGGTTCAGGGGGGAAATTTTATCAATGGCCGGCTTGTGCGTGATCTGGGCGTCGATGCCCTCGCGCCGCGCCGCGCGGATCACCGCGTACGGGGTCATGCCTTCCTGCGTGCGCGGCAGGCCCGCTTCCAGCGCCGTGGTGCTGACGGGGCGGCCCTGCATGCGGGATATGACGGACAAACACCCAACCAGCGGCGGGGTGAAATAGACCTGCGAGGGGTTGATCTGGGCGGTGATCGTCGGGCGCGGCTTGGCGGCTGACTGGGGAGCGGAGATGGGAATGGCGACCTTGGGATCATTCATGCGTGCTTGGCCTCAATGATATTGATATGATGCCGGAAACTAAGACGTGCCCTGTCATCTTGCAAGGGAAATTCGGTTTTTTCTCTCACCCGAAAGTATGAGTGGAATACCCGCCTGCGAGCGCCTTATTGGAGCTGTAAGACAAATGTCATACAGAATTCAGGGTGTTAGCTAATGATTACGAGTATCGATAAAATCATACCTTTTGAATTTTTTTCATACTTGACCCTTTTGCTCGGTATTCGCATTAGTAAGTACACAAAGGCAATAAATCTAAGTGGAAATATTTATCATTCCTGCAGTGAGCTTTTAGAGGCAAATGGTGTTCCTTGTTATAAATCGTGAAACGAAAAAATAACGTGACCGCACTGATGAATTGTAAACAAGCTAACGTCCTCAAAGTATTCGAAACTGCAACATGTGAAACCAGGCGGAGGTTATTATGGCTGCTACAACACAAGAATCCAGGCAGACGCTCAGGTCCCCCGAGGCCGGGCAGTCCGTAGTCGTCACCGCGATAGCGGGACAAGACATCGTGCTCGACTCCGCCTTTGATCAGGCCGAGCCGAAAGTGTATGACAACAGTGTTGTCTTCGAGTTTGCAAATGGCGGGCAGGTGGTCATCGAGTTCAGTGATCTCCCGGATGGCCAGGTCCCGAACATCATTTTGGCGGACGGCACGGTCCTCAATGTTCAGGAATTCCTAGCTTCCCTGGGTGAGGGAGATGTGGAGCCCGCAGCGGGCCCTGAAGGCGGCGCCACCGGAAGCGGCGGTGTCGGCGAGTACAGGGACGACGCGGGCAATCTTATCGATGGCGTGGACAAGCTGGGCGGCTTGGATCCGCGTGATTTCACCGCAATTACGGTGGAGGCCCTTGAGGCCGATGCCGATGTCGATGTCGAAGACGTCAATCCTCTGCCTTCGGCAGGACCGGCCTTCGGAGCCGCTGACGAAGACGGACTCCGCATCAGCGAACTGACCATGACCCCCTTTGACGGCAACGACGATGAAAGGGACGGCGATCATCCTGCCCAATTTGCGTATGCCGAAGGAACCCTCAATTATGATTTCGGAGGAGACGGCCCTTCCGCCACGAATCCGTTCGTGTGGAGCCTGGGCGGCCTTGAGGCGCTAGGTGTGGAATCACGCGGGCATGCCCTTCAGTATGAAGTCGTGGATGGCGGTACAACGCTGAACGCTTTTTATATCCTGGGGGAATATCCGTCCGAAGGAGAATACGATTCCAGCGTTGAATTCCAGGAATCCTTCAGGGTGGATGTATTCAGTCTGAACGTTACGGACCTGGCTGCCGGAACGTACAGATTCGAGCTTTATCAGCCCCTTGATCACTCCGTGTCCGGCACGGAAGATGACATCATCTACAATTTTTCCTTCACTCTGACCGATGGTTCCGGAGATTTCGTCGTAGGGGGCCTGAACATGATCGTCGATGACGATTCCCCTGTGGTCACGGCGAATGCCTCCGGCCTGCCTGAATTGATTCTCGACGAATCTCCTGTAGGCGAAGGCGATGGCTCCGGAATTGCCCAGAGCCCTCAGGAGACGTCCAATTTCAGCATCGCAACGGCCATCAGCCTGGACGGATATTTCGCGCTGGGCGTCAATCCTGATGTCGAAAATTCTGAAACCGTGCCCTTTGTATCCATCAATGCCGTCGGCAACGGCCAGCCGGATTATTACGCGTTCACGGTAACTGAAGCCGGCTCGACCGCTGTGTTCGATATTGATTACGGGGGGAATCACGGTGGCAGTTTTGATCCGTATATCCACTTATGGGATTCGGCGGGAGTCCGCATTGCGTCTGACGATGACCAGGGTGGTGATCCGGGAAGTTACAGTGGTCTTGACTCCTATCTGACGTATACATTCACGGCGCCCGGCACCTACTACATTTCGGTGGGACAGTTTCCAGGAGGCAGTACTCCGGATAACCCGATTCCGGTTGGTGGAACGTACCAGCTCCAGGTTTCCTTGCCCAACGCCATTACGGGAGAAGGGCATGGGGACGGAATACGCGTGTTGTCCGCCGATTTCTCCGGCAATTTTGACTTTGCCTACGGAGCTGACGGCCCCGGCATTATAGACAGCGTCGGTTATGAGTTGTCGCTTAGCGAAGAAAGCGTGTCTTCCGGGCTGTTCGCTCTGGGTGAAAACGGCGAGCCGGGCGCGGAGATCATGCTCGGGATGGAAGTGGACGGCTCCATCATCGGCACAGTTGATGGCGGAACTCCTTTCTTCCGCATCAGTGTGGATGGGGCGAGCGGAAGAGTCACTTTCGTGCAGTATGAAAACGTATGGCATGCCGCAGATGATGATCATGACGATTCCGTTTTCCTGGATCTTCCGGAAGGAACGATTCTCTTGACCGCCGTCGCAACAGATGGTGACGGGGATACGACCTCCGCATTTCTCGATTTGAGCACAGGCGTGTTTGGTATCGAGGATGACGGACCGACTCTCAATGTCGAGGCTGATGGCCAGGCAGCGGGCGGTTTGGCGTTGAACCTTGATGAGACCGTGGGTGATGATCGCGGGGCGGATGCCGACGGCAACACTGATGACGACGGCCCTGGGCTGGCTCGGGTCGTGACGTCTCTTGAAGGAGGTTTGACGGCGCTCTTTAATCTCGGAGGCGGCTACGGAACCGACGGAGCCGGCACGACCACGGGCTCTTTGAGCTTCGTGGGCTTTCCGACCACAGGAGGGCTGGAGACAACCCTGTCCTCGACTGCCGGCGGAATGATCACGCTGTTCCTTGAGAGCGGCGCGATTGTCGGACGTGACGCCGATGGCGGCGACCCGGTGCTGACGATCGAGATCGTGGAATCCCCTGCGGATTCCGGGCTTTACCAGCTGCAAACCACGCTTTACGAGGCGCTGGATCACGGCGATGACGGCAATGAGTTCGACTCCGCTCTGGACCTGCTCCTTGCTGACGAAGGCGCCATCAAGCTGCAGTACGAGGTGACCCGCACCGACGCCGACGGCGACAGCGTGACCGAAAGCGCGGCGGTGAACCTGATCGATGACGCCACTTCCGTTTTCAGCTTTGACGACGACGGCCCGACCCTGACGGTGGTGGCCGAGGTTTCGGAACAGGAAGGGGCGCAGCTTGCGATGAATCTTGACGAGACCGTGGGTGATGATCGTGGGGCGGATGCCGACGGAAACGATGACGATGCAAGTCCTGCCCTTGCACAGGTGACGAGCAGTGTGAGCGGAGGCCTGACGAGCCTGTTTGCCGCCCTCGGCGGCGACTACGGTTCCGACGGAGCCGGCACGACCACGGGCTCTTTGAGCTTCGTGGGCTTTCCGACCACAGGAGGGCTGGAGACAACCCTGTCCTCGACTGCCGGCGGAATGATCACGCTGTTCCTTGAGAGCGGCGCGATTGTCGGACGTGACGCCGATGGCGGCGACCCGGTGCTGACGATCGAGATCGTGGAATCCCCTGCGGATTCCGGGCTTTACCAGCTGCAAACCACGCTTTACGAGGCGCTGGATCACGGCGATGACGGCAATGAGTTCGACTCCGCTCTGGACCTGCTCCTTGCTGACGAAGGCGCCATCAAGCTGCAGTACGAGGTGACCCGCACCGACGCCGACGGCGACAGCGTGACCGAAAGCGCGGCGGTGAACCTGATCGATGACGCCACTTCCGTTTTCAGCTTTGACGACGACGGCCCGACCCTGACGGTGGTGGCCGAGGTTTCGGAACAGGAAGGGGCGCAGCTTGCGATGAATCTTGACGAGACCGTGGGTGATGATCGTGGGGCGGATGCCGACGGAAACGATGACGATGCAAGTCCTGCCCTTGCACAGGTGACGAGCAGTGTGAGCGGAGGCCTGACGAGCCTGTTTGCCGCCCTCGGCGGCGACTACGGTTCCGACGGAGCCGGCACGACCACGGGCTCTTTGAGCTTCGTTGGCTTTCCGACCACAGGGGGGCTGGAGACAACCCTGTCCTCGACTGCCGGCGGAATGATCACGCTGTTCCTTGAGAGCGGCGCGATTGTCGGACGTGACGCCGATGGCGGCGACCCGGTGCTGACGATCGAGATCGTGGAATCCCCTGCGGATTCCGGGCTTTACCAGCTGCAAACCACGCTTTACGAGGCGCTGGATCACGGCGATGACGGCAATGAGTTCGACTCCGCTCTTGACCTGCTCCTTGCGGACGAAGGCGCCATCAAGCTGCAGTACGAGGTGACCCGCACTGACGCCGACGGCGACAGCGTGACCGAAAGCGCGGCGGTGAACCTGATCGATGACGCCACTTCCGTTTTCAGCTTTGACGACGACGGCCCGACCCTGACGGTGGTGGCCGAGGTTTCGGAACAGGAAGGGGCGCAGCTTGCGATGAATCTTGACGAGACCGTGGGTGATGATCGTGGGGCGGATGCCGACGGAAACGATGACGATGCAAGTCCTGCCCTTGCACAGGTGACGAGCAGTGTGAGCGGAGGCCTGACGAGCCTGTTTGCCGCCCTCGGCGGCGACTACGGTTCCGACGGAGCCGGCACGACCACGGGCTCTTTGAGCTTCGTTGGCTTTCCGACCACAGGAGGGCTGGAGACAACCCTGTCCTCGACTGCCGGCGGAATGATCACGCTGTTCCTTGAGAGCGGCGCGATTGTCGGACGTGACGCCGATGGCGGCGACCCGGTGCTGACGATCGAGATCGTGGAATCCCCTGCGGATTCCGGGCTTTACCAGCTGCAAACCACGCTTTACGAGGCGCTGGATCACGGCGATGACGGCAATGAGTTCGACTCCGCTCTGGACCTGCTCCTTGCGGACGAAGGCGCCATCAAGCTGCAGTACGAGGTGACCCGCACCGACGCCGACGGCGACAGCGTGACCGAAAGCGCGGCGGTGAACCTGATCGACGATGCCGCCTCCTTCTTCAGCTTTGACGATGACGGCCCGAGCATGGTTGTGGGTGCGATCGCCGAAAGCGGGCTGACGCTGACAACGGACGACGCACAGACCATTGGTGCTGATTTCGATACGGACAGCGTTAATTTTGCCGCGGCCATACAGTCTGCGGTGACTCCGCTTTACGGTTCGGATGGCTCCGGCGGGACGGTGATCAGCGGTTTCGAATTGGCCATCAGTGGCGGTGGCGAATTGGATTCCGGGCTGAACAGCAACGGACTTGATATCATCCTGTCCAAGGACGGTGATGACGTAGTAGGACGAACCACTGCGGGCGAAGTCTTTCGGATCTCCGTGGATTCGACCGGAACAGTGGTCTTGAAGCAGTCGGCCGAAGTCGACCATATCGAAGGTACGCCCAATGATGATCTGATCAGCCTGGCGGATTCCAAGGTTTTCCTTGAAGCCACGGCGACCGTCACCGATGGAGACAACGACGTGGCGACCAGGACGCTCAGCGTGGATCTGGGCGGGAATATTCGCTTTGTCGACGATGTCCCGAGCGCTGAAAACGACTCCGTTTCCGCAGCTGAAAACTGGACCGGGGCCAAGACCTACAACCTGATGCTTATCGTCGACAGGTCGGGCAGCATCAACCAGACCGAGATGCAGGCCGCCGTGGTGGCCATGAACAGCCTCCTCGACAAGTATGCCGAAGTGGCCCTGGGCGGCGAGGCCGGAGTCCAGGTCCAGGTGGTCACGTTCGCGGTGGATGGAACATTGGTGCATGGCTCGCCGGTTTCAATCGCGGAAGCCAAGGCATATCTGGACATCCTCGACAATAGCGGCGGCAGCGGCAACACCAACTACGACGCGGCGGTGGCGGCCGCGACTCCCGCCATAGACGGCTGGCCAGTGGCAACAGCAGATCATGACAACGTGGTCTACTTCATCTCCGATGGCGCTCCCACAGTCGGCAATGGCACTGTCGGTCTGACCAATGCGGAAGAAGCCGCCTGGGAAACAACGCTGGAGAGCCGTGGAGCAACATCCTGGGCTATCGGCGTCGGCACCAGCAACGCCGTTGACGATGATCTGGCCGACGTGGCCTACCCGGATGGAAACGTCCTGTTGGCCAGCAACTTCAACGACTCGCTGCTTGACGCCTTGATCGGCACCGTGCCGGTCCCGACAACAGTCAGCGGCAACGTCCTGGACAACGACGCTTCGGGCGCGGATGGCTGGAATTCCCCGGCTCTGGTTTCGGCCAGTTTCGGCACAGACACACATGTCTTCTCTTCGCCCACTGATTCCCACACCTTTGACCTGGGTCTTGTCGGCTCGGTGCTCCTCAGGGGTGATGGAAGCTACATCTTCACGCCCGCCGAGGACGTGCAGGACGACATCTTCGCCGACCTTCTCTATACGGTTCGCGATGGTGACGGCGACGAGACTGGGGCAACCTTACGGCTGACCACCACGGATCTGAGCGAAGTCACGGCGGTCGGCGACACGGTCACCGTCATCCCCAGCATTCCCTGGGATGGCAATAGCGCCTTTACGGATAACGGCTCCGGAGTGCAGGAAGTCTATGACATCCAGTCAGTGCCTTTCGAAGTTGATGCCGGAGACTCGATCTATCTGACTCTTGAAGTGTCCGAGTTCATCAATCCTCCAAATTCGGGAGGTCAGGGTACGGACAGGATAAAGGTCGATATACTCGACGAGTTTAACACCGTCCGGGCGTCAGTGGTTCTTGAGTACGAGAATAATGCCTGGACCGCGACGGGTGATGGTGTGATAGGTTCCTCGTCGCTTTCCGGAGGCATCGCGACTCTCAATCTCGTAATCGACGGCGTGCCTGCCGGTGCCAATTTGAGGGTGGCCATAGATGTCAACAACCGGACCCCCGGCAATGAGAAGCTGACGGTACAGGCCACCACGCTTGTGGTCGGCGAAGGGGCCGAGTCCTCGTTCTGGCCGAGCGTCGGCACGGCTGCCATGGCTGTGCCCATAACCGGGGATCTCTTCGCCAACGACGCCCTCGGCGCTGAAGGTGCAAGCATCATGGCCGTGGCAGTGGGCGGTCTGGTCTTCACCGACGACAACAGCGACGGTCTCATCGTTGCCACCGGCTCCTATGGAGTGGTTACGGTCAACACCCTGACCGGCGCTTTCGAGTACGCGCCCAATACGACGGGGTCGGTGCCGGATCTCGGGGATTCCGATGTGTTCACCTACACGGTGGCGCAGGCTGACGGAGATTCGTCCATGGCCGATCTGACCATCAACTTCGCGGGCGCCGTCGGACAGACCGGCACCGGAAACTCCGAGACACTGGTGCTGTCTGTGGACACAGGCGGTTCCATGAGCGGCCTTGGCGGAAACGACCATCTGATCGGCGGCGAAGGTGACGACAGCCTCTATGGTGGCGACGGCTCCGATGTTCTTGAAGGCGGCCTGGGTAACGATTACCTCGGTGGCGGCGCGGGCAGCGACTTCCTGTCCGGCGGCGCGGGCAGCGATACCCTGGTGGGCGGTGCAGGTGATGACGTCATGACCGGCGGCGCCGGGCAGGATGTCTTCCGGTACATGGCCGGCGATCTGGCAAACGCCATTGACGGCGACACCATCACCGACTTCGAGTTGGGCGCAGGCGGAGACAGCCTCGATCTGCAGGCCTTGCTCACCGGCGCGACTGCGGGCACCCTCGATCAGTACCTCGACTTCACGGTGACGAATATCGCCGGAGGGGAGGCCACGGTCGAGATCAACGTGGATCCCGCCGGAACGGGCAATCATGCCACCACTCTGGCGACCATCACGGTCACCGGTGTGGGGGCAGGGGATACCGCCGACAGCATCATAGATACGATGATAAATCACAACATAGACATCTAAACCGGACCGGGGGAAAGGGAAGTCCCTTTCCCCCGCTTTTGAAGGACGATGCTCTCATCCCTGTCGGCGACGGCGGGGTATGTCACCATAAGAATAAGGATGGATGCGATCATGAAACCGAATCAGCCAACCCTGCCCATAAGGGAAGATTTCCTCTCCGAAAAAGGTCGGCTTCTGGAAGACGGAAGTGATTCGAATTCGTTGCGAGTCGTGGAGTTCGCGGGTCATTTCGTGCCCGACGATGGCCTGCTCATCAGCCCGCCCACAGGTGGAGAGCTGGCAGTTTGGCCCGATGGAAGCTATGCGTTTACCTCATCTCCTGCTACAGACCCAGGGGTTGCAACCCACTTCAGCTACGTGGTCGAGACCGCCGCCGGTTTGTCATTCATAGGCTCTTTTTCCCTGGGTGAAGAAACGGGAGTGTCCGAGGCCATGCAGGATTTCCAGGCATGGTCCCTGCCTGAACTGATGGATGCCGATGTCGCGGCCGCAGAGCTCATGGCCGATGTCTGGCTAGAAACCATGGAGGGCACCTTGCACGATACGTCGGGCTTGGCCCAGCATGCCGAACATCTGGCCGAACATCAGGCCGCACATTTGGCCGAACATCTGGATTCGGCGACCTTGGACAACGAATTTGACGACGGTCTGGCCCAGCTTATTCTTGGCTCGTTCAATTCGTGAAGCGTCCTCCGGGTCAGAGCATTGATGCCCGGCCGGACTCCGTCTCCTGACGCCGACAAAACCTCCGTATTGCCCGCCGATCACTTTCGCGCTGGCGCAGCCCAATCTCCGCGGATAGCCGTTATTCCTCTTTCAGCAATGAGAATATGCATAGCATGATAGTCATGAGATGGCTTTACGGCTCTTTTCATGGTCATTCTGCTCAGAGTTGAAAGGGGCGTTTATCGCCTGGTAATGCCCGCGCACCGTCCCCGCTCAGATGACATAATTGTCCGTAATCATGCGTAAGTATGAGGCGCAAGACAAGGGTGTATGAAGTCTCAGTATTTCTGTGTAGCGGTTTGATTTCCTCAATCCGCAGAGATGATTAGTGAAATCTGTCATTAGATACGCATTTAAGATTCATACTTCGAATAAAATCTTTCATACTTGACCCCAAGCCTCCATCCCCTCATAAAAAACGTCAAAGAATTTAAGATGGTTGTAATCGGGCATTGAACCCAAATTTTACATAACCCCCCAGGTGGAGGATTTCATGGCTGAAACTCAGAATTCCAAACAGAACGTACAGGCTCCCCAGGCTGGACAGACCGTGGTCGTGAACGCGATTCCGGGCCAGGACATTGTGCTCGAGGCTGCTTTTGATCAGGCCGAAGTGAAGATGGATGGCGGCAACGTGGTTTTCGAGTTCGCAAACGGCGGCCAGGTTGTCCTCGACTTCACGGATCTGGGCGAAGCCCAGGCCCCCAATGTTGTCATGCCTGACGGCACGATTCTGAACATGCAGGAATTTCTGGCCTCCCTGGGCGAAAAAGACATCGAACCCGCAGCCGGGCCCGAGGGCGGCGCTGACGGCAGTGGCGGTGTGGGTGAATATCAGGATGATGCGGGCGATTTGCTTGGTGGCGTGGACAAGCTGGGTGTGCTCGGACCGCGGGCATTTTCGGCTTTTTCCGTGGAGGCGCTGGAGGCCAACGGCAGTATTCCGACCTTGCTGGGCGGGGAGAGTGTCCTCGTGGAAGATGAAAAAATGCTACCTGAAGGTAACGATGAAGACGACGGTGGCGTCGGCTCCGTGACCGGCACTATTGTCGACAACGTGGATTGGGGTGCCGATGGCTTTGGCGAGGTGACCGGCTTCAATGTTGGAGGAGCATCCTTCTCTGCCGGTTCCACGGTTTTTTGGGGTCAGGATGGCACATTTCTGGGAACCTCCGGCGAGGGTGCTGCCGCTTCGCTGGTTGTAGGTGCCGATGGCTTTTACACGTTCACTTTGCTGGACAACATGCTGCTTGGTGAAGGCGTGCAAGGCGAGCAGATTAATGTGCTGGGCACGGTGCAGATTGTTGGTGCCGACACGACCGGTGATGAGGTTGAGATTCCGCTGACGCTGAACGTTCAGGATGATGTGCCGGAGATCGTCGGTGAGATGAATTCCGATACTGCGATCGTCGAAGATGAGGCTACGAGAGGCGGGATTAACGAATGGTGGGATGGTTTGAAAGGAAAGTTCGAAGGAACCATCGAAGATAATGTGAAGTGGGGTGCCGATGAATTTCGGGGAGTTACCGAATTCAGCATAGGTGAGCAGGTTTTCACGGTCGAGGCTGGTGAAAGCACTACCGTTTATTGGGACCAGCACGGCAAACTTCTTTCTCTTGGCGACGAGCCTTCCAATGGCCCGGAAATGAGTTTTGCGAGTTTCGGCAAGGGATACGATGGAGAATTTCGACCTGCCGCATCCCTGGAAGTCAAGAGCGACGGAACGTACATCTTCAGATTGCATGATAACATGCTCCTCGGTGTAGGAGAAAAGGGTGAGCAGATAGACGATCTGGCGACCGTCATGATCACGGGTTTGGACAACGATGGCGACGCGGTTCAGGTGGGTGTGAATCTGCAGGTCCAGGACGATGTGCCGCTTTGTTTGACTTGGCCTGACTACGCTATTGTCGAAGACGAGAAGATGGAGGGCGGCAACAATGAGCCGGGGAGCTGGTTTTTTCCGGACTTGCCGTCCCAGGTCGATGGCACGATTGAAGATAACGCAGCATGGGGAGCCGATGGATTCGGACGGGCTACAACTTTTGAAATTGATGGGTACTCGTTTGCAGTCGGAACTACCGTGTTTTGGAATCAACATGGCAATCTTATTTTGCCCGAGGGTATGGAAGGCGAAGATCAAGTTCAATTTAGGGGAGCTGTTTCGATATCCGAAGTTTCTGAAGAGCCAGAAGGAGCGGCAGCGTCCTTGATCGTGAATGGCAACGGTTCCTATACGTTCACGTTGATAGATAACATGCTTATGGACGGTAAGGGCGAACAATACGACTTGCTCGATCGGGTCAAGGTTAATGCTGAGGATGGAGATGGTGACAAGGTCAGCGTCTATGTGAATCTGATCGTCAAGGATGACAAGCCTGTTTTGGATGAAGATGGTGTGTTGCGCCTCACGTTGGAAGAGGAATCGGTACCGGGAGATGACGGCGTAATAGGGAACAATGAGCCAGGTGACGGTTTGAGTTATACTTCCGGTGAACAGTCCATGCGTGGCGCTGTAAAGTGGGGTGCCGACGATTTTGGGAAAGTTGTTCAGCTGCAATTCGGTTCTGGACGTGGGGTTGTTAGGATTGATGTCGATCAGGAAGATGGCGGCATTGTATATTTTGATGCAGATGGTAATCCTCAGTCAACTTCAGTTGGCTCGGCTGCGATTCTTGAGGTTCAAGCGGATGGCCAATACACGCTTACGGTAACAGGCGCTATGAATCACCTCTTGCAAGGAGAAGATCGCCTTCCCCTTGGTGCTGTTAAAATAATAGCTCAGGATGGCGATGGTGATAAAATTTCTGTGCGTTTAGAAGCAGAAGTTCAGGATGATGTGCCTGTAATCACCGTAACGGACCCAACTCCTGTTCCCGGTATAACCGTACAGTTGGTTGGCAGTGATGCCGGCTATAACAACACCTGGGGCTACTACATCAAGGCTGAGAATGGCGAGCCGGATACTGGCGTGGTTGTGTGGGATTCTGTAAAAAATCAGCCCGTAACAAGCGTGACGTTGCCTGAAGGGGTGCTGCCCGGCCAAGTTGGTTTTTTTCTCATCCCGAACGGCGATTCATTGAACCAAAACCTGACTTCCGGCACGGAGGTGACTTTTAGCTTGGTTAATGGGCAGTGGGTGGTGTCCGCACAAGGAGTGCCCTTGAATGGTGTAGGCGCTCCAGCTTTGTTTGATAACAGCGCGCTGAACGCTGATGGAAAGTCATATATAAATACCGTGGCAACCGGATCAGTCACCGGGAATCAGAATTGGGAAGATGTTTATGGCGGCGGCGATGGCGATTTTAATGATGTTATGCTTAATGTCACCATGCCCTTGCTTGTGGATGACAGCTTTTTGAATGTTGATGCAACCTCCGATGTAGGGCGGGCTCGCTTCAGTGTGGATTACGGAGCAGATGGCGCCGCTGAACTCGAGAGCAAGGTTTATAATTTGACCCTCGAGAAAAATGAATCGGGTCTGGAAGACACGGCGCTGAAGTCCAATGGTGAAAATGCAGCCGTGTTGTTGAAGACGGATGGAAGTACCAAGGTAATTGGTTATGTTTTGGTAAATGGGGTGGAAACCCCTGTGTTTACTCTGTCGGTTAACGCTGCAACGGGAGAAGTGACCCTGGACCAGCACCGCGCGGTTGTTCATCCGACAGCAGGTGACTCCAATGAAATAATCCGGGTTTTGGACGGAGCAATTTTGCTTGAACTCACCGCCAAGGATGGCGACGGTGACTTGGTAAGCGCGAGCCTCGACATAGGACGCATGCTCTATATCGCCGATGATGGTCCTGTGGCCAATGATGATGCCGATACAGCCGTGTGGCAGGTCGACAGGCTTGAGGCTTCCGGTAACGTTCTTACAGGAGTTGGCACGGCCAGCGAAGACGCCGGAAAGGATCTCCATGAAGGCATGACTGATGGTGCCGCCGCGGCAGTTGTCGGCGTGCGGTCCGGCGCAGAGGGTGAAACCTGGGTGGAAGGAGAAGACATCGCCAGCGGCGGAAGCGCGACAGTTTCCGGAAGTTATGGAACGCTGACCATGGAATCTGACGGTGACTATACGTACGCAGGTAAAGTCACAAATCTCGTGCTTAACGCCGATGACAACACGGAAGCGTTTAATTTTGGCACAAGTTACAGTGAAAATTTGGGTGAAGAGCTTCATCTTGACAACGCAGACGGAACAATAGTCAGCGTTGCAAATGGGTTAGGGGTAGCCGGGAAGACGCCTGACACCTCCAATTCCGTGTCCGACCAGCTTGGATTCTCGCCCAAGGAGGGCTCGGAAGCTCTCTCCGTCAATCTCGAGACCATGGCTGTTCGAGCAGTCGTCGATATCTCCAATTTGTACCAGAATGAATCAGGGCAGAGCGGAAATAATGGTGAAACAGGCCGGTGGGAAGCTTTTGATGCTGAAGGATTCAAAGTTGGTGAGGGTTACATTGGAGGGGAACTCTTTGACAATGTCAACGTGCATCAAGGGCAGGTTGAAGTCGAAGTCATGGGCGCAGATGGTAAACCTATAGCGTTTCAGTATATCGTGTTCAGCGCTGTTGATTACCTCGGTGGTGACAAGGCTAACGACAGTTCTGACTACTACGTGAAGGCTGTCAGTTTTGAAGAATACGTAAAGCCTGGATCCGAAGATGAATTTAGCTATCAGATGAAAGATGGCGACGGCGATACCGATAGCGCAACCTTGACCATTACAACCGGTCATGACTTGAGTTCCGGTGACATCGGAGTTGTGCATGAAGATGCGCTTTCCTCTGGAAATCTGGATAATTCTTCTCAAGGTCTGACCACCTCGGGCTCTTTGAACATGGGCGCGGGTGAGTACTCCCTCGTCGCGCCGGTGCAGAAGATCACCTCCGATGGCCACAATGTTGAGTTTGTGGTGGACAACACCGGGGAAGAGTCGATCATGTTTGGCAGGGTTGCCGATGGTGACTCTTTCAGAAACATCTTACAGGTCACGATGGACAAGGGCGACGGTTCTTACACGGTGACTTTGCTTGGGCAAGTTGATCATCAGTATGCGGTTGAGACCAGTGGGAACCCTGATGGAAGTGGCGCTGGTGAGACGGAAATGTTGTACCTGCAGTTTGTTGCTGCAAAAACAGCAGAAGGAACCACAGAATATCAAGGTTTTAATATTAAGATCGAGGACGATGCGCCTGTTATTCTTGCATCGCCGAATTTGGTAACCAACGGCAGCTTCGAGAACCCCGACGTGACGGGTTGGGGAACTTATGGAAATATCCCAGGCTGGAAGGCTGAAGCTGGTCAGATCGAGATTCAGGATTCTGGCGCCGGCGGTGTTGCGGCACAGCATGGTGGTCAGCTGCTTGAGTTGGATGCACATGGCGGAACTGCCACTAATGCTACTGTAACCCAGAGCATACCGACTGCGAATTATGGCAATTTAGTACTAAGTTTCTGGTTTGCATCTCGCGCTTATGGTGACATTGCCGAAACCAACACGGTTAAAGTGTATTGGGGTGATGTCGAGATCGGTGAAATAACCGATTCTGTTGCAGGTCGCTGGACGCAGCATAGTTTCAATGTTGCAGGAAACCCGGATGGTTCAGATGTCGAGCTGCGATTTGTTGGTGCTGGTACAGATGACAGTTATGGTGGCCTTATCGACAATGTGAGCGTGTACAGCATGCCCAGTGTCGATGAAGAAGGGCTGCACGTCGCGACTCCTGTTTTCACGACGGCCTCGTTGCCCGTGCTCTTTGGTGCTGACGGCCCAGGGGATATAGTGGTTGATTTGGATGTTGTCGGTTTGAAGTCGAACGGCGATCAGGTCAGCACGGCCTGGGATCCTTCTAGTCATATTTTGACGGGAACCGCTGGCGGCAGAACGGTTTTCACCTTGGAGGTTGATCTTGATACTGGAAAGTATACATTTTCTTTGAATGATCAGCTCGATCATGCCGCAACTTCTGATTTTATGGCGCTTGACTTCACGTTCACTGCTACTGACGGAGATGGGGACTTTGTTGACGGAACGTTTGCGGTGGGTGTGTTCGATGATGAACCGACCGCACACGCTGATTTTGATGGCGTCACTTCTGTGCCGAATAGTACCGCAGCACCTTTGGCAGTCGGGAATGTGCTGGATAATGATTCGATTGGCGCCGATGAAGACGCGACGGTGACCCATGTTTCGTTCGCGGGCAACACGTTTGCGGTTGATTCAGATGGCGTGTCAGTTAAGGGGAATTACGGCACGCTTTTCATGGAGCAAGATGGTAGCTATGAATATGTTTTGAATGGAGAAACTGTTATCACTAACGGTCTGAATGAGAACTTGGTGAGCATTTATGGGGCTACGACATTACAGATATTTGAGAGTAATAATGGCGTTTTGTCTTTAGATGTTTCTGAAATACAGCCTGGTGGTTATGCTTGGACTGGCGGAGAAAAGAAAGCGGGTTGGGGAGTGACGCAGAAGATGCCTGCCACAATAGATTCAGGGGAGTCGCTTGTTTTCAAATTTGTAGAACCTGTAACGACTCAGACCTTTACGTTTTCTTTAGGTCAGAACAATGCTGGGCAGGCCACGATCCCAAATTGGTACGCATTTTCATCCACAGGTTCTCTGCTCGGATCCGGGAATTTTGCGGACCCGAACAACTCCGGAGAATTGATTCCTGATTTGAAGGTCTCAATTTCTGGTGAAGTTTCTTATATAGTTTTTTCACACCAATCAGCCACCAATTCTCAAGGCTTTGTTATTTCGGGCATCTCATATGGAGAAGGCGATACGGGAATTGACCAGTTCGAATACACCATGCAGGATTTTGATGGAGACGTGTCCAGCGCAAGTCTTTACATAACCTCTGATGAGTACCGGGAAGGAGATGCAGGCAGTAATTCGTTGTATGGACACGAAGGAGACGATATTCTGCTCGGCCTTGGCGGAACGGATACGTTGATGGGTAACGATGGCAATGATGTCCTGCACGGTGGGGATGGCGATGATTTCCTCAACGGCAACAAAGGCGAGGATCAGCTTTACGGAGACGCCGGAAACGATACGATCCATGGGGGCATGGATGATGACGTCATTTATGGTGGGTCCGGTGACGATCTGATATATGGCGACAAGGGTGATGATACAATGTCCGGCGGAGAAGGTCGTGATGTCTTTAAATATGCTGGTGACGCTTTGGAAAATACCACCAATGGCGACGTGATTTTGGATTTCGATTACGATAAGGATCAGCTGGATTTGAGTGATTTACTCAATGGAAAAGATGCAGATGGTCTTGGTGACTATTTGAAGATTGAAAGTTTTGAATCAATTGATTCGACTACTGCTAAGGTCGTTATTCAGGTTGATGCTGATGGCAGTGATAATGATTCGGATTTTTCAACCACATTGGCCACTATTACCATGAATAACTTGGATCCAAGCATCGATGATACCAATATCCTGAATGCGATGCTGGCTGACGGCGCCCTTAAGATAGTTTAAGAGATTTGGAGAGGGGCGCGTTATGCCCTTCTCCAAACTTGATATTAAAATAAACCAATTGACGATTTATGCGAGACCAGCATGGAAAAACTCCCGTCTTCGCCCGTAGGCCTGCATCACGCCCAAACCGGCCACTTCTGGCCTGAGCCGGAATCTTCGGATTTTCTGCGTGTTGTGGAATTCGCGGGCTTCCAGGTTCCCGAGGACGGGCTGGTTTTGGCTCCGCCTTACGGGGGGGAGCTGACTGTCTGGCCTGATGGGCAGTACACTTTCGTCTGTCCTGTGTCCGGGGACGGCGGGCAGTCCATGGTTGCCACGCATTACAGTTATATTGTCGAAGCCATGGATGGCAGCACCTCTTTTGGTACCTTCGCCCTTGGCGAGCAGGCCCCGGAAGAGACCATGCCCGATTTTCAGTCCTGGTCCATGGATGACATTCTGGCTCTGGAGGATGTTGTCGGACTGTCCGTGAATGCGCATGGCCCTGTGGCGGAGTTCATGGGGGTTGATGCCGGCGCGGATTTGGATTTGTCCGGGGAAGCTGGCGGATTCTCGGTTGATGTTCTTGAGCAGATGATTAAAACTTCGTGTGAATCCTGAGTTGTCCTACAAACAAGTAGGACGTTAGTTTTTTATTAGAAAGGGAGTGCAAATCTCCCTTTTTTCATTTACAAGCTCCACTGCGATTATTAGAAGAAAATAAACTAAGTTCGTGTATTACTCTAGCAAGGAGAGGCTGTTTATGAATGCAAAAAAATTGAGCATTACTCTTGTCCTGGCGGTGATGTTTTCGGCCGGTGTGGCTCTGGCCGAAGATAGCATCACCCTTCAGAAAAGCGTTATCGACACTCTTCGATATGCGCCGCGCCTGGAAATGATCAAACACAACCGCGAAGCAGTGGGCCATGATTTGGACAAGTCCAAGGGCCGCTGGTATCCTAAGCTCGACATTCGTGGCGGATATGGAACGGATTCATACGACCAGGAAAACAATCCTGATGATAGTGATTGGGATTCCCGCGGAGAGATTTCCGCGATTCTGAGCCAGCGCCTCTATGACGGTGGCGAGGGTTTCAGTCAGATTCGTCTGGATGAAAGACGTGCGGCTTCCTTGGACTATCGCGTCTTCGACAACGCCGAGTCCCTGGCCCTGGATGCGGTCATCGCCAATATGGAAGTTTACCGTCAGCGTGAACTGCTCTTCCTGGCCGAAGAAAACGCCAAGGCCCATCGCGATATTCTGGGCTCTCTGCAGGAACGCGAAGAGGCCGGTGCGGGTAGCGTGGCCGACGTGAAACAGACCCAGGCCCGCCTGTCCATGGCCCAGGCCTCCATCGAAAAGACCCGTACGGCTTTGCAGGCAGCCTTGAATGAATACCAGCGTCTGACCGGAGTCCTGCCCGGCAAGATCGCCATGGCGCCCTATCCGCAGAACCTCATTCCCGCTTCTCTGGATGAAATGACTGCCCAGGCCATCGGCAACAATCCCAAGATCAATGCCGCAGGTGAAGACGTCAACGCTGAAACCGAGCGCGTCAACATCGCCAAGGCGAATTATCATCCTTACGTTTATGCCGAACTGTCTTCCTCTTATTCGGACGGCGTTGAAAATCAGGAATATTGGGAGCGCACTGACGCGGCCATGGTCCGCTTCAACTGGAATCTGTTCAATGGTGGCTCCGATGTCGCCGCTCACAAGGCTACCAAAGCCCGCAAGCGCCAGGCCCAAGCCGACAAGTACGACCTGACCCTTGCGGTCGAGAACGAGACCAAGACCACTTGGGCGCAGTACAAGTCCTCGCTGAGCGAAGTGAAGGAATACACCGAGGCCGTGCAGTACAACCGCGACACCAAGGGGATCTACCTGGAGCAGTTCGGCGTGGCACAGCGCAGCTTGCTCGATGTGCTCGATTCCGAGAACGAAGTGTTCCAGTCTTCCAGTCAGTTGGTCACTTCCAGCGTGAATGAGCAGATCGCGGCCTACAAGCTTCTGGCCCTGTCAGGCAACCTGATCACGGCTCTTGGAGTTGATCCGGCCCTGTACAAGGACCCCGCCGCTCAGATTGAAGAATGATTCGCCAGCGCGCGAGGTGAAGGATGACTTCGCCTCAACGTGATATCTCAAGCCCTTGCCGGATTCTTTCGGCAAGGGCTTTTTTTACGCATAAAATCTCATGGACAGTGTTACGTGCTCACGCTAGGTAACGACGACTTGGTCGGCAGATGGTGCTCCCAAGCCGCCTCGGCAAGGGCGATTTTTTTGTGTACATGCATCTTAAGGAGCAGAAATGCTTGCAGATTTTGGTAAAAGATTGATTCTGGGTCTTGTGGCCGCCGCCTGCGTGGTGGGCGTGCATGCCGCCATGGTTTTTTCCTCGGTAGGATGATGACACCGGCTTGAGATCAAGCCGCCTGCGAAGATAGCCTGCGTTATAAGAACGCCCGATGACGACCCTGTGCTTGTGCGCGGGGTCTTTGTATTGGTGAGGGAGGGGGGCGTGCCGGGATGACGCCGGAAAAAAAAGTCCCGGAGCGGCAGGGCGATGCTCTGCCGCTCCGGGAGGGAGGAGGGGATTGAGGGAAAACGTTTCTACAGGGTCATGCCGACCTGATAGATGGTCACGGACACTCCGTAGGCCAGGACCGTGTTGAAGCCCACGGAGAAGGCGGCCCATTTCCAGCCGATCTCGCGGCCAATGACGGCCACGGTCACGAAGCACGGGGCGTAGAGCAGTACGAAGGCAATAAGGCTCACCGCCACCCACATGTTCCAGGCAGGGTCGGTGCGCAGTTTTTCGGACAGCCCGGTGCTCTCTTCCGGGTCCACTTCGCCCAGGGAGTAGGCGGTGCCGAGGCTCGAAACGATGACTTCCTTGGCCGCGAATCCGCCCAGCAGGGCGATGTTGGTGCGCCAGTCGAAGCCAGCGGGCCTCGACACGGGTTCCAGCGCCGTGCCGACCATGCCGGCCAGGGAGGAACGCAGGGCCTCCTGGGCTTCGGCGTTGTCGATTTCTGTCAGGGCTTCTTCCAGGGCCTGGTCGTTGTCCCAGCTCATGGCCTGGGTGGCGAGGCGTTCATCCGCGAATCTGGCGGTCTGTTCCTCGGACGGGCCGGGAAAGGTCATGGCCGCCCAGAGCAGGATGGAGATGGCCAGGATCACGGTGCCGGCCTTTTTGATGTACTGCCAGACCCGTTCCCAGGTGTGCAGGCACATGCCTTTCAAGGTGGGCATGCGGTAGGGCGGAAGCTCCATGACAAAGGGCGTGGCCTCCCCCTTGATCACGGTGGAGCGCAGGAGCCGGGCCGCAAGCAGGGCCATGACCCAGCCGCCGAGGGTGATCCAGAACAGGGCGCTGGCTCCGGAGCCCGGAAAGAAGGCCGCGGCCAGGAGCAGGAAGACGGGCACCTTGGCGCCGCAGCTTAGGAAAGGCGCGGTCAGGACCGTGGCGATTTTCTCCTTGGGGCTTCTGAGGGTACGGGCCGCCATGACTCCGGGCACGGCACAGCCGCCGGGGATGCCGCCGGAGATGATGAAGGGCATGACCGAGCAGCCGTGCAGGCCGAAGATGCGGAAGACGCGGTCGAGCATGTAGGCCATGCGCGCCATGTAGCCCGAATCCTCCAGAAAGGAGAGAAAGAAGAACATGATCATGATCAGCGGGGTGAAGCCGAGCACACCGCCTACGCCGTCGATGATGCCGGAGACGATGAGCGAGCTGAGCAGCCCCTCGGGCAGTATGGATGTGGCCGTTTCGCTCAGCCAGCCAAAAAAGGACTCCACCCAGCCCATGGGTATCTCACCCAGGGTGAAGGTCAGTTCAAACATCAGGTAGATTATGGCGAACATGAGAAAAGGCCCCGCCAGGCGGTTCGTCAGCACGGCGTCGAGCTTGTCCGTGATGTCGAAGCGGGCCTGGGTGGTGGGCCGGGTCACAACTCCGTCCTTCAAGAGCCCGGTGATGAACCCGTAACGGTAGTCGGCAATGAGGCACTCCGGCTCCGTGTTCAGGGTCTTGCGGCAATGCTCGGCCAGGGCGGCGGTCATCTGCAGCAGCCGCGAATGCACATCCGGCGTTGACTGGCCCTGGGCAAGGACTTCGGCATCATTTTCCAGGTATTTGAGACTGAGCCAACGGGACGGGTAGCGCCCGTCCATGAAATTGGAGGACTCGATCACGGTCTGCATGGCGTCCAACGTCTCGTCGAGGTCACGGCCGTAGGAGATGCGTAGCTCCGTGCGCGTGGGGCGCCGTTCGAGCACGGCCCTGCGCGCTTCTTTCAGCAGCTCTTCGCGGCCTTCCCCCGTGCGCGCCACCATTTCGAGAATCGGCGTGTCCAGGAGTTTTGCGAGACGCCCCGTGTCGATGATCACGCCTTTGCGGCGGACCTCGTCCATCATGTTCAGCGCCACGATGACCGGAGTGCCGAGTTCCAGGATTTGGAGCACAAGATAGAGCGAGCGCTCCAGATTGGTGGCGTCCAGCACCGTGACCACGGCGTCGGGATTTTTCTCGATCAGAAAATTTCGCGCCACCAGTTCGTCCTGGGTGTAGGCGGTCAGGGAATAGGTGCCCGGCAGGTCGACCACGGTGATGTCGAGCTCATCGATCTTGAGGCGGCCTTCGCGTTTTTCCACGGTGATCCCTGGATAGTTGCCCACATGCTGGCGCGCGCCGGTCAGGTTGTTGAACAGGGTTGTCTTGCCGGAATTGGGGTTGCCCATCAGGGCCATGGTGGCGTTCATGAAACGTTTTCTCCGCTTGTGTTGACGTTGACCATGATCTGGTCGGCTTCATTGTTGCGCAGGGTCAGGGTAAAATCCCGCAGCCTTAAGGCCACCGGATCCTTGAGCGGGGCGCGGCCCATGATGGTGACCTGGGTGCCGGGCACAAGCCCCATGTCGCGAATGCGTCGGCCAAGCTCGCCGGAAGCGCTGATGGAATCGATGATGCCGGATTGATTGGCCTGCATGGATCTGAGGGTGATGGGTTGCTGCATGGGGGCTCCAAGTTAGTTGTGTCTAATCGCATGGATAAAAAAAAATACCTCTGGGCAGAGGCGTGTCGACACGAATGAGGCGTCCGGTCAGTCTTTTTTGGGGCAGCAGTCGTGAAGGGGCTTTGGTTCGAGCGTGCCTGAACAACCGGAACATCCGCAGCACGGGTTGCCTTTCTTGAAATGGCGGCGCAGGAGATAGACGGCCGCAGCGGCTATGATGCCTAGGGTGATGAGCATGTCGAAATTCATATCGTCTCCGGGAAGTGTTTGTCGTGACGAACTTATTATGCGGGCGGATGGTGGGAAGTCAATAAAAATGTTAGGCGTGATGAATAATTTTTTTGCGAAATGTGATGCGCGGGGGAATGCGGTCGTGGTTGTGACGAATGCCCCGTAGGGGCAGACCTGCGTGTCTGCCCTCTTTTCCCCGCGCCTGCCCGTTTTCGGGATGCGTGATGCAGGGCGGCCACGGGGAAGAGGGCGGCCACGTGGGGCCGCCCCTACGGAAATTCGCGGATTATCGGCAATGAGGGGATGATGGCCGGTGGGTTTACGGTTTGATGTACGCGCAGCCCTGCTGCTGCAGTTTAATCAGGGCGACCACTCCGGCGGGCACGGTTTCGCATCCGGGACAGAGGTCTGTTTCGGAGATGTCGAAGGCGCGCAGGGCGTTCTGGCACACGAAGACCGTTACCTCGGCCTGGATCAGGTTTTTGATGCGCTCCAGGAATTCATCCTCGCCGTTCTTGCGGAAAAATTTGACCGCGGGTCCATTGACCAGCAGATTGATGCGTGCTCCTGGTTTGGCGGCGCGCAGGTTTTCCATGTTGGTCAGGGCGATGCGCAGAACCTTTTCTTCGTCCAGGTCCAGGTGAAAGACGACCTTCATCGAGATCTCCTCGGTTGATATTGAAAGTTGAATGGAAACAAGCGGCTTACGATCCGGTGCCGGTGCTACGGTTTTTCATGTTGTCCAGGTGCGTACTGGCGTAAAACGCAGACAGCCCTTCAGGCAAGACTCTGTTTTCGCCTCGGCGCAGGCCGTCGAGGTAGTCGATGGTGCTGTCCAGAATGTCCTTGCCGCCCATCGGGCCATGGGATGGAATGACCTTGCCGACCCCTTCGTGCTTGCGCCAGCGGCGCAGCGCCTCTATCCATGCATCAAGGTCGCAGTCTGCGGGCACGCAGGGCAGGGGCGACTCCACCGCGTCCCCGGCCAGCAGGAGTTCCATTTCCGGGATGAAACCCACGATGGTATCCGGGGTATGCCCAGGCAGGGCGTGCAGCTGGACCGTGATGCCGCCAAGGTCCAGATCAAGGCGGCTCTCGAAGGTGATGTGCGGGGGGATGAGCTTGACCTCGTCCCATTTGCCCGGTTCGCGGGCTTGCATGTCGGCCAGGGTCTGCCGGGCCTCGATGCCGAAGCGATGGGCGCAGCCCACGTGGCCGACGATAATCGGGCTCTGCAAGGCCGCCGTGCCCTGCACATGGTCCCAGTCGGCGTGGCTGTAGACGACTATGCACTGCTGCCCGGCGCAGATTTCGGCGAAGCGGGTCATGTCGCGCGGGCTGGTCAGGGTGTCCCAAATCAGGCAAAAGCGGGTGCCTCGAATCAAGACGCTGCGGACTGAAAATTCCCCCGCGTCAATTTCGTGGATTGCGCTGAAGTGGCTCATGGCGGTCGCTTACGGTGTTTTTGACGGGCAGGGAAGAGGAAACATTGAAGAAAAATCCATTTGAAATAAGGAGCGGTTATGCCGATGCGTAATGTCGATTTTGCCTGGGATGATCTGATCGGTCTGCTGGGCGAAATAGGCCCTTTGACCGTGGCCTGTTCCGGAGGGATTGACAGTCGCTTCCTGGCCCACGCGGGGCTGCAGGCCGGGGTGCCGGTGGAGCTGGTGCATGTCTGCGGTCCTCATGTTGCGCCCGAAGAGTCTGAATACGCCCTCGCCTGGGCCGCGAGCAGGGGGCTGGGCGTCAGACTGCTGCGGTGTGACCCGTTGCATCTGCCCGAAGTCGCGACCGGCTCGAAGGAGCGATGCTACGCCTGCAAGCGTTTTCTTTTCGAGCAGATCCTGTCCGTCGCCACAGCGCCTGTTTGTGACGGCTCCAACTTTTCGGATGCGAAGGAGTTCCGCCCTGGCCGGCGAGCGCTGCTCGAACTGGGTATTCGCTCTCCTTTGGCCGATGCCGGGCTGACCAAGGACATGATTCGTGAGTTGGCCAGGCGGACGGGCCTTGCGCGTCCGGACCAGCAGGCCCGGGCCTGTCTGCTCACGCGTCTGCCGTATGGCCGGACTCCGGACTCGCAATTGCTGGTGCGTCTGGCCGCAGGGGAGCGGGTTGTGGAAGAGAGGCTTCAAGAGGCCGGATATGAGGAATTCCCCTTTCGGCTGCGACTCTGCGCTACAGGAGATTATGAATTGCATCTTGGCCGTGAGATTGATTCATCCCGCCTGCACCATGCATTGGAAGATGTGCTTCGCGCCGCAGGTTTTCCAAGCATCCAGGTGCGTAGCGTGCCCCGATTGAGCGGATATTTCGACAGATTGAACGATGAGCGGGAAACGTAATCCTTTCTTGCAGAGGAGCGCGCCGGGATGCTAGAGAGCGGTCAAGACGATTGATCAGATCCTTTGCGTACGTGCCATGGTGGCGCTGCGCTGTAATCCATGCTTGGAATGATCAATCGTCTTTTTTTATAGCCAGCGTGACCGCTTGAAGATCAGGACGATGCCCGCCGCGGCCAGCGCGACACCCAGACAGAAAGCGGCAAATCCCCATGGGCTCGCGGCTCCGGGGATACCGCCCACATTGATGCCGAAAAGTCCCGTCAAAAATCCCAGCGGCAGGAAGATGACCGTCACCACGGAGAGCATGAACATGCGCCGGTTCAACTGCTCCGTGGCGTGGTTCACAAACTCCTCATGGGCGAGGGCCGCGCGTTCACGAACCGCGTCAAGATTTTCTATGTGCCGGATAAGTTCGTCCGTGGTTTCGCGGATGCGGAAATGATCGTCCGGGCTCATCCATGGCACCTGCTCGGTGGTCAGCCGTGACAGGGCTTCGCGCTGCGGCGCGAGATAGCGGCGTAGCGCGATGGCCTGCCTGCGCAGATCCGCCAGATTCTCGCGGGCCGTGGCTCCGCGATGTTCGACGATTTTCTCTTCCACCTCGGCCATTTTGTCTTCCAATGCTTCGATGACCTCACCGATGTTGTCCGTCATGAGCCTCAGGAGCATCGCCAGGAATTCCCCGCTGCTTCGCGGACCCTGCCCTGCTTCGAGCAAGGTCTGGACAGCTTTCACGGATTTGAGCCGGCGTTTGCGCGTGGAGATGATCCGGCCTTCCTCGATCCAGATTCGTATGGAGACCATGTCCTCGGGTTCGGCGCCGGGGTTGAGGTTCACTCCGCGCAGCGTCAAGAGCAGCCCTTCGCCGTGATGAAGTACGCGAGGGCGTGTTTCCTCATCCAGCAGGGACTCGGCCACGGGAATGCTCAGCAGTTCGGATCGCAGCAGCCAGTCTCGGGCTGTTGCGTCGGCATAGTTCAGGTGGAACCATGCAAGGCCGTTTTCTTGCGGTACGTCTTGTCCCGGCATCCAGGCCTGAAGCGCTCCATGGCCTTGCCCGTCGAGAATCCAGTATGCGTTGGGAGTCGATGAGTTGGGCGTCGTCATTTCATGTGCTCCGCTGTCACCAAGCAATGGCTTTTGCAGGGGGAAGCGCCTATTTCCAGGGCGACCGGCAGGACAGGGGCACGCAATCGGCGCGGACCCAGCGGTCACGGCCTTCCTGCTTGGCCTGGTAGAGTCCCTGGTCCGCGGCCTGGATCAGGTCTGCGGGAATGCATCCGGGAATCGGGATGACCGAGCTCACACCCAGGCTGACGGTGAGCACGCCCCGGACCGGCGAATCCAGGTGTTCGATGGCAAGCTCGGTCACGGTCTGGCGCATGCTCTCCGCCACCACCTGCGCTCCCTCAAGGCTGGTGCCCGGCAGGATGGCCGCGAATTCTTCCCCGCCGTAGCGCGCGACCATGTCGGCGGGGCGCCTCAGCATGGTCGCCAAGGCCAAGGCCACGCGACGCAGGCAACTGTCTCCGGCCAGGTGGCCGTAGCGATCGTTGAAAAGCTTGAAATGATCCACATCCAGAATAATGAGTGAAAGGGGGGTTTTCTCACGCGCCATACGGCTCCACTCAAGGGAGAGCATTTCGTCGAACTGACGCCGGTTGGGGATGCCCGTCAGCCCGTCCAGGGATGACAAGAGCTGCAGCTGGCGATTTTTTTCTTCCAGCTCGGCCTGCAGCAGGTTCAGTTCGGCGATCCTGGCGTCAAGCTCCCGCGTCTTGCACTGCAGGGCCTGACGTTGGCGATGAATCTCGAGAAATATTCGGACCTTGCAGTAGAGCATCTGCGGGTCCAGGGGTTTGAACAGATAGTCCACGGCCCCGGAATCGTACCCGCGGAATATGTGTTGATGCTCGGTATGGCTGGCGGTGACAAAGATGATGGGGATGTGCCGGGTGCGCTTGTTGCCGCGCATCAGTTCCGCCGTCTCGAATCCGTCCATGTCCGGCATCTGCACGTCCAGAAGCACCAGGGCGAAATCGTGGTCGAGCAGGCGGGCCAGGGCTTCCTGACCGGAGCCCGCGCGCACGATGTTCAGCTCCGGGTTTTCCAGGAGGTGTTCCAGGGTCAGCAGGTTTTCCGGGCGATCGTCCACGATCAAGATATCAAGTGGTGTTGTCATGGCTCGGTCCAATCAGGTTGTTCAGAAAGGGGGCGATGTCGCGTAGGGGCAAAACATGGTCCACGTTGGTGGACTCCAGGGCGGCCCTTGGCATGGCTTCTGCCTGGGCCGATTCCGGTGACTGCACGATGGCCACCCCTCCCCGGCGCTTGATGCGGGCCAGTCCTTTGGCTCCGTCCTGGTTGGCCCCAGTCAGGACTACGCCGATGAGCGCGGCTCCGAAAGCGTCGGACGCGGTCTCGAACAGTACATCCACCGAGGGCCGTGAGAAATTCACTTTCGGGTCCACGCTCAAGGTCAGGCTCCCGTCCGCCTCCACCAGCAGGTGATAATCGGGTGGCGCCACGTACGCCACGCCGGCCTGCAACAGCTCCTTGTCCTCGGCCTCCTTGACGGTGAGTCCGCTCACCTCGTCCAGGCGCGCAGGCAGATAGGAGTCCGCCTGCGGCGAGAGGTGCTGCACGATGAGGACCGGCACGGCCAGATCCTTGCGCAGTCCCGGGACAAAAATCTTGAGGGCTTCAAGCCCCCCGGAAGAGACTCCGACGACCACTGCCTTGAACGCTCTCTTCATGCGTCCCTGCGCTTGCGGTATATTTTTTCCTTTTCCCGCACGACTTCAAATTTGTCCGCATGTTTGGAAAATTTGAGGCTTTCCTTGCTTCCCAGGCACAAAAACCCGCCTGGGCACAGACTGTCCACAAAAAGGCCCACCACCCTGTCCTGCAACTCGCGGTCGAAGTAGATGAGTACGTTGCGACAGACGATCAGGTGCATTTCGCCAAAAACTCCGTCCGTGACCAGGTTGTGCTCGGAAAAAAAGATCCGGTCCTTCAGGAACGGGCGCAGCACCGCGCGCTGGTCGTTGGCTGCATAGTAGTCGGCAAAAGAGTTTTCCCCGCCCGCCTGCTGGTATTTGGTCGTGTAGTCCTTGAGCTGCGCCAGCGGAAAGGCGGCTTCCCGGGCCTGTTCCAGAATGGCGCGGTTGAAATCCGTGGCGTAGATCTGCCCCCGCTCGCGCATTCCCGCCTCGTGCAGCAGGATGGACATGGAATAGACTTCCTGCCCGGCGGAGCAGCCCGCATGCCAGATCCTGAAGGACGGATAGGTGCCCAGCATGGGGAGAATATCGTTTCTGAGCGCCTTGTAGAACGGCGGGTCCCTGAACATCTCCGAGACGTTGATGGACAGATCCTGCAGAAAAATCAGGAACATGTTTTCGTCATGCAGGACCGCGTGCTGCAACTGCGAGATGGAACCCAGCCCGGACAGGCTGAGTCGGTACTCGGCGCGTCGCTTGAGGTGGGCCATGGAGTAATTGCGGAAGTCATACCCGTATTTGAGGTAGATGGCTTCCAGCAGCAGGCGCAGTTCGATGCGCTCGGTCTCGGGATGGACGTTCATTTCCGGTACAGCCAGACGCGCAGCAGCGAGAGCAACTTGTCCATGTCCACGGGTTTGGCCAGATAGTCGTTGGCCCCGGCCTCGATGCAGGCGTTTTTGTCCCCCTTCATGGCCTTGGCGGTCAGGGCGATGATGGGCAGGTCTTTGAGCTTGGGATCTTTGCGGATTTCACGCATGGCTTCGTAGCCGTCCATGACCGGCATCATGATGTCCATGAGGACCAGGTCGATTTCGGGATTTTCACGCAGCCTGGTCAGGCTTTCGCTGCCGTCCCTGGCGACCACGACCTGCATCCCTTTTTCTTCGAGAACGCTCGTCAGCGCAAAAATATTGCGCATGTCGTCATCGACCACGAGCACTGTGCGGCCGTCGAGCACGGATTCGGGCTCCGTATCCGTCCGGAGCATGCGCTGCTTTTCCTGGGGCAGATTGGCCTGGACGCGGTGCAGGAAGAGCGTTGTTTCTTCCAGCAAACGCTCGGGGGAGCGCGCCCCCTTGACGATGATGCTTTCTGCGTACCGCGAGAGCCTGCGCTCCTCCTCTTCACTGAGGTCCCGGCCGGTGTAGACGACCACGGGGAGGGTGGACGGCGTCGGCCCGGAGCGCAGTGTCCGCAGCACGTCAAAGCCGGACATGTCGTTAAGCCCGAGGTCCAGGATCATGCAATCGAAGTTCTGGGATTTGAGCAGTCCCAAAGCTTCCGCGCCTGACGCCGCGGTCACGGTCTCCACGTCGCCATTGCCGATCAGTGCGCGGATGGACTCCCGCTGCAAGGCATCGTCATCGACCACGAGCAGCCTGCGCATGGGCTTCTTGATGAACGAGTCAATCCTTTCGAGCAGCGTGCGCAGCGTTTCCAGTTCTACGGGCTTGGTCAGGAAGGCCAGCGCGCCCATGCGCATGGCTTCCAGGCTGCGATCCTCCGCGGAGATGAAGGACAGGGGGATGTGCCGCGTCTTGGGATCGTTTTTAAGCCGTTCCATCACTGTCCAGCCATTCATGCCCGGCAGGATGTTGTCGAGGATGATGGCGCTCGGACCATGAAAGTCGGCAAAGTGCAGGCCGGTTTCGCCGTCGGCCGCCAGCAGGGCTTTAAATCCCATCTCCCGCGCCTGGTCTCTCAGGATGCGGGCAAAATGCTGGTCGTCCTCGATGATGAGGAGCGATTTGTCGCCGGGCTTCAGATTGGCGCGATCGTCCTGCAGATAGGAAATGGGCGCCTCGGCTTGCGTCTTTGCAGGCTGGTGGGGCGTCATTTTTGGCTCGGGGGCGGACACCCGGGGACGGATTTCGTCCGTGGGCGCGTCGGCGTGGTGGCGTAAAGGCAGGATCAGGCTGAAGGTCGAGCCTTTGCCCTCCTGACTACGCAGGCGGATTTCTCCGCCGAGAAGCTTGGTCAGTTCCCGGGAAATGGATAGCCCGAGGCCCGTCCCGCCGTATTTGCGGCTGGTGCTTCCGTCGGCCTGACGGAAGGCCTCAAAGATAGTGCCCTGCTTGTCCTCCGGGATACCGATGCCCATGTCCGTGACCGCGATGCAGATCGCCTCTTCGGCCGAGGGGATGCCTTCGGGCAGATCGACTTCCGGTCCGGGGCGGGAGATGGACAGGGTTACGCTGCCGTGGTCCGTGAACTTGAAGGCATTCGACAGGAGGTTGCGCAGGACTTGCTGCAGCCGGTGCGTATCCGTGAGCATGGTTTCGGGCAGGGCCGGATCCTGTTCGACGAGAAAAGCAACGCCTTTTTCCACCGCGACACCTTTGAAGACCCTTTGCAGGTCCGAAATCATGGATGTCAGCGGCATTTCCTCCAGATGAAGTTCGACCTTGCCCGCCTCGACCTTGGACAGGTCGAGAATCTCGTTGATGAGGCGCAACAGGTCCGCGCCCGAAGAGTTGATGGCCGAGGCCGCTTCCGTCTGTTTCGGGGAAAGGTTGCCTTCCTTGTTGTGCGACAGCAGCTGGGACAGGATGAGGATGGAGTTGAGCGGGGTGCGCAGCTCGTGGGACATGTTGGCCAGGAATTCGGATTTGTATCTGCTCGCGCTCTCCAGTTCCTGGGCCTTGAGCTTGAGTTGCTCCTGGGCGCGCAGCAGCTCCTTGTTCTTGCGGCGGATGGCGCTCTTCTGTTCTTCGAGTTCCATGGCCCGTTCGCCCAGCTTGTCGTTCACGGAGCGCAACTCGTTTTGCTGATCCTGCATCCGCCGCTCGGATTCCTTGAGGGCGCGGGTCTGCTCGGCCAGTTCCTCGTTGGTGACCTGCAGCTCTTCCTGCTGGGCCTGCAGCTCGCTCTGGGACTCTTTAAGCATGTTGGTCTGTTCTTCGAGCTCCTCGTTGGCCACGCGCAGCATCTCCTGCTGTTCCTGCGCCTGCCGCAACAGGTCCGCGATCATGCCCCGCGAGGTGGCCATGTTGAAGAGAACTGCCGTGTTCTTGGCGATGTCGGTGATGAACTGCCTGTGCAGGGGCGAAAATGCGTACTCGCGGCCGACGAGGAATGCGCCGAGCAATTCCTTGCCCATGAACACGGGCGCGGCCAGAAAATGGGCGGGGACGATTTCGCCGGGGCCGAAATGAAAAGGCGGCGCCCCGTCTTCGACCCGGGCGAAGGTCAAAATTTCCCCTTCCAGCGCAGCTTGGCCGACCAGCCCTTCGCCTACGCGCAGCCGGGAGAACTGGCCTTGCCGGTTGGTGAAGGCATAGGAAGAGGTCAGCACCAGTTCGCCGTCATCATGCAGGAAAAAGAGCCCGATTTGGCTGTCCAGATGCTTGCACAGAAATGAGATGAAGAGCCGGGCCAGTTCCTGCGGGCTGTGTTCACCGCGCAGGGTGTCGTCGAGGCCTGTTTTGCCTTGGTTGAGCCAGTCCATGTCGCGCAGGTTGCGGGCCATGCTGTTCAGGGCTTTGGCCAGCATGCCCAGTTCGTCCTTTTGGCGCAGATCCAGACGGGCCTTCAAGTCTCCGGCGGAGATGGCCTCGGCGAAGTTCACGCCCTGTTCCAAAGGCTGGCTGATGCCCTTGGCCAGGCCGTAGGCGCCGGGCGCGATCATGAGGGCCAGCACCGCGCCGGTGACGCAGATGATCAGCAGGAACGTCCAGATGGGGCGCAGAATTTCGCCCTTGTTGATCTTGGAGATGAGAATCCAGTTGGTGCCCAGCACGTCCAGCGTATTGAAGGCCACCAGCACCGTAGTGCCCGCGCTGTCTTCGTAGGTGCCGCCTCCTCCGTCAAACCCCTTGTCCACGGCGTCATGCCAGTATGCCGGCGTGCGAGGCAGGGTGTAGCCGATGACGTAGAGGCCATTGCCCATCGTCTGGATATCACTGCGCATCTCAAACTTTTTTTGGGATTCGAGCCAGCGCAGCAGATAGGATTCGCCTGACTTGCCCAGGCCCTGCCGCGAGGGCATGATCTGGTTGATGAACTCGCCCGAAACGCGCGCGGCGATGACTCCGGCCACGCCGCCCTGCAGGTCGAGGACCGGATAGCCGATGAAGGCGGCCTGACTTCCCCCGCTTGGCTCGTAGGCGCTGAAATCCTCGAAGGCCACGTTTCCACTGCGCAGGACCCTCTCCCAAAGCCTGGCCAGGGCCGTATGGCGGTAGCGCCCGGTGGCCAGGCTGGTGCCAAGCTCCTCGCCCTGGCCGGCGGCGTACATGACGGTGCCGCTGTGGCGGTCGATCAGATAGATGTCTTCAAAGCCGTTGACGGCGATGTAGCCCTTGAGCTGGGAATCGTATCTGCCGTGGATTCTTTGATAGGCACTGGATTCGATGGGGTAGGGTTGGGCCGGGTCTTCCTCGCCGAGCGCGTTCAGGTCGTCCACTGCCTGCTGGGTCTGCCTCAGCCCGGCCATGAGTTTGAGTCCGTTTATGCGTTCGGTCAGAGTGGTCTGCAATTTGTCGCGCTTGATGGCCTGGATGCTGCCGAGTTGTTCAAAGGCCAGATCGAGGAGGGCGTTGGACGCGGAATAGCTGCCGATGAGGGCCACGATGCCCAGAGGAACTATTCCGGTCATGATGAACAGGAACAGGAGCTTGGGCTTCATCCGGATGTTGTCGAAAATCATGGTTCATCCTGGCGCTCTGAAGGGGATGCGTCCCCGAGGTCATGAAAAAAGGGGGCCACTGTGAAATAACTAACTGCGCTTACGTTAAATTTCTTTCAAGGGCAACGCGTCAGGTGCGGATTTCAGGAGCTTTTTTGGACGGTTGCAATAAAAACTACGGCATTGGACTTGCCTTTTGAAAGTGTCGCGCGTAGGTGGGTGTCCATCGTTTTTGTGTCCCGGACATGGTGTCCGGGCGACATGCAAAGGAGATCACAGTGGATTCTGGCGACAGTTGCGGCCCTAGGCCCTACTACCGACATCGTAAACTTTTTCGTCGAGCTTCCCGTCCTCATCGCGCCTGACCAGGCCGCCTGACGGAGCCTCGGCGCTGCGGCAGGTGGATCATGCTTTCCCACACTTTTCGTTCCCGTGCGGTCTTTTGCCGCCGTTTCATCCGCTCCGGGCAGTTGCCCCGGGCTGCGGACCGCTGCGCGGACCCGTACTCGTGATTCTTCAAATCGGTTTTGGGCCACGTTCGGGTTGTTCATGAACCCGGCGTATTTTTTTGCCTGTTCATACCATTTGAAGGACTCACGATATGATCACAATCCATAAGACCATCGATGGAATTCTGTCTCCGCAGGAGCACCTCGACGCCGACTGCTGGGTCAATCTGATCAACCCCTCCGAAGAGGAGTTGCAGCGTACGTCCATCCTGCTCGGCATCCCTCTCGACCATCTGACCGATCCTCTGGACGTCGACGAACGCGCCCGCCTGGAGCTGGAGGACGGGGTGCTGCTCCTGGTCCTGCGCGTGCCCGTGGAGAATGTCTCCGATCACCGCATTCCCTACCTGACCCAGCCCATCGGCGTGATCATCACGCCCACGGCCGTGGTCACGGTCTGCCGCTCTCCGCAGGATCTGGTCACCGGGATTTTGAACGGCCGCACCCGCATCGTGGACACGGCGGACAGGATGCGTTTCGCCATCCACCTCATGCAGCGCACGTCGCTCATCTACCTGCGTTTCTTGAAAGACATCATCAGGCGCTCCGACGTGATCGAGCAGCGGCTGCAGCAATCCATGCGCAACGAGGAGCTGATCGAGCTTTTGGGCATCGAGAAGAGCCTCGTCTATTTCACGACCTCGCTCAAGGCCAACGACATCATCATGGACAAGGTCCTGCGCATGCGCACCATCCAGTTGACCGAGGATCAGTCCGACCTGCTGGAGGACGCCATCACCGAGAACCGGCAGGCCATCGACATGTCCAAGATCCACAGCGACATCCTGTCCGGGACCATGGACGCGTTCGCCTCCATCATCTCCAACAACATGAACATGGTCATGAAGTTTCTGACGGGCTTCACCATCATCCTCATGATTCCCAACATCATTTCGGGCGTTTACGGCATGAACATCGCAACGCCGTTTCAGGGCTCGACGCATGCCTTCGCCATCGTCTCCGGGATCACCGTCGGCGGATGCCTGCTGGCCTGGCTGCTGCTGGCCAGGAAGCGCTGGATGTAGCTTTTTCGGAGCAAGAAGATGAAAGGCGGACCGGATGCGGCCCGCCTTTTTTCAGGCCTAGCGGTCGGCCCAGATCAGACGCAGGCCGAGCAGCATGAGGATGGCGCCCGCGCCCTTGTGCAGCCAGGCCGAGAGGGCGGGGCGCGCGGCCAGGCGGGAGTTGAGAGCCCCCGCGCCCAGCGCGACCAGGCCAAAGCCGAACATGGTCAGCACGACAAAGGTCAGTCCCAGAATCATCATCTGCATGGCCGGATGCCCCTGGGCCGGGCGCACGAACTGCGGAAAGAAGGCCAGGAAAAAGATCGCGACCTTGGGGTTCAAGAGGTTGGCGAAAATGGACTGGCGAAAGATGATGCGGGCCGTCTTGTGTTCTCCTTGCGCGGAGAGGGCCAGCGCCGGGTCGGCTGTCCAGAGCTTGTAGCCGAGGTAGAGCAGGTAGATGCCGCCCGCGACCTTGACCAGGGTGAAGGCCGTGGCCGACGAGGCCAGGATGGCTGAGAGCCCGAAGACCGCAAAAAGCGTGTGCCCGATGTTGCCCAGGCTGAAGCCCAGAGCGGCGGCCAGGGCGGCCGTGCGCCCCTGGGCCACGCCCCGGGTCAGTACGTAGATGATGTCCGGTCCCGGTGTGAAGATGAGTAGAAGCGAGGTCAGGCTGAAGATGAGAAGCTGGTCGAGACTGATCATGATTCCTCCGAGATGTATGTCTGCTCGATAATCGATGGCTTTCGGCCGGGCAAGGTCTTTGGTCGCGCTTTTCGGGTATGAAAAAAAGCGCCCCCGTTTGTCCAATTTCGGCAAACGGGGGCGCTTATTTTATGATGGAAAATGAGTTATTTGGCGAAGGTGCACTTGGGGTAGGTGCAGGTGTTGCACTGCAGGCACACGCCGCCTTCGCCGATACGGGCCAGGTCGCGGCGGGTGATGGGTACGCCTGCCAGCAGTCGGGGCAGGAGCACATCGAGGCTCGTGGTCTTGAAGAAGAGGGCGCAGGCGGGCACGCCCATGACCTGCACGCTGCCGATGCGGCCGATGAGGGTCATGGCTCCGGGCAGGATCGGCGCGCCGTGCAGGGCGTCGGTCATGCCGGCGTCTTCCAGACCCTTGCGGGTCACGTCGTCAGGGTCCACGGACAGCCCGGCCGTGGTCACGATCAGGTCCGCACCCAGGTCCAGCAGCTTTTTCACTCCGTCGGCAATGGCCTGACGGTCATCCGGAGTGAACTCCTCGCCCACGACCGTGGAACCCAGAGCTTCCGCCTTGGCGCGGATGATGGGCGCGAAGCGGTCCTCGATCAGTCCCTGGAAGACTTCCGTACCCGTGACCAGCACGCCGACCTTGGCCTGGCGCAGGGGGGCGATGGACATGATCGGCGCGTCGCCCAGGGCGGCCAGGGCGCGGCTGAAGTTGTCACGGGTGAGAAAGAGGGGGATGGCGCGGGTGCCGCCCACCAGGCGTCCTTCTTCGACCAGGGCGCAGTGCTGGCGCGTGGCGCACATGACATTGGGGGTCAGGTTGAAGCGTTCCAGGGCCTCAAGATCAACCTGCAGCAGGCCGGACTGGGCCGCGTGGAAGTCGATCTTGCCTTCGCGGGGCTCGCCCGAACACCTGATGCCGTCCCCGGCCATGCGTGCGGCAAAGCTCACGGCCGCGTCATTCTCGTGCACGAACTCGCCCTGGGGCAGGCTCTCGTCCTGCACGTAGATGCTGTTGCGGCCCATCTGCTGCAACCGGCAGACATCGCCTGCGGTGATGGTCTGTCCTGCCAGAAATTCCGGGCCCTTGCTTTCCCCTGGTTCTATGCGGGTCATGTCGTGCAGGGCCTTGCGCCCTACGGCTTCGGCCACGGGCACGCGAGTCGGCATGCATTCTTCGGCCGCCATGGCGCGGGAGTGCTCGTAGGGGGCCTCGCCCTGGCAGCCGCGGCAAATGGCTCCGTCGCTGACCGGGTAGGCTTCGTGGCAGACCGGGCAGCGGTCGATGCGGGTCATGTGGCTGTGTCCGAGCAGGCGCTTCTGCACTGTGACTCTTTCCAGCCGCAGGATGGTGTCGCCGGCGGTCTCGATCTCGCGGAACAGTTTCTCGGTGTCCTGGTCCTTCTTGGGCACGAGCTTTAAAAACCAGCCTTCAATCTCGGGCCAGTTTCCCAGCTTGTCCAGGTCAACGCTGACGCGCACGCCTTCTCCGGTGTACTTGTCGAAAAGGGATACGGCGTAGCGGCCGAGGTTTATGATCTTCATCCAGCCGTTGCCGATGCTGCACAGGGTCAGAAGCTGCACCGCGTCGGGCAGGCATTTCTTGCTTTCGACCACGGCCTCGAAAAGGATGTTCGGCGGCAGCGCGGCCTTGGCCATCTCGACCATGTAGCCGCCGATCAAAAGGCCGGGGGCGGGGTAGCCGTGAAACTCGGCGGCTTTGTTCTTGAATTCCTGAAACGTGTAGGATCCGATATGCATGTACGCCTCGCAGGGAAAGAGTGATAACTGACGGTGCAGAAGTAGCAGCGGGAGGGGCAAAAGAGAAGTTTGTGAAAAAGTTGGATAGCACGCAAGAAAAAAGCCGATCCTAAGACCGGCTTATAATCTGGAGCCCACAAGCAGGATTGAACTGCTGACCTCGTCCTTACCAAGGACGCACTCTACCGACTGAGCTATGTGGGCATTTCGTGTGGTCGGGATGAGAGGATTTGAACCTCCGGCCCCTTGAACCCCATTCAAGTGCGCTACCAGGCTGCGCTACATCCCGACACGAGAAGACGCTTCTAGGTAGACCCTTGGGCTTTGTCAAACACTTTTTTGATTTCAATCCGAAATAACGTGGCAACTTCTGGAATCATTCGTTTTTTTGGGAGGACAGAATCCGCGTCCCAGGCTTGCGAAGCTGTGCGCGGGCGGGAAAAGGGACCGCATGGCCCCCCATTCCCGCCCGCTGGACGGGCCTAGATCTTGAATCGCGAAACCTGATCCCGCAGACGCTCGGCGAGTTCGGAGAGTTCCATTGCGCTCTGCTGAACGGTCTGACTGCTTGCGGTCATCTCATCCGAGGCGGAGCGAACTTTTTCGATGTCGGTGCTGATGGAATGGGTCATGGACGAGCTGGTGGCCACATTGGAGTTGATCTCGGTGATGCCCGTGGACGCCTGACCGACGTTTTCGGCGATGTCGCGGGTGGTCACGGATTGCTCCTCCACTGCCGCGGCGATGGTGCCGACGATTTCGTTCATCTCGGCGATGACCCCGGTGATGTCGGAGATGTCGCCCACGGTCTGGGTGGTCACGGACTGGATGCCGGTGATCCGCTCGCGGATGTCTTCGGTGGCCTTGGCGGTCTGCTGCGCGAGTTCCTTGATCTCATTGGCGACGACGGCAAACCCGCGTCCGGCCTCGCCCGCCCGTGCCGCCTCGATGGTGGCATTGAGTGCCAGCAGGTTGGTCTGCGAGGAGATGGCGGTGATGGTCGAGGTTACGAGGCTGATTTCCTTGGCCGCCGCTCCAAGCTCGTCGACCCTGCCCGAGGCGGCCTTTGCCTTGGACACGGCGTTGGTCGTGGTGTTCTTGGCCCGCTCGGAGTTCTGGGCGATTTCCTGGATGGTGGCGGACATCTCTTCAGCCGCCGAGGCCACGGTGGTCATGTTCATGGAGGCCTGCTCCATGGCCGCCGATACGGAATTCATGTTGCCGCTGACCTCTTCGGCCGCGTTGCTGACCGTAGTGGCCATGTGCGCCGTCTGGGCCGACCCTTCAGTCATCTGGGAGGATATGGCCGACAGCTGCGTGGAAGCCGTGGCCAGGGACTGCGTGGCGGTATTGATTTCCCCGAGCATGTCCTTGGTGCGGGCGACCATGGTGTTCAGCGCGTCCGACAAATGTCCGATGGCGTCCTTGGCCGGGTGGGTGAAGGCGATGGTGTAGTCGCCTTCGGCGACCTGCAGGCTCTTGCCCGCGAGCTGGTTCAGGGGTCTTGCGATACTGCGGATCAGAAGAACCGCGATGAGCACGCCGAGCAGCATGACTCCGATTCCGACGAAGATGCATTTGGTGATGATCTCCTTGTCCAGCCCCCGAATCATCTGGGCGTCGCTCAGGCCGACGGCAAGATGCCAGTCCCAGGGTTCGAAATGGCGGGTATAGGTGATCTTGTGTTCGCCATTCCATTCGTAGTCGAGGAATCCGCCCTTGTGATTGCGGAAGAATTCGTCGATCCCCGGAACTTCAAAGATATTTTTCCCTTCGAGGGAGGGGTGGATGAGCACCTCTCCTTTGGAGTTGTACACAAAAAAATAGCCGGCTCCGCCCGCCTTGATGGTGGTCAGCATCTCGCGCAGCTGTGGGGTCAGTATCTTACGGCCCACAAAGAGGACGGCCACGATCTTGTCGTCTGCGTTGTAGACGGGCTTGTATGAGGTCACATACCAGTCATCGACCACAAAGGCTCGGCCGGTGTAGGTTTCTCCGCTCATGACGGTCTTGTACACAGGGCTGTCGGCGGGGATGTATGTATCCACCGCGCGGTCCGTCTCGTTGATGCGCACGTTGGTGGAAACCCGCAGGAGCTTGTCTTCCATGACCTGGAAGATGGTGGTCACTCCGCCGGTCATGTATTGCACCTTGTCCACGATGCCCGTGTTGCCGTTCATGACCGTCCCGTCGAGCATGAGCCTGGGTATGCTGACCTGTTCGGACTCCTTGCTGACCTGATTGATGATGGTTCGGTCCAGCATGTAGCTCGGGTCCAGGTCAAAAGAACCGTAGCGGTCCAGCTCGCCTTCCAGAATGGTCATGTCGCCGACGAGCTTTTCGAGTAAAAGGGAGTTCTGGGTTTCCAGAGAGGCGAAAACGGAGTTGTTGATATTTTCCAATGCGTCCCGCCCGAGACTTTCCAGCCCGTCTTTCACGAGTATGTTCGTGACCGCGATGACCGAAACCAGGGACAATATCAGGATGGACAGTATCCCGGTAAACAGCTTGGTGGTGAATTTGATGGACTGGGTGTTGAACATGCGCCCTCCTCGCTTGAGGCTGTGTGATACGATTTATGTAGTACAATGCATACGTATTCGGCATGAATTAATCAATGCTCATTATTAGTAATGCGTACTTAAAATAGTTCGATCACGTCTGGCCAGAGCAAGCTTCAGGCGCGCAGGGTGGCTTTGAGACGTGTGGGGTGCAAGAGCAGATCAAGGCCGGCTTCAATGCCGGGGACCAGGATATGGGCCGAGGAGAGTGCGGCCATGGCCACGCCTTCGGGCTGGAGCACGGCCACGGACAGTCCCGCCTCCATAAGCATCGAGGCATCGTTGGCGCCATTTCCCATGCAGACGCAGGAACTGACTCCGAGCGCGCGTACATATTCGGCCTTGGCCTCGCGCTCGCCTCCGGCCGGGAGGACGTGCACGGTGAAGTCGGTTTGGCCGAAGGTGGCGCGAACAGTGCCGAAAGTGTCCGCAGTCAGGATGTGGATCAGTAAATCGTGCTTGAGTTGGCTCAGCCGCGAGGAGACTCCGGGCTGAATCCGGCCGTCGATAGCCAGGGTGCCGTTGTAATCCAGCACCAGGTGGTGCAGGGCGCGCTGTCCGAATCCGGGGATGTCGAGTTCAATCATATTTATGCGCGGTCCTTGCCGGGGGAGGGGCTGTTTTTGGGATAAAGGCAGCATGATCGCCTGCCGGACCTTCTTTCGCATGAGTCTTGTCCTCATACATGTTCTGATCGGCGGCCTTGATAAGACTTTCCAGGCTCTGGGGAGGCTGGTGACGGCTTAAGCCGACAGAGGCGGAAATCCGCAGATCGGTGTCCAGGGAGCAGACCTGCCCAACGTCAAGGCTGGCCAGGGTCTGGCGCAGGCGGGTCACGAATGCCCGGGCCATGTGCTTGTCCGTGTCCGGGAGCAGGATCACGAATTCGTCGCCGCCAAGGCGCACCAGGATGTCGTATTTGCGGATCATGGCCTGGAGGGCTCTGGCCACCGCCACCAGAATGGCGTCTCCCGCCTCGTGTCCGAGGGTGTCGTTGACCGCCTTGAATCCGTTCAGGTCGATGAAAAGCAGGTGCACCGGGAGCTTCTTGCGCGCCGCGAAATCAAGGATGCGCCCGGCATGGCGTTCCAGGTACGTGCGGTTGTTCACCCCGGTCAGGCCGTCGCGAACGGTCAGTTCCTCAAGCTGGGCGTGCTCTAGGGCGGTGATCAGGGTGCAGGCCAGGATATCGCAGAAATGACTCAGAAAATCCGTGGCCTTGTCCGGAGCGTAGCGCCTTGGGTTGGGATCGTAGGCCGCCACGACTCCGATGATCTTGGAGTGCACGTATTTGTGTCCGAGGGCAAAGATGAAGCAGGAACCGGATGGCGGGTCCTCATCGAGGCCGAGGAAAAAGCCGGGTTTTTCAATATGCCTGACCTCGCCGAGAAAGAGCCTTGGAGCGTGCGGGCTCGGAGAGAATTGTTTCAGGCGTTCCCGGATCATGGCGGCCGAGGCCCGGCCGACTCCTTTGGGGATGCGCTGCTCGAAAAGGTCATGGTCGAGAACAACGTGCAGGGTGTGCAGAGTGCGCAGCCTGCGGATGGCATCCAGCGTCGCGGGGAGTTCTTCCAGGCGCTTTGTCTGCTGGACAAGGTCGACGGTCCCTCGAAAGGTTTCAAAAGCGTCCAGGATGGCCTTGTAGGCGGAGATCATGGAGTCGAAACTGATTTTTGACGCGCGCAGCCTGCGCTTCAAGCCGGCGTTTTCCACTGCCAGCGTGGACGAGGAGAGCGGCACGCGCAGGATGAGTTGCCTGGCCCAGGCAACAAGCTCTTTCAGGTGCGCTTTGAGCATGACCGAGTCGTTTGCACGTGCGCTGACTTCGATGGCGGCGACGAGGCTTTTGAGTTCCGTCAGGAGGGTGCTTTGTCCGCGCGGCATGGCTTTTTGCTCAGACCTGCGCGTTCAGGGCTGCCGGCGCTTCGGTCGCCTGCACGTCCGCCCTCGCCGTGGGCCGTGTGCGGCGGATGCCCCTTGGCGCGGGAATTTTGAAGTCGATCATGCCAAACTCCTTGGAAAGCGTACGTCCCGTAAGACTCCTAGCGCAACACCTGGGTGCGTGCAAGGTCAGGGAGCATCGGAGGCGCTCAGTCCTGCCAGGTAGCCCGTGGACAGGGCCGCCTGCAGGTTGAAGCCGCCCGTGTCGGCGTCCATGTCGAGCACTTCTCCGGCCAGAAAGAGCCCCGGGCAGACCTTCGATTGCATGGTCTTGGGATTGACCTCGGACAGTTCCACTCCGCCGGAGGTGACGATTGCCTCACGCAAGGGTCGGTAGCCGCTGACGGTGAAACGCAGCTCCTTGAGCCACAGCCGCAGACGCTTGCGCTCCTCGGCCGAGATCTGGTGGGCGGCCTTGTCTGCGGCCAGACGGGTCTGCTCCAGGCAAACCGGGATGAGTTTGGGCGGCATCAGTCCGCGCAGCAGGTTCTCCATGTGCATCTTGCCATGCTCGCCCAGGTCGCGCAGCAGGCGGGCATCGAGCTTGGCGGGGTCCAGGGCGGGCTTCAAGTCGATCAGGATTTCGGTCTTCTTGCGCTGGTCCACAGCCCGTACGGCGGCCTTGCTGAGGGTCAGGATAAGGGGGCCGGACAACCCGAAATGGGTGAAGAGCATCTCACCCATGTCTTCCCCGGTCTTTTTGCCATCGACGCGCAGTTCGACGCGAACATTCTTGAGCGACAACCCCTGCAGCTTCGCGGCGGTGTCTCCGGCGGTGATCAGCGGAATAAGCGCCGGAGCGATGGGCACGATGGCGTGCCCCAGGCTTTTGGCCAGCTCGTAACCGTCGCCGGTCGAGCCCGTCGCAGGATAGGAGGCCCCTCCCGTGGTCAGGATGACCCTGTCTGCCGCGAGGACCTGAGACCCGAAGGCGACCTCGAAACCATCTTCCCTGCGGCTGATGCCGCGTACCCGGCAGCCGGTGCGGATGGTAACGCCTTTTGTCCGGGCGTTGCGCACAAAAGCGTCGACCAGGTCCTGGGCGCTGTCGCTGGCGGGAAAAAGGCGTCCTCCGCGTTCTTCTTTGGTCGGAACGCCAAGGCTGTGCAGCAGTTCGACCGTGTCTTTGGTGAAAAAATGGGACAGGGCCGGACGCAGGAAACGAAAATTCTTGCCGAAATGAGTCAGGAACTCATCCAGAGGCGCAGTATTGCCGATATTGCCACGACCCTTGCCGCAGATTCTGAGCTTGCGGCCTGGGCGGTCCATGCGTTCGAGCAGTGTGACCGAGGTGCCTTTCGAGGCCGCGCTGGCAGCGGCCAGAAGACCGGCCGGTCCGCCGCCGATGACGATGACAGTTTTGTTCATGGGGTTCCTTCAAAAAATATCATTCTGAAGGGTGCGGGGCAGGATGTAAAGGCGCTTGAGCCGGGATCGGGCCCCGCGCATCAAAAAAACAGGGATTCAGGGGGCGGCGGTGCCTATCCTGCCCGGCCAGGGGCCGGTTTCGTGGCCGGGAAAAATGATCAGCCCGGACGGATCGCGAGTGGCATCCCGGTCTTGGGATGCCGCGCGCGATCCGTCGCGGGCTGTGTGGCGGTTTGAGGGTGCGGGCAAAGCTCCGTCCCAAGGCTTGGGGTCACTCTTCGTCTTCGAAGTCGCCCGACTGGTCGAAAATGGCGCAGGACTCCTCGGAGTCGTAGCGCACCACCAGCACGGAACACGCGGCATGTCGGACGACCTTGGCCGTGTTCGTGCCCAAGAGATAGTCCTGCAGTTTGAGGCGATGTGCGGGCATGACGACGAGGTCCGCATTTATTTTTTCAGCCATGCGTAGAATTCTTCTGTAGATCGAGCCCTGCGCAACAAGATAATTGGCTTCCACATCATCAGGTATATAGACACCAACCATGTCGTGCAGCATTTCCTCCGCCTCGCTGACAATCTTGTCTCCTGCGTCTGGTGGGAAATAGTTGGCGACAATCGGCATTCCCATGTCCGGAACAACTGTCAGAATGTATAACTGTGCTTTGTATAAGCGACAAAGCTCAATTGCTCTTTCCAGGCCCATGCAACGGGCGCGGTCATCAGACTCCTGCAAGTCAATGGGGACAAGAATACGTTTGTACATGAATCGCCTCGCCTTTTTTAGGTGGTGACTTTTTTCTTTTTCTTAGTCTTTTTTTGCGACATTTGCCAAGCGACCAAAAGGAAGAAAACGCAAACTCCCAGAATCTGCATTCCCAGTCGGTCGAAGGGCAGGTACGGCGCAAAGGCGCCCGGACGGAAGGTCGTGGCGCAAATGGCCAGCAGGGCAAGGCGCTCGACCCAGCTGCAGCTTTTGACCAGCCAGCCCTGGATCGCCGAGGCGAATGCGAACATGGCGATCGTTCCGGAAAAGAAGATCCAGGCGATGTGCAGGTAGTCGTCCAGCCAGATGATGTCTCCTGTGCTTGTCACGCCCGAAATCATCAAGAGATCGGTGTTGAAGAGGAAGATGAAGGGCAGGATCGCGGTGCGCAGGTCATAGGCGAAACCCTGCACACCGGTTTTAATCGGGTCGGAGCGCGCGATGGCCGCCCCCGCGTAGGCGGCGAGCCCCACCGGAGGCGTGTCGTCGGCGAGAATGCCGAAATAGAAGACGAACAGGTGGGCCGCGACGAGGGGAAAGACAAGCCCTGCGTCGGCCCCGAGTTGCACGATGACCGGCGCGGTCAGGGTGGCCATGATGATGTAATTGGCCGTGGTCGGCATGCCCATGCCTAGGATCAGGCTGGTTATGGCCGTGAAGATGAGCATCAGGACCACGTTGCCCATGGAGATGGTGTCGATGAGGGTGATGAAACGGCCGACAAGGCCGGTGATGGTCACCACGCCGACGATGATTCCGGCCGTGGCAGTGGCCACGCCCACGGAGATCATGTTGCGCGCGCCCATGATCAGGCCGTTCCAGATGTCGACGAGGCCCTGCCAGGCAGCGGCGGCGATGAACCGTTTGGTGTCTACGGCCGGGTCCAGGGTACCGGCGCGGCGATGGGCGCCCATGGTCAAAAATGCGATGATCGGACGCTGCACCAGCATGATCACGGTCAGGCTCTCGATGGCCAGAAGCGCCGAGGTCACGGGTGAGCGACGCACGATCACCAGGAAAAAGATCAGTACCGCCAGCGGGATGATGAAGTGACAGCCCCGCACCAAGGTCTTGAAGAAGGGCGGAAGCTGGCTGCGCGGGATGGCCTTGATGCCCATCTTCATGGATTCGACGTGCACGACCCAGAACAGGGCCAGATAGGAAATGATCGCGGGCAGGAAGGCTGCACGGACGACATCGAGATAGGGGATGCCGATGATTTCGGCCATGATGAAGGCCGCCGCGCCCATGACCGGAGGCATGAGCTGCCCGTTGGTGGAGGCCGCCACTTCTACGGCCGCGGCCTTGTAGGCCGGAAAGCCCACCTTTTTCATCAGCGGGATGGTGAAGGTGCCGGTGGTCACCGTGTTGGCGATGGACGAGCCCGAGACCAGGCCGGTCAGGCCCGAGGCCAGGACCGCGGCTTTGGCCGGACCGCCGCGAAAGGTGCCCAGCGCCGAGAAGGCCACGTCGATGAAATATTTTCCTCCGCCCGCACGGTCGAGCAGGGCGCCGAAGAGGACGAAAAGAAAGACGAAATCCGTCGACACGCCGAGCGGCACGCCGAATATGCCGGTGGTGGTCAGATACATGTCGCTGATGATGAAATCGAGCGGCACGCCGCGATGACGCAGCACTTCGGGCAGGTAGGGGCCGAAAACAGTGTAGCCCATGAAGATGCCGCCAAGGATGGTCAGGGCGGGCCCGAGGGAGCGCCTGGCGGCCTCAAGCAGCAGCGCGATCAGGATGATGCCCATCCAGATGTCCATGGTGTTGGGCAGGCCCTGGCGGTTGATGAGCTGGTCGTAATCCCACCAGATGTACAGCGCACCGGCCGTGGCCAGCGCCGCAAGGATCATGTCATAGTAGGGAATGTAGGTACGTATGGAGCGCCTGGCGAAATTGGGGATGACTTTTCTGGTCCATTTTACCCACATGGGCGGGGTATGCTGCTTGTAGGCAGGATAGGCCAGGAAGGCCAGGCACACCGCAAAACCCAGATGCCAGGCCCGGGCGATATGCGAGTCCAGGGGCTGGTAGGCCAGGTAGAGCTGGAAGCAGGACCAGCACAGGCACAAAAACGTGATCACGCCGGAGGCGAAAAAATTCGAGGGTTCCCGCGCGCCTGCTTCGACCATGGCCACAAGGTCTTCGGCTGCCTGTTTCATGCTGGCGGAAGACTCTTGGCCGGGGGCGGCGTTGTCTTGTTTGGGTGTTTCGTGTTCTGCCATGACAGTGTCCTTACGTCAGAGAAGTGAGGCGGAAGAAAGAGAAATCCTGTGAAAAAGACAAGGGGGCCTTGGGGCCCCCTTGTCAGGATGAGGCTACATCCAACCTTTTTCCTTGTAGTACTTGATCGCGCCGGGATGCAGCGGGGCGGAGAGGCCCTGCAGCATTTCCTTGGGGTTCAAGTTGCGGAAAGCGGCGTGGGAGGCTTTAAGTTCATCCAGGTTTTCAAACACGGTCTTGACCATGTCATAGACGACTTCTTCGGACACGGATTCGTTGGAGATGACGGTGGCGGTTACGGCGTAGGTTTCGACATCCTTGTCCACGCCCTTGTAGGTGCCGGCCGGAATCGTGGTCATGATGTAGTAGGGATGCTTGGCCACGAAGTCCTTGATGCCGTCGGAGTTGATGGCAATGATGTCAAGGTCGACGGACTGGGCCGGTTCTTCGACAGCGGCGCTGGGGTTGCCGACGGTGAAGAAGAAGGCATCGACCTTCTGGTCGACCAGGGCGCGGGAGGCTTCAGCCTGCTGCAGTGCTTCGGCGCTGAAATCCTTGTTGTAGTCGAGTCCGTAGATGCGCAGGACGTCTTCGGCATTGCCGCGCTGGCCGGAGCCGGGGTTGCCGATGTTGATGCGCTTGCCCTTCATGTCCATGACGGTCTTGATGCCGGCATCCTTGCGGGTGACCAGCAGAACGGTCTCGGGGTGCATGCTGAAGACGCTGCGCAGACCGGTGACGGGCTTTCCTTCCCAGTCGGCGGCGCCGTTGAAGCCCTGCCAGTTGCGGTCGGACTGGGCCACGGCGAAGTCGAACGCGCCGCGGTCAATGGCATTGATGTTGAAGACGGAGCCGCCCGTGGGCCGGCCGATATAGTTGTACTTGTCGGCCGCATGCTTGTTCATCATGTTGCTGAGCTGCAGCGCGACCTGGTAGTAGACGCCGGTGATCGACGCTCCGCCGAAGAGGATGTCCTGCTTGGCCATAGCCTGGGGAGCGGACACCGCCATTCCGAGAACGACAACAAGGGCGGCCAGCCATTTTCTTCCAACCATAAGCACCTCCATCAATGAATTGTTGTGACGTGAAAAAAATCCACTACATTATCGATCTTCTATGCTGAAGATTATTCGGTCTGTCAAATTGCGCGGGACGGAAAAATCAGCCGCTTTGCGCATGATTCCAGATTGCTGTGATGGTCGTGGCGGTGAGCGCCGCCCGGGCGCAGAGGGAATCTTTGAGAATAAACTCCAGATCGCTGTGGTCCAGATCGCCCACCGGGCCCAGCCCGTCGAGAACGGGCACGCCCAGACCGGCAATGAAGTTGGCGTCGGAAACGCCGGAGCGCAGCTCTTCCGGCAGGTCGTAGCCGAGGAGATGTGCCTGCTCGCGGGCGATGCTCCAGAGCCGCCGGTTGCCCTCGGATTGCGGCATGGCCGGGCGTCCGGACTGTACGCTCAGGGTGGTTGAGGTTCCACCGACGCTTTCTTTGGCGGCAATCCGGGCCAGGTTCTGTTCAAGCCGCAGCTGGCCGTCCGGGGTCAGGAAACGGGCATCGAGAGCCGCCGTGGCAAGTTCGGGCACGGTGTTCGGGCCGATGCCCCCCGTGATTTGCCCGACATTGAGCGTGATCTCGCGACCGTCGTTCAAGCCTTCCAGGGCGATGATCTTGTGCGCCAGCTCCAGGATGGCGCTGGCCTTGGCCCCGCCTTTGGCCGCATGCCCGGCCCGGCCGCGCACGGTCAGGTGCATGCCGAGCCGCCCTTTGCGACCGGTGACCACGTCGTTGTTTGCCCCGCCGCCCTCGAAAACCAGGGCGGCCAAGGCTCCCTTCGCCTGTTCTTCGATCCAGGGCCGGGAAGCGGGCGAGCCGATCTCCTCGTCGGAATTGCACAGTACGGTGACGGGTATCTCCTCCAGCAGCCCCAGCTGGGACAGGGCCTTCAAGGCGTAGAACGCGACCACGAGGCCGCCTTTCATGTCATAGACGCCCGGGCCGAAGCAGCGCTCTTCGTCTTCACGAAACGCGGTGAAACTGGTGTCTGCGGGGAAGACCGTGTCCATGTGTCCGACCAGCACGATGCCCTTCTCTCCCCTTGCGGCCGGGAGGGTCATGCCCTGGACCATGTTCCCGTGCTCCGTGAAAGGCAGGATGCGCGCCTCGGGCAGGATGCCGCCAAGAACTTCGGCCACGTCCACGGCCATGCGGTCCAGACCGGGCTTGTTGCGGCTCCCGCTCTGGATTTCCACCAGCCGTTGCAAAAGATCCAGGGCCTCCCTGCGGCGGGGCTCAAGATAGGACAGGATCGCGTCGTGCATGGCCGGGATCATTTTTCGTACTTGGCGAAGCCGAAGTCCTGCCGGGCATATTCCTGCGGCTCGGGATCGGGATAGCTGACCTGTTCGCCGCTCCAGGGCTTTTGCATCTTCACGTAACCCTGGCCGTGTTCGAGCACGTTGGTGCGGTGCAAGGGGATCTTGCCGCCGGCCGTGGCGATGTAGCGCGGGATGGCGTCGCCGGAGATGTTGCCGTACATGCTTTCGATGATGCTCTGGCCAACGGCCACGGGCACGCGCAGATGCTTGAACTGCGGGTTGCGGTAGCTGCAGTTGAAGACATAGTACGGTCTCACATAGGCTTCCTGAATGGTCTCGCACAGCTTCCACATCTTCACGCTTGAATCGTTGATCCCTTTCAAAAGCACGGCCTGGTTCATGACCGCGGCCACGCGCTTGGAGATGGCCTGGAAAGCGGCCTTGGAGACCGGCGTGATCTCTTGGGCGGTGTTGATCTGGGTGACCACGCGCAGGGGCTTTTTGTCGCTGCTGGCTTCCAGGATATCCAGGAGTTCGCTGTCGATGCGCTGCGGCGTGGTCACGGGGATGCGTGTGCCAAGCCGCTTCATGCGCACGTGTTCGATGGCGTCAAGCTGCCCCAGGAGCCATTCGAGCATGCTGTTGGGCAGGACCAGGCTGTCTCCGCCGGTGATCAGCACGTCGCGGATTTCGGGGTTGGCGCGGATGTACTCCAGGGCCTCGCCGTAGGCTTCCTTGCCGTAGAGGCGGTCCTTGGCGCCGATATGGGCGATGCGCAGGCAATGGGTGCAGTACATGGCGCACATGTTGGTGGCTTTGATGGTCACCACTCTGGGATAAAACTGGTCGATGAGCCGGGCCGGGGAATGGTCGGCGGCCACGGGCGGGATCTCGACTCCTGCGTTGTCGACCATCTCGCCGGTGGGCACGGCCTGCAGCAGGACCGGGTCGTTGACCTGGCCCGGCAGGATGAGGCTCGCGTAGTAGGGGGTGAGGCGCATGCGGTAGGTCCTGGTGACCCGCAGCACGTCCTCTATGGCCTTGGCCGGCAGATCGACGACCTTGGACAGGGTCTCGACGTCCTCGATGGCGTGGCGCAGCTGGCCGGAGTAGGAGTTCCAGTCGTCATCGCTCATGCTTAGCACGTTTTTGATGCGCTTTTGGTTTTCGAGCATCCGGTCCCAGACTTCGATGCCGCTGGGGGCTTCCTTGGGATGGCGGTCCAGGTATTCGCGGACCCTGCTTTGGGCCGCGTCGACGATGGGCAGGGCCTTGCCCACGCGTCCGCCCACGGTGACGCGGTGCTCGTCTATCTCTTCGTGTTTCACAGCCAGGGCCGTAAGGGCGTCTCGCGTCAAGCCCAGCTGCTCCGGAGTAAAGCCTTGGTCATCGTGGAATTTTTCCAGCGCCAAGAAAAGGGCGACGATGGGCGCGGTCAGCTTTTCGGCTTCCGCCTTTCTGAAAAGCTCGGCAATGGCCCGCTGCTCTTCGTCCGATGCCATCCCGTCTTTCTTCACGGTGAACAGTTTTTCAAAGAGATCTGTCGTAAACGCGTCCAAGGCATTGATGCTCATTTCTGTCCGTCCTCTTGAGATTCTTGAGTTTGCGAGTGTTTGCGGATGGAGTCGTTCAGCTGCTCGATGCCCAGGCGTATGTCGTCTTCGAGCATGCAGCGGTCACGGGCAACGGCCACGACCCTGCCCAGAAAGGTGCCGGGCATGACGGCCTGTTTGCCGCCCACGTGTTCGACCACGATCACCCCGTGTTCCTGGCCGTTGCAGACTACCTGGCGGAAGAGGGTCCGCTCGTCTTCGTCCACGGGGACGATGTGGTCGGTCTCGGCTTCATGTTCGAGCTTGAAGTTGTAGGTCCGCCAGCAGATCCCGTTCAGGGCCTCTTTCATTTCCATCATGTTGTCCGGAAAACGGTCGAACATCACGGCGTGGTATTCCAGCTCAAGCAGGCCGGGGGTTTCCGGCGGCAGGGCGTTTTCAAGCGTGCAGCACATCTCCATGGTCGTGCCCTGCTTGCGGGCGTTGACCTCCACGAAAAAAATCCGCCCCTCGGCGTCGACGATGTAGTCGCAGCCGAAGATGCCGCGATAGCCGCTGCGACCCATGACCTGCCCGATCCTGCGCGTGATCTCGCGCAGCTCCTGCTGAATGGCGTAGGGCTGCTCGGACGGAAATGTGGATCCGCGAAACTTGTTGCCGTCGTATATTTCCTGGTCGGCGGTGGCCGCGATGAACACATCCTGGGCGTTGGCCACGATCCCCAGAACCGTGGGGTCGGCCACATGCGGGATGTAGCGGCTGATGAAGAACTTGCCCCGCAGATGCGCGGTCTTGGTCTCGATCTCTTCCTGCGAGTGGGCAACAAAGCTGTTCACCCCGGCCGCGGAATAGGGCTGGCTGACAAACATGCCGTCCGTCCATTCGTCCCAGAGTTCCCGGGTAATGTTCAGCATGTCCTGCGCGTCCTGACTGACGCGGTAGTTGATGACCGGCGCGACGTCTTTCAAGCGCTGCAACTGATAGAGCTTGTTGTTCCAGATATTGGCGATGTGTCCGCTGGGCCCCAGCACGCGTACGCCGGGGATGAGCGCCAGGGTCAGTTCCGGCACGGATTCGAAGACATGGATGAAGACGTGCCCCTGCTTGTCGAGGAGTTGGCGGATGAGTTCATTGACCGTGTCCGATGCGGAGACAAGGGACGCAAAGGTGCGAGGCGGGATGCGGAAGCTGACTTTGCGGCCTTTTTCCCGGAAAAGCTCCCGGGCCATGGGGTTTATGACCATGGTGTTTTTGTGCGGATAGGATTCGAGCACATCCGGTAGGATGGAAATGAAATCGAAAGGCCGGCCGTGAATCTTGAAGAGCGTCTCCTTGAAGAATTGATTCAGGCAATCCGTTTTTATTTCCCCTATATACAGGAAGTAAAACGTGTCCGGGTCAAGTTTGAGGTCTGAAAAAAGAATATCTTCATCTTCGAGCATAACCGCGCCTCCAGGCAACAGAATTCGGGCCCGGCAACGCCATTGTCGCGGGCATTTGTCTCGCTGGCCCTATCGATTGATTCCGCAAACTGCAAATTTTTGCTTGGACCGGCTCATTGCCGCGCCCGGACTCCGGCTCGCATCCCCGGATTTTCGCGCATACAGGCACGGGGTTGATTTTGTGGCGGATTGCCGAGCTCTCCTTTCGCCGCTCAGTCCTGCTTGATGCGCAGAGTCATCGTGGCGGGCTGGCCGTCGGTGATGCGGTAGACAAGCTTGAGCGTGTCGATGGCCGTAGACATCCCCGGAATGTTGACGAGCCCCGAGGATTCTCCGGATTTGAGCTGCATGGGGGTGCGCAAGGGGATGGGGTCGCCCTCCACCGGGATGAGGGTCAGGCTTTCAAACGTGACTGTCGCGCCGTCGATTTTGAAACGCAGGTTGTCGATTTTGCCGAGCTTTTCACCCACCGGCAGGGTCGCGGAGGTGCCTGTGGCGGAAAGCTGGACGGGCTCAAGGGCGATCCACGGTCCGGCCACGGCCGCGGTAGCCGGCAGGATGCCCAGCACAAGAGTGCACAAAAGGATCAAGCTTTTCATAAGAATCTCCAGAACGTCTGTTTCAATGGTACGTACGCCGTGCACGGGCCGGGATCAAGGGGCGGGTTTGTTTTGGCAGAGGCCCGGCCCTGATGCCGCGCTGCGCGGGGCCGCAAAAAGAAGTATTCCCATAATTGAGATGAGCCTTTATCTGCGTTTCCATGTCACTTGATCCAGAAAAACGTCTGCGCGATCTTGAAGCCGAACTGGCGGTCTTGCAGGCCCGTTTGCGGGTCCTGGTCGACGGCTCGCCTCTGGGCATTTTTTTTGACGACGCCGGCGACAAATGCGTTTTCGTGAATACGACCTTCTGCGAGATGATGGGGCTGTCCGAGGCCCAGGCTCTGGGCGACGGCTGGGCCAGGACCGTCCATCCACAAGACCTGCCGAGATTGCTGGGCGAGCGGGCCAGTTCCGTGGCCGGGGGGGCGCCTCTTTTTCGCGCCGAGTATCGCTACTACCGCCCGGACGGCCGGGTGGGCTGGGTGGAGGAGCAGACCCGACCGGTTCACGGCCCGGACGGGACGCTCTTGGGCTACGTGGGTACGCTGGCCGAGATCAGCGGGCGCAAGGAAGAGGAGGCGGCGTTGGCGCGGCACAGCGAGGCGCTGGAGGAACGGGTCCGGGAACGCACCGCCGAGCTTTTGGCCCAGGCCGAGCGCCTGGCCGAGATGAACGCGGCCCTGAAAGTTCTCCTGCGGCAGCGCGAGGAAGACCGCGAGGAACTGGAACAAGCCGTGCTGGCCAATGTCCGTCGTCGCATCGCCCCGACCCTGGATCGCCTGGAAGGTCTCTGTGCCGGAGAGGAGGTCCGCGTGCTGACCGAGCAACTCCGGCAGGGCCTCAAGGAACTGACCGAGCCCTTTTGCCATCGCTTGTCCACGGTCTGCCAGGGCCTCACGCCGGCCGAGATCCAGGTCGCGGAGCTGATTCGCGAAGGGCTCGGCACCAAGGAAATAGCCGTCCGCCTCGGGGTCGGCTCTTCCACCATCGATACCCACCGCCATCATCTCCGCCGTAAGCTTGGGCTTAACTGCCGCCAGGACAGTTTGCGCTCCTACCTGCTTTCTCTTGAATCCGTCTGATATGGAGAAATCCTCCATATTTTCTCCGCAATAAACTGCTATTGTCATTTTGCGTCCAGACTGTTTCAACGACTGTCCAATCTCAAACGGAGGACAGCATGAAACCAAACGACGCAAATGACGATAAGACAATGCTCAACACGGGCCTGGCCCGGATGTTCAAGGGCGGGGTGATCATGGACGTGGTGAACGCGGATCAGGCCCGCATCGCCGAAGAGGCCGGGGCCTGCGCGGTCATGGCCCTGGAGCGGGTTCCCGCCGATATCCGGGCCTGCGGCGGCGTGGCCCGCATGTCCGATCCGTCCATGATTCGCGAGATCATGGCGGCGGTTTCCATTCCGGTCATGGCCAAATGCCGCATCGGCCACTTCATGGAGGCCCGCATTCTTGAGGCCGTGGGCGTGGACTACATCGACGAGAGCGAGGTTTTGACCCCGGCGGATGAGGAATTTCATATCGACAAGCACGCATTCAAGGTGCCGTTTGTCTGCGGCTGCCGCAATCTGGGCGAAGCATTGCGCCGCATTGCCGAGGGCGCGGCCATGATCCGCACCAAGGGCGAGGCGGGTACCGGGGATGTGGTCGAGGCCGTGCGCCATGCCCGGGCCGTGCAAAGCCAGGTCAGGCTGGTGCGCGGCATGCCCCCCGAAGAGCTGGTCACCTATGCCAAGGAGATCGGCGCGCCCGTGGAACTGCTGCGCCGGGTGCGCGAACTCGGGCGATTGCCCGTGGTCAATTTCGCGGCCGGCGGGGTGGCCACGCCGGCCGACGCCGCCCTCATGATGCAGCTCGGCATGGACGGGGTTTTCGTGGGGTCGGGGATTTTCAAGAGCGGCGATCCGGCCAGGAGAGCGCGGGCCATTGTGCAGGCGGTGACCCACTTCGACGATCCGTCCATTCTGGCCCGGGTCAGCGAAAATCTGGGCGAGGCCATGTCCGGTATCGCGGTTCGGTCTCTGGCCGCCGCGGAGCAGTTCGCAGGCCGGGGCTGGTGATGCGCATCGGCATTCTGGCCCTGCAGGGCGCCTTTGCCGAACATGCCGAAATGCTCGGGTCATTCGGAGTGCGGGCCGGACTGGTCCGCACTCCTGCGCAGCTGGAGGGCCTTGACGGGCTTATCCTGCCCGGCGGCGAGAGCACGAGCATGCGGCGTTTGGCAGGACAATTCGGGCTTGACGCCGCCTTGCGCGATTTCGGGGCGACCCGGCCGGTCTGGGGCGTCTGCGCGGGGCTCATCCTTGTGGCGGCCAGAGTGGACGGCGAGGAGCCCTTTCTGGGGCTGATGGACATGGGGGTCGCGCGCAATGCCTACGGACGCCAGCAGGAGAGTTTTGTATCCGGCCTGTCTTTTGCGGATCTCCCGGATTCCCGGCCCTACCCGGGCGTGTTCATTCGCGCTCCGCGCGTGCTTGAAACGGGCCCGGGCGTTACGGTCCTGGCCCGTCAGGGAGAGGCTCCGGTGGCTTTGCGTCAGGGGCATCTCATGGCCACGGCCTTTCATCCGGAATTGACCGCAGACGGGCGCGTGCATGGCTATTTTCTTGAATTGTGCGCAGATCAGGCAAAGAGAGTCGCGGCCGGATGAGAGCAGTGGTGCGTAAAGGCCGGCGCGGGCCGGCCTTTACGGTGAATTGCCGGTCTTCAAGATCCGCTGAACATGGCTCGCGGGTCAAAGCCCATGATGAAGGCGCCCCAGTGCTTGCCGTCGACAAAGATGGGCATGGACAGGTCGTTTAATATTTCGCCGGTGTCGCGCATGTAGGTTTGCAGCAGGAGCGGGTCGGTGTGCGAGCATCTGCGCTGTTCGGTGCGGTTGTTCTGGTAGACGCGTTGGTGCCTGCTGTAGAGCAGGTCCTTGGCCGGGTCGCCGGTCATGGGCTTGGACACGGCTCCGTGATGGATGGGCAGGTAGCCTTTGCGGTCGATGGCAAGGCAATAGATGGTCCCCGGGATTCTTTTCTGCGCTTCGTCGACGACGCTTTGCATCTCCTTGACAAAGGCATCGCTGAAGGCGGTGACGTATTTCTGGGGCGAGGTGTTCGGCACCGGCTTGTACTGCGTGTCGAAGACATTAATGCCCCGATCCTTCATGCTCTGAATTCGGGTCTGATAATCGTCGCGGATATCTTTGGCCGTATCGATGACCGTGTCGAATTTTCCTTCTCCGGTCTTGAACCTGGCCACCAGTTCGAGCATCTGCTCGGTGACGGAGTTCAAAGCGTCCACCGAGGTGGCCGAAGAGTTCATGTCTCCGGCGATTTCTTGACTGAGTGCGTTGATGTTGTTGACTTTCTCGGTGACGTCGTTGTTGTTGGTCGACAATTCTTCGATGGCGGCCGCGATTTTGATCAACTGGTCGTTGGCTGTTTCAAAATCTTCGATCATGCGTTCGAAATTGACCGTGGCCGCGGTCACGACCTGGTCCGTGTCCTTGGCGTAATCCAGGATCTGCGCGGTCTCGGTCTGGGTGCGTTCGACGATTTTGACCATGGCTCCGATATTGTTGGATATTTCTTCCGTGGCGGGCTTGATCCTGCGCGAGAGTTCGCGCACTTCTTCGGCCACCACGGCAAAACCCTTGCCGTGTTCGCCGGCCCGGGCCGCCTCGATGGTGGCGTTCAGGGACAACAGGTTGGTCTGTTCGGAGATGCCGTTGATGATGGTCACGATGCTCAGGATGTTGGCGGAGCTCGCGCCTAGGTCGTCCACGGTGTTGCGGAAGGATTCGACGATGGCGTTGATCTTGTGGATCTTGTCCGTGACGTCCTGGAGTTCGGTGTGCGACCGGTGGGCGGTGTTCAGGTTGCTGGTGGTTTTTTCGGCCACATACTGCGTGTTCTGCGCGATTTCGGCGATGGCCGCGTTGGCCTCGTTGCTGGCCACGGCCACTTCCTCGGCGATGGAGCCCTGGGCCGCAGTCTTGTTCCTGGTGTCGAACACGGACTTGGCCATGCGCGTGCTGTCGAGGGCGATGTCGATGCCCATCCTGCGAATTCTTTCCACCAGTTCGCGCACGCTCGCCAAAAAGCCGTTGTAGCAGACCGAGATGTGCTTCAAGTCCGGGTTGTCCAGGTCTTCCATGGTGCAGGACAGGTCGGCCTCCTGGCCCTGGATGTTCTGGAACACGGCGTTTATGTCGGCGATGCCCCGCTGCGCCTCGCGGTGCAGAATCTTCAGCGCCGCGGCTCCGATGCCCGCAGTCACGAGCAGGATGATCCCTGCCACGCCCCAAGTCAGCGGCGAGATGGCGGAGCTTGCCGTGAGGGCGATCCAGATCAGGCCTGCGGCATTGAGGGCCAGCAGGGTCAGGATTGTCGCTGTTATCTTGCCTCGCAGCGTGGAGAGCATGCCTGTATTATTCATTTTATACCTCGTGTACATGAATTGCGTGCGCGAGTGTATAACCGACCCCTTTGCAAAAGAGAAGGAGGCACCAGCCGGAAATGTCGACCCCCTGACCTGCGGCAGCGCGCAAAGCATCTCTATGGACAACGCCGGGGCGATGTCGTTATCAGGTACCTCCAAACAATGGAGGTGGCCTCTTGAGTATCTTGATAAAAAAAGTGCGCCTGAATGGAGAGCTGGTCGATGTGCTCATCAAGGGCAATCGTTTCGACTCCATCGGAACGGACGTGGACTCGTCCGCCGACGTGGTGATCGACGGGTCGGGCAAGGCCATCCTGCCATCCTTCCACAATGCCCACACCCATGCGGCAATGACGCTTCTGCGCGGCTATGCCGACGATATGGATCTGCATACATGGCTGGCCGATCACATCTGGCCCTTCGAGGCCCGGCTGACGGAGGATGACATCTATTGGGGCGCGAAGCTCGCCTGCCTTGAGATGATCAAGTCCGGAACGACCTTTTTCGCCGATATGTACTGGCATTGGAAGGGCACGGCCCGGGCCGTGACGGACATGGGCATGCGTGCGGCGCTGTCCGCGGCATTTTTTGATTTCGACGATCCGGTCCGTGCCGAAACCATGAAGCGGCAGGTCATGGATCTGCACGCCGCCAGCGTCGCGTTTCCGGACCGGATTCAGTTCATTCTCGGGCCTCACGCCATCTACACCGTGTCTTCGGACTCCCTGCGCTGGCTGGGGGAATACGCGAACCGGCACGGTCTTCTGGTGCATCTGCACCTTTCCGAGACGCAAAAAGAGGTTGAGGACTGTTTGGCCAAACATGGCAAAAGGCCGGTGGAGTATCTGCACGAGCTGGGTCTTTTGGCCCCGAACCTGATCCTGGCGCATGCCGTGTGGATGACCGGGAAGGAGATGGAGCTGCTGGCCGGGCACGGGGTGCAGGTCGTGCACTGCCCGGTCTCGAACATGAAGCTGTGTTCCGGGCAGTTCGACTACGCCGCCATGCAGGCTCATGGCGTCACCGTGGCCCTGGGTACGGACGGCTGTTCCTCGAACAACAATCTGGACATGATCGAGGAAATGAAGATCGCCTCTCTGCTGGCCAAGGTCACGTCCATGGACCCCACCGTCTTTCCGGCCCAGGAAGCTCTCGACGCGGCCACCGTGAACGGGGCGCGCATGTACGGCCTGGATGCGGGGTGCATTGCCTCGGGCAAGCTCGCGGATTGCATTCTGGTCGATCTGGAGCATGTGCGCATGGTCCCGAACCATCACCTTGTGTCCAACCTGGTCTACAGCGCGAACAGCTCCTGCGTGGACACGACCATCTGCGACGGCCGGGTGCTCATGCTCGGCGGCAAGGTCGAAGGCGAGGAAGAGATCCTGGCCCAGGTCCGCGCGACATTGGCCCGTCTGAATGCTCCGCGTGAGCCTGAGGGGGACGCATGCTCCTGATCTACACCGGCAACGGCAAGGGCAAGACCTCTGCCTGCGTGGGGCAGGCCATCCGCGCCTTGGGGCAGGGGCTTGCCGTGGCCTTCGGGCAGTTCATGAAGCGGGGCGATCTGGCTGGTGAACAGACCATGCTGGCCGAATTGCTCGGAGAGGATTTTCTGGCCTCGGGAGCGGGCTTCTTCCGGGACAACGACTTTGACACGCATCGCGAAAAGGCGGCGCAGCTTTTGCGATGGGCGGATGCGCGCGTGGAGCAGGGCGTTGACATGCTTATCCTCGACGAGACCCTTTACGCCCTGCACCATGGCCTGCTCCTGGAAGAGGAGGTGCGGGGGCTCGTTCAGCGTTGTCAGGACCGAGGCTGCCATCTGGTCCTGTCCGGGCGCGGCGCTCCGGCCTGGATGGTGGAGCTTGCCGACATCGTCTCGGACATCACCGAAGTCAAGCACGTCTACGCTAAAGGCGGCAAAGCCCGGCGGGGAATTGAATTTTAAAGGACGCGCGCCGGCTGTTTTTTCAATCGCCTTTCCCCAGATTCTCCGCTCTGATGACGACATTTCCGCACCCCGGACATACGCCCCGGCGCAGCCTGTTGCGCAGGATCGTGAAGCCGTTGCGCTCCACGACCATCTGGCCGCAGCCGGGGCAGATGGTGTTCTCCAAATCCGATCCAGGCACGTTGCCGACAAAGACATGAGAGAGCCCTGCGGCTCGTCCGATATCGTAGGCCCGCTTCAATGTATCAAGAGGCGTGGGAGCATGCCCCTGCATCTGATGGCAGGGGTGGAAGCGCGAGACGTGCCAGGGCGTATCCTGGCCCAGTTCGTCGTGCACGAAACGGGCTATGTCGCTCAGTTCCCCGTCCGAGTCGTTAAGCTCCGGGATGATCAGGGTTGTCACTTCGATGTGCCAGCCCAGTTTTTTCATGTGGACAAGGTTCTTCAGCACCGGCCCAAGGCGCGCGGCGCAGATGTCGCGATAAAAATCGTCGCGAAAGGATTTGATGTCGATGTTGACGGCCTGGATCAGGCCACCCAGCGCATCCAGGCATTGCGGGCTCTGGAAACCGTTGCTGACCATGATGTTGGCCAGCCCCGCCTCTTTGGCCAGGGTCGCGGTTTCGAGCATGAGTTCGAAGAAGATTGTGGGCTCGGAATAGGTATAGGCGATGGACGCGGCTCCCGACGTCTGCGCCATGCGAACGATCTCCCGTGGGGGGATTTTCTCTCCGGTCAGCGCCTTGCCCTGCCTAGGGGGCTGCGAGAGGCTCGCATTTTGGCAGAACGCGCAGGCCAGATTGCAGCCCTGGGTGCCAAGAGACAGGGTCTTGGTTCCGGGCAGGAAATGAAAGAGAGGCTTTTTCTCCACCGGATCGAGGTTTAGGGCCGCGACCTTGTCGTGCGACAGGGAGAAGAGCGTGCCGCCTCTGTTCTCGCGTACCCCGCACTGGCCCCGGGCGCCTTCCTCGATGCGGCAGAAATGGGCGCAAAGCTGACATTGCAGCGTATTTCCTTCCAGGGGGCGCCAAAGCAGCGCGGGCGTGTCCATGTCTTACTCCTTGATGTGGATCTCCGGAACGATGATGACGGGGCCAAGCTCGGAATCTTCCTCCGGGGGCGCCGGCGGCGGAGTGACCAGCATCAGCGAGCCGTTGTCCGGGTCTGACTGGATGAGTATGCTTCCGGCATCGTTTTGGTTTCCTGCGCCGCCGACCTGCATCACGGTATCCTGTCCCTCGCCGGAATCAATGATGATGCCTGCCAGGGCCGCCTGGGCGATGAAAAGGAAAAGAAAGCCAGGCACAAGAACCGACCTTGCCAACGACGTGTTTTTTGCTTTACTTGGTCCATCCGTGAGTTTATGCAACGTGGCCTCCAGATGAAGAACGATTTGCAGCAACGTAGCTGGTTGAAGGCGAAGAAACAAGGAGTTGTACATGTCCCAGCGAGACAAGGCCTATAAGGATGCCGGAGTTGATATCGAGGCGGGCAACACGTTCGTTTCCCGGATCAAGTCTCTGGTAGCATCGACCTATACCAAAGGCGTTGTCAACGATATCGGCGGTTTCGGCGGTCTTTTCAAGCCGTCCATGTCCATGGTCAACGAGCCGGTGCTGGTGGCGTCCACCGACGGCGTGGGCACAAAGCTCAAGCTGGCCTTCATGTTCGACAGGCATGACACCGTCGGCATCGATCTGGTGGCCATGAGCGTCAACGATATCATTGTCCAGGGTGCGCGGCCCCTGTTCTTTCTTGATTATTTCGCCACGGGCAAGCTCGACATCGACAAGGCCGAAGCGGTCATAAAGGGCATAGTAGACGGCTGCAAGGAAGCCCAGTGCGCCCTCATCGGCGGCGAGACCGCCGAGATGCCGGATTTCTACGCCGACGGGGAATACGACCTGTCGGGGTTCTGTGTCGGCATGGTCGACAACGACAAGGTCGTGGACGGCTCCAGCATCGGCGTGGGCGACATCATCATCGGTTTGGCCTCCTCGGGCGTTCATTCCAATGGGTATTCCCTGGTGCGCAAGCTTTACGCCCAGTCGGGGATGCAGCCAACGGACATTTTTCCCGGCACGGACCAGACCGTGGCCGAGGTTCTGCTCACGCCTACCCGCATCTATGTCGAAGCCGTGCGCAACGTCATGCGGGACTGGGAGATTCATGGCATGGTCCACGTCACCGGCGGCGGGTTCTATGACAACATCGTGCGCATCCTGCCCAAGGGCGTAACTGCGCAGATCCGTTTCGGCTCCTGGAGCATCCCGCCCGTGTTCGAGTGGCTGCGGACCCAGGGGGATCTGAGCTGGGAGGAGATGCTGCAGATCTTCAACAGCGGCATCGGCTACATCATGGTCGTCAAGAAGGATGTGGCCAAGGATGTGGTGCACCGGCTGGGCGCCCTGAAGCAGGACGCCTGGATCATCGGCGAGATTGTCGAGCGGGCCGAAAGCGAGGAGCAGGTCCGCATAGATTTTCCGGTCGCCGACGCCTAGCATCGCCAAAGATCTTTCAAGAACAAGCAAACCCCCGCAACGGATTCCGTGGCGGGGGTTTTTTTCGGGGCGCGGAAAGCGGATTTTCCGGGTTCGGCCGGGTGTCTAGGTCCAGAGCAGCGGCGTGCCGTTTTCGAGATAAGGATTGAAATAGCCGTAATTGATCCAGGGGCAGGCCTTTTTGAGTCGCTTCATGAAATTCCCCAGACCCATGGACGGTTCTGTCGGATCTCCCACGCAACCCAGGTACAGTTCGGGGTCAAGACTGAGGTTGCGCATCTGGATATAGTCGGGGCGGGCCGAAGAGACGAGGCCTGTCAGGGCTTCAAGCTCGCTCTCCACGTCATTTACGCCGGGGAAGAACAGGTAGTTGAGCGACACGAAAAGTCCGTGTTCCTTGGCCGTTGCGATGGTGCGGCAGACATCGGCGAAGGTGTAGCCGTGCGGGCGGTAGTAGCTGTTGTAGACGGATTCGCGCGCGCTGTTCATGCTCACCCGGATGGAATCAAGGCCGGCTTTGGCCAGGCCGGGGATGGTGTCCGGCAGGCTCGCGTTGGTGTTGATGTTGACCGTGCCCCGGCCCCCGCTGCTACGGAAGAGGGCGATGGCATCGGTCAACAGCGCGGCCTCGGTCAGGGGTTCGCCTTCGCAGCCCTGACCGAAAGACATGACCGGATTCTTGGCCCGCTTGGAGTGCAGTTGCATGATCTCGACAATTTCTTTGGCCGTGGGTGTGAAATCAATGCGATTCTGAGAGGACGGAAACCCCGAGTCCACCGGCTGATGCGAGATGCAGCCGTAGCAGCGGGCATTGCAGGTTCTGGCCGTGGGCAGGGGCGCTTCGAAGCGGCCCAGGGCCAGGTTTTTGGCGGCGGGGCAGCAAAAGGTCAGGGCGCAGCGCGAAAGATGCGCGATCAGGCGGTTTTCGGGATAGCGCTTGAGCAGATCCTGGGCACCCTTGGTGATCCGTTCCGGAGCAACCTGGGTGAAGACCTGCCTTCTGTCCTTATCGACCTGGGTGGCCGCGACCCAGAATCTGTCCTTGGCAAAGCCGATGGCTCCGTAGGCGAACAAGGGCAGTTTGGGGGCATCCGCGTCCGGCAGGTAGGCCGCCGAGGCCGACAGGGTATAGGACGGACAGACAAAGGCGGCCACGGCTCGCTCTTCCATGGCCTCGGCCTTGCCCGTCTCGGGGTCGAGTCCCAGAGCATGGCGGCCGGGCAGGAGATACACGTCGCTGCCTTCGGGCAGGGGAATGAGCTCGTCCGGGCGGGGCAGGGTCAGTTCGCGGCCTCGGCGCACGAGCATGAGCAGGTCGGGATGGTCGTACACATTGCCGTCCGCATCCGCGAAAACCATGACGGGCTGGATTTTTTTGCTGCTCAAGGGGTTCTCCTTTAAAAAAAAGAAGGCAGAGGTGCGCGTGCACCTCTGCCCCAGTGTGTTCGAAAACCAGAGGGCGATTAACGCTTGGAGTACTGGAACCGGGCACGGGCAGCGCGCTGGCCGTACTTCTTTCTTTCCTTGACGCGGGAATCGCGGGTCAGGAAACCGGCGCGCTTGAGGACGCCGCGCATTTCCGGATCGAATTCGAGCAGGGCGCGGCTGATGCCGTGGCGCACGGCCTGAGCCTGTCCGGAAAGACCGCCGCCGGTGACGCGGCAGGCGATGTTGAATTTTTCGAGGGTCTTGGTCAGCTTCAGCGGCTGACGAATGATCATCTGCAACGTGGCCCGGGGAAAGTAATCACCCAGTTCGCGACCGTTGACAGTGATGGTCCCTGTGCCTTTATACAGTCTGGTCCGGGAAACGGATGTCTTTCTTTTGCCGGTACCGTAGAAGAAATCTTGACTCATAATCTTCTCCATCCCTGATTAGATGTCCAGCACTTCAGGCTGCTGTGCCTGGTGAGGATGTTCCGTGCCGGTGTATACTTTCAGTTTCTTGATCAGCTGAAAGCCCAATGCGCTTTTGGGCAGCATGCCTTTGACCGCCTTGGTGATGACCGTTTCCGGGCTTTTGACCATCATTTCTTCCAGAGTGGTCTCCCGAAGTCCGCCTACGTAACCGGTGTAACGGTAGTAGGTTTTCTGGGTAGCCTTCTGGCCGGTTACCTTGATCTTGTCCGCGTTGATGACGATGATGAAATCACCGTTATCCATGTGCGGGGCGAACTCGGCCTTGTGCTTGCCGCGGAGGCGGGTTGCTATTTCCGTTGCAAGTCGGCCCAGGACCTTGTCCTTGGCGTCGACAAGGTACCATTTGTGGGTCAGTTCGCTTGCTTTGGGACTGTACGTCTTCATTTCTGTGGCTCCTGCCTGATAAACCCGAGTCGTTGCGGGTGCTTTCAACCTTGAGATCGGTGGTAACATGCACAAATGGTTGTGCTTTACCGCCGTAACCGCTACAACGTAACGAAACAATGCATGTGGGATAAGGGAAGAAACAGCTATCTGTCCTGCGGCGGCTTGTAAAGTATTTTTCTTGAATTTCGAAGAAAAAAATTCATCCGCCGATCACGTTCGGCACGAGCGGGAGGTTTACGGTGGCCAGTATACGCAAGGGTCTGCTTCAGCTTGTCTTTTCCGGGAGTTTCATGAAACGCTGGAACGACAAGATGCGCCCTATGGAACTTGTGGAGGTCGACAAGCAGGCCCACAAGATGATCGTCGCATGGCTCCTTTTCGAGCTCAACTCCCAGAATCTTTCGGCGGGCGAACGCGGTGCCCTTGGCGAGGACATCGTGCGCGGAGGGATCTACGATTATCTCTACCGCCTGGTCATTACCGATATAAAGCCGCCCATCTTCTACCAGATCAAGTCCAACCCGGCCCATTATCAGAAACTCACGGCCTGGGTTCTCAATGAATTGCAGCCGCGTGTCCAGCCGCTGGGCAAGGACTTCTGGGACGGCATGAAGGATCATTTCGAGCGGCAGGTCAGCGGCGACGCGAGCTTGGCCTCGCGCATCCTCGACGCCGCGCATCTTTTCGCCAGCAGATGGGAATTCCATCTCATCCGGGACATGAACAAATGGGATGAGGAAATGGACGACATCGAGGACAACTTCAGACGCGGTCTGGAGGCGCATCTGGATCTGACCGGCGTACGTCAGTTGATCGAGGGGCCGAGCACCCGGCTCGGCAAGTTCGCCTTCATGTGCGGACAGCTCAGGTTCCAGAAGCGATGGTCCCAGACCCCGCGCATCCCTGAGACTTCCGTTCTGGGGCACATGTTCATCGTGGCCTGCCTGGCCTATTTTTTCAGCATCGCCGTGGGCGCGTGTCCGGTGCGCAGAAAAAACAATTTCTATGCGGGACTTTTTCACGATATACCGGAGCTTCTGACCCGGGACATCATCTCTCCGGTCAAGAGTTCGGTCCAGGGCATCGGGGATCTGATCCGGGAATACGAAGGCCGGGAACTTGAGCGCCGCCTCTTTTCCATCCTCGACAGGTCGGTGTATGGGGGGCTTGTGGATCGGCTGGAATATTTTCTGGGCATTGAGGTCGGCTCGGAGTTCGAGTCCACCATCATGCGGAACGGCCGGGCTGAAATCGTGAGCTGGGACCAGCTGCAGGGGCCGTACAATCGGGATGAATTCTGTCCCAAGGATGGCCGGATGCTGAAAGTTTGCGATCACCTGGCCGCGTTTCTCGAAGCCTACACGGCCTTGTCCAACGGCATCACCAACGCCCATCTGCAACAGGCATCGTGGCGGATCAGGACATTGTACCAGAATCAGTCCCTGACCGAGGAACTGCACATCGGCGCGCTGCTGGCCGATTTTGATTGAGGAAGCGTCTTAAGGGGCCTTTTGAGCCTGTTACTCATTACCATAGAGGAAAGAATCATGATGTTACGTAAACGGGTCTGGGATATCATGCGTGAGGATTTCGCCTCTGTCCGCGAGGATTCGACACTTTCCGAGGCCATCACGGCCTTGCGCGAAATCCGTTCCCGGCAGGCGGACACAAGCTTCGTGCTGGTCTTTTCGAAGAACGACAAATTCATGGGCGTTCTGTCCATGTGGAATCTGATCCAGGGCATCGGCCCCTGCCTGCTCAAAGGGTCGGTCCTCGACGGCAACGAGGTTGACTGGGACAGCGCCTTTGCCTCGGCCTGCCGCAGCTGCTCGCAGGTGCGCATCTCGGACTGCCTGCAGCATGACATCCCCATGCTAAGGCCCAACGACCCGCTGGCCAGGGTGCTTGAGGTCTTTCTCGACTACCGCCGTGGACGGGCCGTGGTCGAAGAGGGCGGGCGCATCATCGGCGTGGTCTGCATGGCCGATCTGTTCAAGGAAATCAGCGATTCGCTGATGCCGTAGATTATCTGCGGTGAACCGTCCAACCGGCTCACCGCGATCTCTTTTTTTGCCGGAGGATCTCGATTCGCGGGGCCTGCGCGAGGCGTTTTCTCCGAAAGTGAGCTGCAATGAGCTGCAATAAAAAGGACTGGAGATTCGCGCCCTGCCTCCTGGTGGGCGCAGTTCTCGTCCTCTTCCTTCAGATGGTTCTTGCCTCGGGCGCGCTGGCCGCTCCCGAGAAAATCGTCGTGGCGGACGACAAGGATTATCCACCATACATGTTTCTTGACGCCTCGGGCGAGCCCAAGGGGATTCTGGTTGACATCTGGCAATTGTGGAGCAGGAAGACCGGTATCGCCGTCGAGTTTCAACTCATGGAGTGGAATGAGGCCCTTGCCGCGGTGCGGGACGGACGGGCCGACGCGGTGGGCGGGGTGGCCCGTACGCCGCAGCGTGAGGAAATGTTCGAGCTGACGACGCAGATCGCCGTCATCCCATCGGCCATATTCTTTCACGACCAGCTCGGAGGAATCAAAGACGTCAAAGATCTCACCGGATTTTCGATAGGAATCGTCAGCGGGGATGCGGCCCGGGACGTGGTCCTGTCCCGTCATCCGCAATTGCGGTTCGCGACCTTTCCCGGTGCGGGTGATCTTGTCGCGGCGGCCATTTCAGGCGAGATCAAGGTGTTTATCTCGGACGTGCCCGTGGCGCGGCATTATCTGGCCCGGCATGAGGGCGGTTCCGATTTTCGCCAGGCCATGGAGCTCGTCTCGACGGATTCTATGCACGGGGCGGTTCGCAAGAATAACAGCGAACTTCTGCACGTCGTGCAGGGCGGATTCGACCAGATCACGGAGTCCGAAATCAGCGCCATCATGAACGATTGGTCGGGCCTGCCCGTACATTCCGCTTTGCCTTGGCGCATGATCATTGTCGGATTTTGTTTTTTGACTGCGGTACTGCTGGGCGTTTTTTTATGGAATTTCTTTCTGCGCAGACGGGTTCAGAATAAAACGGCCGAATTGGCCGACTCTGTGCGCGAGGCGAGCGCGCGCGAGGAAGAATACAGGCTTCTGGTGGAGCATCAGACCGATCTGGTGGTCAAGGTCGATGTGGAAGGCCGTTTTCTCTACGTGAGCCCTGCATATTGCAAGACTTTCGGGAAGACCGAAGACGAGTTGCTGTGTTCGACCTTCATGCCGCTTATTCATGCAGATGATCTGGCCGCGACCGAAGAGGCCATGAAGGCGCTTTTCGTCCCGCCGTACACGGCCCACATGGAACAGCGCGCCATGACCGTTGACGGCTGGCGCTGGTTGGCCTGGAGCGATTCAGCCATTCTGGGGCCCGGCGGAGAAATCGAGGCCATCATCGGTGTGGGTCGGGACATCTCCGAGCGCAAGCAGACCGAGGAACTGCTGCGCCAGAGCGAGGAGCGCTTCGCCAAGGCCTTCCACTCCAGTCCCGCGCCGCTGATCATCTCCGACATCGCCACCGGCCGCTTCATCGACGTCAATGCGCGCTGGGTGGACATGCTCGGCCACGCCAAGGAAGAGCAGATCGGCCGGACCTCCAAGGAGGTCGGTATCTGGGCCGATCCGCGCCAAAGGGACGAAGCCATACAGATTCTGCGCAAGGAAGGTTCCTTCAAGGAGTTTCCCATCGAGTTTCTGACCAAGACGGGAGAAATCCGTTCGGCCCTCTGGTCAGCCGAAATCATCATTCTTCAGGATCGGGAGGTCATGCTGTCCCTGATTCTCGACTACACGGAGAGAAAAAGGGCCGAAGAGGCCCTGCGCAAAAGCGAGAAATTGTATCGCTCCGTCATCGACAACATACACGACGTATTTTACCGCACCGACGCCGAGGGGCGTCTGATCATGGTCAGTCCTTCGGGAGTCCGCCTGCTCGCCTACGAGCACGCGGAGGAGATGCTCGGGAGACCCAACGAGGAATTCTGGTTTGCCCCTGCAGCCCGTCAGGCATTTTTGGAGCGCATCCAAAAGGACGGGTTTGTCGCGGATTTCGAGGTGGTGCTCAAACGAAAAGATGGCGAGCCCGTGCTCGTGGCCACGTCGAGCGGGCTTTATCGTGATGAGGCGGGGATCGTTCTCGGGGTGGAGGGGATTTTTCGCGACATCACCGAACGCAAGCGCACAGAGGAACGGCTGCGCCAGTCCGAGGACAAATTTTCTCGCCTCTTCAAACTGTCCCCGGACGCCATTTCCCTCTCGGACCCGCAGAGCGGTTTGCTGGTGGAGATAAATGACGCCTATGCCGACCTGACCGGATACGGGCAGGCGGAGCTTATCGGCAAGACTTCCGTGGAACTGGGCCTGTTCGTCAATCCGCAGAGCCGCAGGCGGGTGGTTGAAGAGCTTGAGCGCACCGGCCATGTCAAGAACATGGAGGTCGAATTCAGGCGCAAGAACGGCAGCCACGTGCTGTGCAGCGTTTCGGGCCAGCTCATGACCATCGGGCAGGAGCGTTTTCTTCTCGCCGTGATACGGGACGTGACGGAGTTGAGGCGCATGCAGGAGATGATGATCCAAAGTGAGAAGATGGTCTCGGTGGGCGGGATCGCGGCCGGGATCGCCCATGAGATCAACAACCCCTTGGGGATCATCGTGCAGACGGCGCAGAATCTGGTGCAGCGCACGCGGCCGGATTTTCAAAAGAATATCGAAGTGGCCGAGAGTATCGGCCTTGATATGGCCTTGCTGGAAAGATACATGCAGGCCCGCAAGATTCTGTCCTTTGTGCAGGACATGCAGGCTGCGGCGCTGCGGGCAGCGGACATTATCCGCCACATGCTCGATTTCAGCCGCCGCAGCGAATCCAGACGCGCCAGTTGCGCAGTGCCGGCAATTGTGGACCGCGCCGTTGCCCTGGCGCAAAACGACTATGACCTCAAAAAGAGCTTCGATTTCAAAAGAATCCGCATCGTCAAGGAGTATGCGCCGGATCTTGCGGGGGCCGAGTGCACGGAGACGGAACTCGAACAGGTGTTTTTGAATCTGTTGCGTAACGCGGCCCAGGCCATGAGCATGGATGATTCTGTGCCCGTCGATCCCATGATCGTAATCCGTTTGTCGAACGTGGCCTCGGGCGTGCGCTGCGAGTTCGAGGACAATGGCCCGGGCATGACGGCCGAGGTTCGCCGCAGGGTCTTCGAGCCGTTCTACACCACCAAGCCTCCGGGAATCGGGACCGGGCTCGGGCTTTCCGTGTCCTATTTCATCGTGACCCGAGGACACGGCGGCAAGATGTGGGTGGAGTCGGCTCCCGGCGCCGGGACCAGATTCATCATCGAACTGCCCGGCAACGGATTGCGAAGCGAAGGGGGGCAGGACGAAAATTCCGCATGAAGCCTGTCCCGGCAGTGGCCTCAAAGCGAAAGCCCCCGCGACACAGGTGTCGCGGGGGCTTTCGCTTTCATTTTGAGGGTCGGCTACTCGCTTTTCAGGGAGCGCACTTCCGGCCAGATCTCGTCGATGGCTTCGACGGTCTTGACCGTGATGCGTTTTCTGAGTTCCTTGGGGATCTCGTCCAGGTCATGGGCGTTACGGGCCGGGATGAGCACCTTCTTGACCCCGTGGCTGACCGCCGCCAGGATTTTTTCCTTGATGCCGCCCACGGGCATGACCCTGCCGCGCAAGGTGATCTCGCCGGTCATGGCCACGTCCGAGGCCACAGGCTCGTTGCTGATGGCCGACATCAGCGCCGTGACCAGGGTCACGCCGGCGGACGGCCCGTCCTTGGGCGTGGCGCCGGCCGGGACGTGGATGTGGATGTCATGCGTGTCGAAGAAGTCGTCGGCAAGTTTCAGGCTCGCGCTCTTGGTGCGGGCATAGCTTAGGGCCGCCTGGGCGCTTTCCTTCATCACCTCGCCGAGCTTTCCGGTCAGGATGAGCTTGCCCTTGCCCGGCAAGAGGCTGCACTCGATGTGCAGGATCTCGCCGCCATAAGGCGTCCAGGCCAGGCCCAGGGCCACTCCCGGAGGCATGGAGCTTTCACGCTCCTCATCCATGAATTTGGGCTGCCCCAGGAGCTTGATGAGCGCGGACGTGGTCACGCGGAATGGCCCCTTCTTGCCCTCGGCCACCCGGCGCGCGTATTTGCGGCAGATGGACCCGATTTCCCGTTCCAGGTTGCGCAGGCCCGCCTCGCGCGTATAGCCCCGGATGATCTCGGCCAGCACGGCGTCGGAGATGATCAGGGTATCGTTTGTGAGGCCGTTTTCCTTGATCTGCCGGGTCAACAGGTAGCGCCTGGCGATAATGGTCTTTTCCTGCTCCGTGTAGCCGGGGATGCGGATGACCTCCATGCGGTCCAGAAGTGCCGACGGGATGGTATCAAGCATGTTGGCCGTGCAGATGAACATGACCTTGGACAGGTCGTAGGGCACGTTCAGGTAATGATCCGTGAAGGAGTTGTTCTGTTCCGGATCAAGCACCTCCAGCAGGGCCGAGGACGGATCGCCCCTGAAATCGTTGCCGAGCTTGTCGATCTCGTCCAGCATGATGACCGGGTTGATCGTTCCGGCGTCCTTCATGGACTGGATGATGCGGCCGGGCATGGCCCCGATGTAGGTGCGGCGGTGGCCGCGGATTTCGGCCTCGTCACGCATTCCGCCCAGGGACATGCGCACGAACTTGCGCCCCAGGGAGCGGGCGATGGATTTGCCCAGCGACGTCTTGCCCACTCCGGGAGGGCCGACGAAGCACAGGATAGGTCCCTTCATGGACGGGTTGAGTTTGCGCACGCTCAAGTATTCGAGGATGCGCTCCTTGACCTTCTCCAGGTTGTAATGGTCCTCGTGCAGGATCTTGGCGGCTTCCTTGATGTCGAGCCGGTCCTTGGATGTTTTCTTCCAGGGCAGGTCGATGAGCCAGTCGATATAGGTCCGCAGGATGGTTGCCTCGGAGCTGTCCGGGTGCATGGACTCCAGGCGCGAGAGCTGCTTGTCCGCTTCTTTTTTCACCTTTTTCGGCAGGCCGAGGGCGTTCAGCGTTTTTCTGAGCTCTTCCATCTCCTCGCCTTCGCCGCCCTTGTCGCCAAGCTCGCGGCGGATGGCTTTGAGTTGCTCGCGCAGGAAATATTCCCGCTGCGCCTTGTCCATCCCTTCCTTGGCCATGCTCTGGATCTTGGCCTGCATGGAGGCCACTTCCACTTCCTTGACCAGTTGCGAGTTGACCAGGTTCAGTCGCTCGATGGGGTCGTGGCTCTCAAGGATGCGTTGGGCCTCGGAGGACTTCATGCGCAGGTTGGACGCGACCAGGTCGGCCAGGCGGCCATGCTCGTTGACGGCGTTGAGCACATTCATGATCTCGCCGGCATCGATGCCGCGCAGGGTCAGGATTTTTTCGCTTTGTTCCTTGACCGAACGCAGCAATGCTTCCTCTTCGGGTCCGGGATTTTCGACGACAAGTTCGTCGATGGTCTGGATGTTGACCATGTCGAAGGGGTCGTGCTGCACAAAATCAGTGATTCTGGCCCGGGTCAGACCCTGGACCAGGACTTTCAGCCGGCCGTCGGGCATTTTGAGCATGCGCATGATCATGGCCACGGTGCCGGTGGTGTAGAGGTCCTCGGGAGAGGGATCGTCCACGCCCTCGTCTTTTTGCGTGCTGATGAAGATGTACCGGCTGCCGTTAAGGGCCGCGTCCACTGCCTGCACGCTTTTATCGCGTCCGACAAAGAGGGGCAGGATCATGTAATTGAAGACAACTATGTCCCTGACCGCCAGAAGAGGCATGGTGGTCGGGATTTCCGCTTCCTGGACGGAGCTGTCGGCGCTGGCTGTATCTGAATTTTCGCCCTGAAGTTCTTCTTTTTCCGGGGAAAACGTTTTTTTGTCGCTCATGAAGGTCTCCTCGTGGTGTTGTATTCGCGTAATTGTAATCCGCGAAAAGCAAATTCAGTCAATTATAAGGCTCCTGGAGCCTCAGGCAAGAAAAAAAATGGATTTTTTCCCTTTTGGGAATAAAAAATCAGAGCAGGCCTTGGGCGCGGAAGCTGGAGTAGGTCTCGGCGGTCACGATGATGTGGTCGAGCAGGCGCAGGCCGAGGTCATCAGCCAGGCGGGCAATGGTCTCGGTCAGGGCCTTGTCCTGCGAGGAGGGGACGGGGTTGCCGCCGGGATGGTTGTGGACCAGGATCAGTCCGCCGGCATGGTGGCGCAAGGCCAGTTCAAGGATTTCTCGCGGGTAGGCCGCGGTTTGATCCACGGTGCCCTGAAAGACGCGTTCGAAGGAGATGAGCCTGTTCTGGTTGTCGACGAGGATGACCCAGAATTCCTCCTTGGTAAGATGCCCCAGGCGAGAGCAGACCATGTCCCGGACCTGGTCCGGGGAGGAGAATTTTTCTCTGCGGGCGATTGAACCGCAGGCCTTGCGCGCGCGGCATTCGTGCAGGGTTCGCCAGAATCTGGCTGCGCCTTCGCCAAGGCCCGGTATCTCGGCTATGCGTCCGGGATCGGCGAGCAGCGCGTCGCCAAGCGATCCGAAGCGGGAGATCATCTCCTTGGCGATGGACTTGGTGTCCTTGCGGGGCAGGGCATAGGTCAGCAGCAATTCCAGAATTTCATAATCGGACAAGGCCCGGGGGTCGTTATCCAGACGCTCGCGCAGACGTTCGCGGTGCCCCAGATAGTGGGCGGTGTCCTCTTTCACCACAGGCGCTGGGCTTCCTTGACCAGGTTCTCCATGGCCTGAGCGGGCTTTAGCCGCCCGGTTTTGATGTCCGTGTCGGCCTGCAGCACGATATCCCAGAAACGGCTGATGCGCGCAGGTCCCAGACGCTGGGCCAGGCGTTTCTTTTCCGTCTTCAGGCTTGGATAGAGTTGCACCTTGCCGTCTTCCCCGTGCAGAAGCTGCCAGAGTTGACGGGCTTCGCGCAGCATGAGCGAGGAGACCGGGAAGACCATGTCGCCGCCGGCCATGGCGGGATCGTTCAGGAGTCGGTCCCAGGCCTTCTGGCGACCGGCGGGAGTCTGCAGGGAGCGCAGAAAGGCGAACAGATCAAAAGCCTCTTCGGCATCAAGGGCTGCGAGGTGTTCCGGCTGGATTGATTTTTCCGGGCCGGCCAGGAGCAGAATTTTTTCCAGCTCGTTGCGCAGGGCGATGGTGCTGAGCGGCAGGGATTCGGCCAGGATTTTTTTGACGCCATGGGCGTAGGTCAGCCCGTGGCGTGCGGCGAAACGATCCAGCTCCTGGCCGATGGTGGCGCGTGAAAGTCCGGGATGTTCCCAAACCCAGCCCCTTTTTTGCGCGGCGTCCCAATATTTGCCCTTGCTCACGGTCTTTGGCACAGTGGATTTGCCGGATTTCCATTCGCCTTCAAGACAGAAAATGGGCCAGACCGAAGGCCTGGCCATGGCCAGGAGGGCTCCCATGCGGGACCAGAATTCGTCATTCTGGTCCTGCGCCCGACGCAGGACCACGGCGTTGGGCGGCCCCATCATGGAGGGAACGGTCAGGGTTTGCCAGAAGCGACCCGAAAGCTCTTCGTCTCCCCAAAAGGTGCGGACGGCAAAGCCATGGCCTTCGAGAAGTTCGCCCACGCGGTCTTTGAGAAGCTCGGGGTCCGCGCAGACGAGAAAGGAAAATCCCTGTCTGGTCATGTGGCGAATCAGAACTTCTGGCCCAGCTGGTCGGCCACTTTGCGCATCGCGAGGTCAATGGCTTCCTGGGTCGCTTCGCGTTTGCCGCTGGTAGACTGCAGCGTGCCGGAGCTCGACTGGGTTTCGCTGGGACCCCGATAGGACTCAGAGGCCGTGATCGGGCCGGAGGTCCAGATCAAGGCGTTGGTCTTGGTGCTGAAAAAGGTCACCACCATCTGAATGCTTGCTGCGGACTTGAGGGTTATGTCATCGCGGCCTTTAAGAGAGTCGGCGGTGCTGTACGAGCGCACGTCGATGTTGACCGTGGCCTCGGCCTCGCTGCGGTCCACCCAGGTCACGTTGCCGCGACGGGTCAGCTCGTCGCGCAGGCTGCTCCGGAGCATGGGTTCTATCCATGTTTCGGTGGTCGGATTGGTGACCTTGTCCAGGTAGAGGCGCGTGCTGTCCTGGGGCAGTTGAATGGGAGCCCTGGCAGTGAGCTCATATCCGCATGCGGGCAGCGACAGGGCGATGCAAAGCACCGCCCATAGCAGGTTACCTGACAACCACGTTGACCAGTTTTCCGGGAATGACGATTGTTTTGACAATTGTTTTGCCCTCGATGTGTCGTGAGACGTTTTGATCGTTCATGGCCTGAGTCTCTATCTCTTCCGAGGTCGCATCCGCCGCCACGGTGATCTGGCTGCGAAGCTTGCCGTTGACCTGCAGAACCACGGTCACCTCGCTCGTTCTGAGGGCTTCCGGGTCGTGGGCAGGCCATGGCTCGGCGGCCAGGGTGCGGGTGTATCCCATGCGGTCCCAGACCTCTTCGCAGACGTGCGGAGCGATGGGCGACAGAGTCACCAGGAGGGAGGAGATGGCCGATGACAAGAGGCGCGGGCCGTTTTTGCTTGCGCGCAGGTCGTCCTTGGTCGCGTAGAGGGAGTTGACCAGCTCCATCATGGCGGCAATGGCCGTGTTGAACTGGAATTTGTTTTCGATGTCGCGCTCCACCCGGCGCACGGTATCGTGCTCCTTGCGGCGCAGTTCAGCTTCGCTCTCGCCGAGCGTTCCCTCCACGCTTACGCACGTGCCGACAGGGGAGAGGACGTCATCGAGCTCGTCCACCAGACGCCAGAGACGGTTCAGAAAGCGGCTCGCGCCTTCGATGCCCTTGTCGTTCCATTCCAGATCTTTTTCCGGCGGAGCGGCGAAAAGACAGAACAGGCGGACCGTGTCCGCTCCGTACTTGGCGATCATCTCGTCGGGATCGACCACGTTGCCCTTGGACTTGGACATCTTGGAACCATGCAGCAGGACCATGCCCTGGGTCAGCAGGTTCTTGAAGGGTTCGTCATGGGTGAGGTAGCCCTCGTCGCGCAGAGCCTTGACGAAAAAGCGCGAATACAAAAGGTGCAGGATGGCATGCTCGATACCTCCGATGTACTGGTCCACGGGCATCCAGTAGGCGACCTCGGCCGGGTCGAAAGCCGTGGTCTCGTTGCGGGCGGAGGTGTAGCGGGCGAAATACCAGGATGACTCGACGAATGTGTCCATGGTGTCCGTCTCGCGCCGGGCGGGCTTGCCGCAGGTCGGGCAGGGTACGTTCACGAAGCTTTCGCACCCGGGCAGGGGCGAGCGTCCGTCGGCGTTGACCTTGACGTCCAGGGGCAGCTCCACCGGGAGCTGGCTGGCGGGCACGGGCACGATGCCGCAGTCGTCGCAATAGATGACCGGGATGGGCGCGCCCCAGTAGCGCTGGCGTGAAATATTCCAGTCGCGCAGCCTGTAGTTGACCGTGGGCTTGCCCAGACCGCCTGCGGCGAGATGGTCGATGATGGCCTTCTTGGCGGCCTCGCTGTCCATGCCGTCGAACTCGCCTGAGTTGGCCATGACGCCGGGGTCGGTGAAGGCCTCGGTCATGGTCGCAAGGTCAAGGGCGCCCTCCCGGGGCATGATGACAATCTGTTTGGGCAGGTCGTACTTGGCCGCAAATTCAAAATCGCGCTGATCGTGGGCCGGTACCGCCATGACCGCGCCCGTGCCGTAGCCCATGAGCACGAAATTGGCCACATAGATGGGCATTTCGCGGCCCGTAAGGGGATTTATGCAGTACTGTCCGGTGAAGACGCCTTCCTTTTCCAGGTCATCGGCGGTGCGGACGATGCGGTCCATTTTGGCGATGCGGTCCACGAATTCGCCTACCGCGGCTTCCTGGGCGGTTCCGGCGACAAGCTTCTCCACCAGAGGATGTTCCGGAGCCAGGCTCATGAACGTCGCGCCGAAGAGCGTGTCGGGCCGGGTCGTGAACACGGGGATCGCTTCGTCCAGATCTTTGACCTTGAAGGAGATCTCGGCACCGATGCTTTTGCCGATCCAGTTGCGCTGCATGGTCAGCACCCGTTCGGGCCAGCCGTCGGTCAGCTTGTCCAGATCCGCCAGAAGCTCCTCGGCATAGTCGGTGATGCGCAGGAACCACTGTGAGAGCTGCTTCTGCTGCACCTCGGAGTCGCAGCGCCAGCACAGCCCTTCCTCGACCTGCTCGTTGGCCAGCACGGTGTGGCAGCTCGGGCACCAGTTGACCGGCGCGTTCTTGCGATAAACCAGTCCTTTTTCCAGAAATTTGAGAAAGAATTCCTGCTCGAAACGGTAGTATCCCGGGTGGCAGGTCGCGATTTCCCGGTCCCAGTCATAGGAGTAGCCCAAACGTTTCAGCTGGGCGCGCATGTAGGCGATGTTTTCGTAGGTCCACTTGGCGGGGTGGGTGTTGTTCTTGATGGCCGCGTTCTCGGCGGGCAGGCCGAAGGCGTCCCAGCCCATGGGATGGAAGACGTTGAAGCCCTGCATGCGCTTGTAGCGGGCGACCACGTCACCGATGGAGTAGTTGCGCACATGTCCCATGTGGATGCGTCCCGACGGATAGGGGAACATTTCCAGGACATAGTATTTTTCGCCGTCCCGGGACATGTCGGTCCGAAAACAGGCCTTCTCTTCCCAGGCCTGCTGCCATTTTTCCTCGATCTGCTTGAAATCGTAATGCCTCATGCTTTCCTCAAGATTCCGTGTTGCCGGACTGAATTGTCTTGTGTTCGTTACGCTGGGCACCCTTGGCTGCGGCGTCGAGCACTCCGTTGACAAAAGTCTTGGAGTTGTCGTCTCCGAAATCCTTGGCCAGTTCGATGGCCTCGTTCATGGCCACCTTGATGGGGATGTCGGGACAGAAGAGCATCTCAAAGAGGGAGAGCCGCAGGATGGTCAGTTCGACCTTGGCGATGCGATTGAGTTTCCAGTGCTGCGAGTGCTGGGTGATGATCTCGTCGATGCTGTCGTAATTGTCGAACACTCCTTCGACCAGGGTCCAGGCGTAGGAATCCTGGCGCTCCATGTCGAATTCCTCTTCGGTCCAGAAATTGTCAAAGGACTTTATGAGTGAATCCTTGGACATTTTCTGGCCGAAAACCAGCGAATAGATGACCTGAAAGGCGAAGCGGCGTTGATGCCGACGGTTGTGCGTCACGAAAGCTCCCCTAGATCTGCTGCAGTACGCGCAGGGTTTCCAGGGCCGCGGCCGCGGCTTCCACACCCTTGTTCCCGCCCTTGCTGCCGGCGCGTTCGATGGACTGCTCCAGCGTGTCCGTGGTCAGGAGGCCAAAGCCGATGGGTACGCCGGTGTCCATGGACACATGGGCGATGCCCTTGGTCGCCTCGCTGCAGACATAGTCGAAATGGGGGGTGGCGCCACGGATGACCGCGCCTACGCAGATGATGGCGTCGGCCTTGCCGCTTCTGGCGACTTTCTGGGCCACCAGCGGCATTTCGAATGCGCCGGGGACGCGGATGAGGGTGATGTTCTCGCGGACGGCGCCGTGACGAAGCAGATAATCCACGGCCCCGCCGATGAGGCGGTCGACGATGAAGTCGTTGAAGCGGCTGGCGATGATCGTGAACTTCTGGTCCTGGGCCTGCATCTGCCCTTCGATGGTTTTGACGTGCAGCATGTCTCTACTCCCTTAAAAATTATTTGTTTTCGGCTTCGAATTGCAACAGATGGCCGAGTTTTGAATGCTTGGTGTGCAGATAGCACTTGTTGTCGTCACAGGCCGGGATTTCGATGGATATCCGCTCCTCGACTTTGAGGCCGTAGCCTTCGAGGCCAATGATCTTCTTGGGGTTGTTGGTCAAAAGGCGCATGCGCTTCACGCCCAGGTCGACCAGGATCTGCGCCCCGAGGCCGTAATCGCGCAGGTCGGGGGCGAAGCCCAGTTCCAGATTGGCTTCCACGGTGTCGCGGCCTTCGTCCTGCAGGTGGTAGGCCTTGATCTTGTTGCCAAGGCCAATGCCGCGGCCTTCCTGGCGCATGTAGAGGATGACGCCCGCGCCCTCGTCGTTGACCATCTGCATGGCCCGCTGCAACTGGCTGCCGCAGTCGCAGCGCATGGAGCCGAATACGTCTCCGGTCAGGCATTCGCTGTGCACGCGCACCAGCACGGGGGTCTCTTCGTTGATCTCGCCTTTGACCAGGGCGATGTGGGTGTGGCTGTCGATGTCGTTCTCGTAGGCCACGATGGTGAACTCGCCGTAGCAGGTGGGCATGCGCGCCTCGGCCACGCGGCGGACCAGGGAGTCCTTGCGGGAGCGGTAGGCGATGAGATCGGCGATGGTGGCGATCTTCATGTCGTGCTCTTCGGCGAACTTTCGAAGGTCGGGCATGCGCGACATGCTGCCGTCATCGTTCATGATCTCGCAGATGACGGCTGCGCCCTTGAGCCCGGCCAGGCGGGCCAGGTCCACGGAGCCCTCGGTCTGTCCGGCGCGGACCAGGACCCCGCCGGGCTTGGCGCGCAGGGGAAAGATATGCCCGGGGGTGGCCAGGTCTTCGGGGGTGGTCTGGTCGGCCACGGCGGTCTGGATGGTCAGGGCGCGGTCGTGGGCGGAGATGCCTGTGGTCACGCCCTGCTTGGCTTCGATGGACACGGTGAAGTTGGTTCCGAACTTGGAGGTGTTGCGCCGGGCCATGAGCGGCAGTTCCAGCTTGTCGACCAGGGCCGGTTCCAATGCGAGGCAAATGAGGCCGCGGCCGTATTTGGCCATGAAATTGATGGCCTCGGGAGTGACCATTTCGGCGGCGATGGTCAGATCGCCTTCATTTTCCCGGTCCTCGTCATCGACCAGGATGATCATCTTCCCGGCCTTTATTTCCTTGATGGCCTCTTCGGCCGAACATTTGTGCATGCTTATCCTCTTTTATGGGCTTTTCCGACTTGGGGGGTCTTAAAATCCGTGTTCTTTAAGAAAATCAGGGGTGATGGCCGATGATGCGCCCGTGGAGCGACCCTCGCGCCACGGTTCGAGCATGCGCTGCACATACTTGCCGATGACATCGGTCTCCATGTTGATCCGCCGTCCCTGCGCCCAGTCCGAAATGGTTGTTTCCCGTTGCGTAGCCGGGATGATGTTTACTTCCAAATATCCCTGACCGCAATCGTTGACTGTCAGGCTTATCCCGTCCAGGGCCACGGAGCCCTTGGGGATGACCTGGCTCGAATAGGAGGCCGGGAAGCCCAGACGGTAGATCCGGGACTGACCGGCCTGACGGATGGACAGGACCTCTGCCAGACAATCGACATGCCCGGAGACGATGTGGCCGCCAAGACGGTCTCCCATGGCCAGGGCGCGTTCGAGATTGACCGACGAGGATACGCCCAGCGCGCCGAGGTTGGTTACGGACATGGTCTCGCCCGAAGCATAGGCGGTGAACCAGCCGGCACCGAACGTTTCCACGGTCAGGCAGACCCCGTTCACGGCGATGGATTCGCCAAGGGCGTAGTCGGTCAGGGCAAAGTCCGGTCGCACGGTGAAGCGGGTCTCGCTGCCGCGCCGGTCCATGGCCGCCACCCGGCCCAAACCCTGGATGATACCTGTGAACATTCCTACTCCTTTGCTCGTAGCCGCAGATAGAGATCGGTTTCGAAAAATCCCTGCTCGACGAGCCGAAATTCCCAGCAGTCCTGCATGGACAGGGCCTTGCGGCCGGCAAAGGCCGACCTGGCCTCTTCATCGCCCAGGACCTTCATGGCCTGGAATATGCGCAGTTCGTCGACCAGTCCCTGCCTCTGCATGGATCCGGCCAGATGCCCGCCGCCCTCGGTCAGGGTGTAGTGGCATCCGCGGTCCTTGCGCAGCAGCTGCAGCCCCGCGTTCAGGTCAAGGGTTTCGGCAGGCGTCTTCAAGCAAGGCAGGCCCCAGACCGTCACGCCCAGTTCCGTCAGGCGCGTGGCGCGAATGGAACGGCTTTGCGCCTCGGTTGTCCAGAAAATGATCTGGTCCGGCCGGGTGGACAGAAGATTCGAGTCCTGGGCCGGATCCGGAAGAGAACGGGACACGATCACGGCCAGCGGCTGCGGGCCGTCGTATCCGGGCAGCCGGCAGGTCAGGCTCGGGTTGTCGGCGCGGAAAGTGCCCCCGCCGACAATGACCGCCTGGCACCAGGTTCGCAGCCTGTGCACTTCGCGGCGCGAAGCTTCGCCCGAGATCCAGGCCGCCTGGCCGTCGCGGGTGGCGATCTTGCCGTCCAGGGTGGTGGCCAGCTTGAGGATGGAATACGGGCGGGCCGTGGTCTGCCAGACCAGAAAATCGGCGATCAGGTCGCGGCATTCCTGTTCGCGCACGCCCATGCGCACCGTAACGCCCCGGCCGCGCAGAAAGTCGGCGCCGCCTCCGGCGACCGTGGGGTTGGGATCGGCACAGCCCACGACCACCTCCGGTACCCCCGCCTCCAGGATGGCCCTGGTGCAGGGCGGCGTCTTGCCCTGGTGGTTGCAGGGCTCAAGGGTGACGTAGAGAGTGCACCCGCGAGGATCGACACCCTTGGCCTGCGCATCGCGCAGGGCTTCGACTTCGGCGTGAGGCTGTCCGCAGGCCGTATGCCAGCCCTCGGCCACGACCTCGCCGCCGCGCGTCAGAACCGCGCCGACGCAAGGGTTGGGCGCGGTGCGCCCCCGGCCTTGCTCGGCCAGGCGGATGGCCTGATCCATGAACGCGCAGTCCTCATGCATCGGCTGGCTTCTCCAGTCGCGTATAGGGGATTTTTGCTTCGTCGAGCATTTCCCGGGACATTTCGTCGGGGTAGCCCTCGGCGAAGAAAATGGCCCGCACCCGGCAGTTGATGAGCATTTTTGCGCAGAGGATGCACGGTTGGGTCGTGCAGAAGATATCCGCGCCCTCGATGCCCACCCCGTGGATGGCGGCCTGGATGATGACGTTCTGCTCGGCATGCAGGGCGCGGCAGAGTTCATGGCGCTGGCCCGAGGGGATGCCGAGCTTTTCGCGCATGCAGCCCAGGTCAAGGCAATGCGTCAGCCCCGCCGGCGCGCCGTTGTATCCTGTGGCCAGAATGCGTTTGTCCTTGACGGCCAGGGCTCCGACCTTTCGCCGCAGACAGGTGGAGCGCTCGGCCACCAGGTAGGCGATGCTCATGAAATACTGCGGCCAGGGGATGCGGTTGTCCATGGTCACCTCTTTGGAAACGAATCAACCACAGGGCCTGCAGATTGGCCCTGTGGTTGGAGAAAGGTGGTAGAAAAAAGCGTGGTCTACCAGGCGAAAAGCGGGAACTGGCCCGCGAATTTCTCCACTTCCAGCCGAATCTCGGTCAGTCTGGACTCATTGTCCAGGTTTTCCAGGATGGCGACAATCCATTTGGCAACCTTGCGCATGTCGTCGCTCTTCATGCCGCGCGTGGTCAAGGCCGGCGTGCCCAGGCGCACCCCGGAGGTGACGAAGGGGGAGCGGGTCTCGAAGGGCACGGTGTTCTTGTTGACGGTGATGCCGCCCTTGTCGAGGCCGATCTCGGCGTCCTTGCCGGTGATGTCCTGGGCAGTCAGGTCCACCAGCATGAGATGGTTGTCCGTGCCGCCGGAGACCAGATGGTACCCGGCTGCCGTCAGTTCGGCCGCCAGAGTCTGGGCGTTGGCGACGACCTGCTGCTGATAATCCTTGAATTCCGGGCGCAGCGCCTCGGCAAAGGCCACGGCTTTGGCCGCGATGACGTGCATGAGCGGTCCGCCCTGGATGCCGGGGAAGATCTGGGAGTTGAGGGTCTTGCCGAATTCCTCGGTGCTCAGGATCATGCCGCCGCGAGGACCGCGCAGGGTCTTGTGCGTGGTCGTGGTGGTGAAGTGGGCGTGCTCGATGGGCGAGGGGTGCAGGCCCGTGGCCACCAGGCCCGCGATGTGCGCCATGTCCACCAGCAGTTTGGCCCCCACCTTGTCGGCGATGGCCCGGAAACGGGCGAAATCGAGGGTGCGCGGGTAGGCGCTGGCCCCGGCGATGATCATCTGGGGCTTGTGTTCCAGGGCCAGGGCTTCGACTTCGTCATAGTTGATCTGGCCGGTTTCCTTCTCGACCCCGTAAAAGGCGGTCTTGAACAGGCGTCCTGAAAAATTGACCGGGCTGCCATGGGTCAGGTGACCGCCATGGGACAGATTCATGCCGAGGATGGTGTCGCCGGGCTGGATGGCCGCGAAATACGCGCCCATGTTGGCCTGGGAACCGGAGTGGGGCTGAACGTTGGCGTATTCGGCGTTAAAGAGCTGGCGGGCCCGCTCCATGGCCAGGTTTTCGGCCATGTCCACGAACTCGCAGCCGCCGTAATAGCGTTTGCCCGGATAGCCTTCGGCGTATTTGTGGGTCATGACGCTGCCCATGGCGGCGCGGACCGCAAGGGAGGTGAAGTTCTCCGAGGCGATGAGTTCGAGTTTGGTGATCTGGCGGTTGGTCTCCAGCTGGATCGCTTTGGCGATCTGCGGATCCTGGCGGGTGAGTTCGTCCATGGTGCCTCCACTCTGTTGAGCCGCGCGCTGGCGGCGGATCGTTATTTGAAACTGCGCAGGATGATGGAGGCGTTGGTGCCGCCGAATCCGAACGAGTTGCTGATGCCGTATTCCAGTTCCATTTTCCTGCTGGCGCCCGGCGTGTAGTCAAGGTCGCAGTCCGGGTCCGGGGTGTCCTGGTTGATGGTGCCCGGAACGATGCCGTTCTGCAGACTCAAGGCTGTGAAGACCGCCTCGGCGCCGCCGGCGGCGCCGAGCAGGTGCCCGATCATGCTCTTGTTGGCGGTGATGGGCATCTTATATGCGTGATCTCCGAAAACGGCCTTGATGGCTTTGGTTTCGGTCTTGTCGTTGAGCTTGGTCGATGTGCCGTGCGCGTTGACGAAGGTGACCTGTTCGGGAGCCAGTTCGGCGTCGCGCAGGGCGCACGTCATGGCCTGGGCCATGCCCGTGCCCGACTCTTCGGGGGCGGCGATGTGATATGCGTCCCCGGAAGCGCCGTAGCCGACGACCTCGGCGTAGATTTTGGCTCCACGCGCCAGCGCGTGTTCAAGCTCTTCGAGCATGAGCAGGCCCGCGCCCTCGCCGATGACGAAGCCGGTGCGGTCGGCGTCGAAGGGGCGACTGGCCTTGAGCGGTTCGTCATTGCGGGTGGACAGGGCCTTCATGGCCGTGAAACCGGACACGCCCATGGGCGTGATGGTCGACTCCACGCCGCCGGTGATGCAGGCCTTGACCCGGCCGAGCTTGATGTCGGAATACGCGTAGCCGATGGCGTGGGTGGCCGAGGCGCAGGCCGAGGTGGTGACCAGGTTCGGGCCCTTGGCGCCGGTGTGGATCGAAATCTGCCCCGAAGCCATGTTGGCGATGAGCATGGGGATGTAGAAGGGTGAAACCCGTCCCGGCCCGGATTTGAGCAGCTTGCTGTGAAAATCCTCGATGGTGGACAATCCGCCCAGGCCGCAGCCCAGGAGCACGCCGACTTCGGGGGCGGTGGCCTCGTCCATGACCAGGCCGCAGTCTTCCATGAGCTGCTTGCCGGTGGCCACGGCGATCTGGACAAAGCGGTCCATGCGCTTGGCGTCCTTGACCCCGACATAATCCGTCGGATCGAAATTTTTCAGTTCCCCTGCGATCTTCGCATCGAATTCGCAGCAGTCGAAAAGAGTGATGGGGCCAATGCCGCAAACTCCTCCGACAAGGTTGGTCCAGCTTTCCTGCAGGGAATTGCCAATGGGGGTCATGGCCGCAAGGCCTGTAATGACAACGCGTTTTCCAATCATGATCTTCTCGAAAATTTAGGACGTGCCTGACGGAACATTCCATCCGGCTGTGCATGAAAAAAAAGGTACCCCAGACGGACCGGGGTACCGTGTCATGGCGACGATACGGGTCCTAGGACTTGGACTTGATATAATTGATGGCGTCCTGGACTGTGGCGATCTTCTGTGCGTCTTCGTCATCGATCTCGATGTCGAATTCTTCTTCCATGGCCATGATCAGTTCGGTCAGATCCAGGGAATCGGCGCCCAAGGACTCCACAAAGGAGGACTCAAGCTTTACTTCTTCCGCGGATACGCCCAGCTGCTCGACAACCAGTTCTTTGACTTTTTCTTCAATAGACATTTTCATCCTCCAAAGTGTGTATTCGTACGTAATGTGGAATCAGGCTACAGATACATGCCGCCGTTGATTCCGAGCACCTGACCGGTGATGTATTCAGCCTGGTCGGATGCAAGATAGGCCACGGCATCGGCGATTGCCTGCGCCGAACCGAGGCGTCCCAGAGGAATGCGTTCAAGATATTTGTCCCGCACGTCCTGGGGGAGAGTTTCAGTCATGTCGGTCTCGATGAACCCCGGCGCGATGGCGTTGACGGTGATGCCGCGTGATCCGAGCTCAAGAGCCGCGGCCTTGGTCAGCCCGATGAGGCCGGCCTTGGATGCGCAGTAATTGGCTTGCCCTGCATTGCCCATCTGCCCCACGACGGAGGAAATATTGACGATACGCCCTTTTCGCTGCTTGAGCATGATCTTGGCGGCCTGCTGCAGACAGACGAAGGCCCCGGTCAGATTGATCTGGATCACCTGCTCCCACTGCTCGCGCTTCATGCGCATGATCAATCCGTCCTTGGTGATGCCGGCATTGTTGACCAGGAGTTCAAGGCTGACCTTGTCCTTGATCTCGGTGGCAAAAAAATCGGCGACGGCGTCCCAGTCGCTGGCGTCAAGCAAAAAACCCCGGGCTGCGCCACCATCGGCCATAACTTCAGCGCATACGGCTTCAGCCAGTTCCGGCCTGCTGACGTAGGTGAAATAAACCTGGTACCCCAAGCCTGCAAGTTTTTTTACGATCGCCTTGCCGATCCCTCGTGTGCCGCCTGTGACCAGGGCGGTCCTGACCAGTTCGCTCATGATTGACCTCGTGGTTTGCTTGAAAAGTGCGAATTGAGTGGTTACTCAATGACCACTAAAATTGCAACAAGGCCGATGCCCAGGTAAATCCGCCGCCAAAGGCCGTGAGCAGAACTTTCATTCCGGGCTGGATACGGCCGCTGGCCTCGGCTTCGGTCAGGGCGATGGGTATGGAGGCTGCCGAAGTGTTGCCGATCCGGTCCACATTGACGTAAATTTTATCCGAGTCCACATTCAATTTTTTGCCTATGGCTTCGATGATGCGGATATTGGCCTGATGAGGAATGATGAGGTCGATGTCGTCGGTGGTCAGTCCGTTCCGTTCCAGCAGAGTTCCGGAAATTTCGACCATGCAGCGCACGGCGTGTTTGAAGACGTCGCGCCCGTTCATCTCGACAAAATATTCCGGTCCGATGGACTGCCCAAGCACCGGCTTGCAGGCCGAACCGCCGCCATGGATGGTCAAAAGACCGCCCACGGAGCCGTCGGCCTTGAGCATGGCGTCAACGACCTTGATCCGGCCCGGATTCCCCTGCCCGGTGACGATGGCCGCGCCCGCCCCGTCTCCGAAGAGCACGCAGGTCGTGCGGTCCTCGAAGTTGAGGCGGGAGGTGGTCACTTCGCTGCCGACGATCAGGATCCTGGCGTCCGGGTACATGCAGGCGTAGGCCCTGGCCGTCTCCAGGCAATACAGAAAGCCGGAACAGGCCGCGGCCAGATCAAAGGCCGGCAGGCCTTTGAGACCCAGCATGTCCTGCAGCAGGCAGGACGTGGTCGGGAGGTTGTAGTCTCCGGAAAAAGTGCCGACAAAAATATGTGTGAGGTCCTGGGCGGTCATTCCCGCATTCTCCAGGGCCTTGCACGCGGCATGGTAGGCCAGCACGGAGCAGGGTTCGTCTGCCTTGGCGAAATGTCTGGTTGCGATGCCGGTCCGCGTGCGGATCCATTCGTCGGACGTGTCGACGATATGTTCGAGGTCCGAATTCGTTACAAGTGTCCGGGGCAGGTGCATACCCAGTCCCGAAATGAAGCACGGTGAAGACATGAGAGGATTCCTACATTCCCTTGAGGGGCGATGCGTCACGTTGCAAGCTAAAGGCCCGCGGCTTCCTGCCTGAGGGCGGAGGCCTTGCCGGTGCGGGAGAAGAGGCTCAGTTCCGTGTTGGCGTGCAAGCCTTCCACGAGGTAGTCGTTGGCCTTCTTTTCGACGAAAATAGCGGCTTGCTGCAGTGCGGTGGTGATGGCCCGCGCATTGGATTTGCCATGGCAGACAATGGCGATGCCGTTCAAGCCAAGAATGGGGGCGCCGCCGTATTCGGCGTAGTCGATTTTCTTGGCGAAACGCTTGAAGGCGGGCAGGGCGATGAGCGTGCCCAGGCGTGACCAGATGGACTTCTTGAGCTCCGTCTTGAGCATGGACGCCAGGGCCGAACCCAGCCCTTCGCTCAGCTTGAGGGCCACGTTGCCCACGAAACCGTCGCAGACGATGACGTCGGTTTCGCCGGTGAAGACGTCCCGACCTTCGACGTTACCGATAAAATTGAGAGAGGAGCCTTTGAGCAGGGTAAAGGCATCCTTGGTCAGGCTGTTGCCCTTGCCTTCTTCTTCTCCAATGCTCAAAATGCCGACTTTCGGGTTGGCGATGCCCAGCACGCAACGGGCCAGCACTTCGGCCATGAGGCCGAACTGGACCAGATTGTACGGCTTGCAGTCCGCGTTGGCGCCAACGTCGATGAGCACGATGGGCTTTTTGAGCGTCGGCATGATGGAGGCCAGCGCCGGTCTGTCCACCCCGCCGATGCGGCCGAGGATGAACATACCGCAGGCCAGGGCCGCTCCGGAGTTGCCGGCCGTGACCACGCCGTGCGCCCGGCCTTCGCGCACAAGACGAAAGGCCACCTGCATGGAGCTGTCCTTCTTGCGCCGAAGCACGTCCGAAGGCTTTTCCGCCATGCCGGCCACCTGGGTGGTGTGAACGATTTCAAAGCGCACGTCCGCGTGGGCGTGCCGCTCCAGCTCCTTGCGGATGGACGGTTCGTCGCCCACAAGGATGAGCCGGACTCCTGTCTCACGGGCAGCCGCGAGGGAGCCCGGAATATTAATTTCCGGGCCGAAGTCTCCCCCCATGGCGTCCACGGCGAGACAGATGTCTTTAGGCATCTGCAGCCTTGGTGTACTGGCGTCCCTTGTATTTGCCGCAACCGGGGCAGATGCAATGGGACAGGCTGGCTTCACCGCATTCGCAGTACACGACGTTGGGGATGGCGACATGGTCATGGGAGCGACGCATGTTTCTTCTGGACTTGGATGTTTTCTTCTTAGGCAATGGCATGATGGCACCTCTATCTTGAAAGCGATCTAATTGGTTTTGATTTTAAGCCCTTGCAACGCCCTGGCCAAAGGAGATTGGCTGCCGGGATTGTCGCAGGCGCATGATTCCAGGTTCCTGTTTTTTCCGCACTGCGGGCATAGCCCCAAACACGTATCGGCGCAAAGTATTTTTTCGGGCAGGGCCAGCAGGAATTCTTCCCACAAAAGACCCGCCACGTCCAACTCCCAGCCGGTGTCGACGTTGCGCAGGTGGCTCGGTTCGTCTTCGAGCAGGTCCACGTCTTCATGGGCTTCATAGGCATCGAAGTCGTGATCGATAACCACTTCGGCCTCTTCCAGACATCGGTGACACACGGTTTTGACGGTGCCGCCAAGATGGCCCTGAATCAGGTATCCGTCCTGCTGGGGGACGATGTTCAGCTTGGCCGCGAAGGGCGTGACGATATCCATATCGTACTGGAATTCTTTCCAGAATTCCCGCCAGATATCCTGGTCGTCAAATGAAAATTCCCGACCATGCGCCGGGAGATTCGTCAGTCCAATCCAATGTTCAACCATGTGTGCACCTCGAAACGGGACGTGTATATGGGGATTCTTTTTCCTGTCAAGGATTTTTACTTGCCATCCCCGGCGTCCGGATATATGGGTCCAAATTCCTCTGGCGGCAAATCATGATCATGGCCGGCCGGAACGTCTCGGAGCTGCCAGGCCATGACAGCTTAAGATATCAAAGCACTATTTTAGGAGGACGTTATGTCAAAAGTTTGCGATATTTGCGGGAAGGGCCCCCAGGTCGGCAACAATGTCAGCCATGCCAACAATAAGACCAAGCGGCGCTTCATGCCCAATCTTCAGTCCGTTCGCGCTCAGCTGAAGTCCGGCGAAGTGAAGCGGATGAAGGTCTGCACCCAGTGCATCCGCTCTGGCGCTGTGACCAAGCCCGCAGTCAACTAGGCTTCCCTCTTTTCCCAACAAAAAAGGCGACTCGAAGTCGCCTTTTTTGTTGCCTGCCGCTCTACTTGGCGAGTTGCTGGTTGACGAACTCCCAGTTGATCAGCTTGCCTAAGAAATCCTGCAGGTAATCGGCCCTCCGATTCTGGTAATCGAGGTAGTAGGCATGCTCCCAGACATCTGCGGTGAGCAGGGCCTTGGCCCCGTGCGCCATGGGCGTGTCGGCGTTGCCGGTCTTCATGATCTCGAGCTTTCCGTTTTTTTCCACCAGCCATGCCCACCCGCTGCCAAACTGGGTCATGCCGGCTTCCTTGAAGGCCTTGGCGAAATTTTCGTAGTTGCCAAATGCCTTGTTGATGCCTTCGGCTACGGCTCCGGTGGGTGCTCCGCCACCGCCGGCCTTCATGCAACGCCAGTAGAAAGAGTGGTTCCAGACTTGGGCCGCGTTATTGAAAATGCCCGCCTTGGCCGGGTCGTTCGCCGTGGCCATGACAATTTCCCGCAGCGTCTGTCCTTCGAGATCCGTGCCCGCGATCAGCTTGTTGGTATTGTCGATGTAGAGCTGATGGTGTTTGCCATGATGAAAGTCCAAGGTCTTGGCGCTGATGCACGGACTCAAAGCGTCCTTGGAGTAGGGAAGATCCGGGAGCACGAAGATCATACAAGCCTCCTATTAATGTATAGAACGTGATGCCAATTCGGGCGCGATTCCTGCCCCAAAAGCGGGCAGGGCGTGGAAATTGGAAGGTAGTTCAAAGTGAATCAATGAAGGTGATCTGTCAACAGGAGCCCGCGAAAATGTGTGCTCACTTTTAGGTGCGGTCAGTACAGGACAAACTTGGCCAGACGGCCGTCAAGGCCCCCGTTTTTGAGGGGTTTTTTCCACTGCGGCTTCAGGCCGATGCATTTGAGCCACGCCCTGTCTCCAAAATAGATGTAGGCCGTGGAACCGGCGCAACGCTGTTTCAGGTGGTCTCCGAATTTCTTGAACCAGAGCGACATGTCTTCGCTTTTGCCCAGGCGGATACCGTAAGGCGGATTGCAGATGATGGTCGTGCTTGTCATGTCGCTGCGCTCGAAAAAATCCCTGCGGCCGACGATCACTTCGTCCCCGCCAGGCAGCCTGGACATATTGACCCGCGTCGCTTCCACTGCGACGGCGTCGATGTCGCTCCCGCGCAGATCGGCCTCAAGTTCCACCGTGGTCTCGGCGGCGAGTTCCAGATCCCATAGCCGGGGGTTGAAATCCGGCAACCGGTTGAAGCCGAATTTGCGGCGCAGCAGCCCGGCCGGGAGGTTGGTGGCATGCATGAATGCTTCGCACAGGATGGTGCCCGAGCCGCAAAGCGGATCAATGAGCGGCGATTTGCCGTCCCATTCGCTCATGCGGATTATCGCCGCCGCCACGGTTTCGTTCATGGGCGCTTCCACGCTCTGCACGCGGTAGCCGCGCCGGTGCATGGACCCGCCGGAGACATCAAGGCTGATCGTGCCTACGTTTTCATGGATGTGCAGGTGCAGCCACAGGTCGGGGTCGCGGGGATCGACGCTGGGCCGGATGCCGGTGTGATCCCGGAACCAGTCCGCCACGGCGTCTTTGAGCTTCAGGCCCGCGTATTGCGAATGACCGATGGCGCTCTTGGAGACATTGGCGAAGATAGCGAAGGTCTGGTCCGGACTCAGGAAATCCGACCAGCGCAGCTCCGCGGCTGCGTCGTACAAGGCCTGGTCCGTCGGGCAGGCGAAGCGGGCCAGCGGGGCCAGGACGCGTGAGATCAGCCGCGCGCGGTAGACGATGCGGTACAAAACCCGGGCAGTGGCCTTGAAATGCACATAGCGAAAGCCGCACGCGCAGTCGGTGGCCCCGAGTTCCTGCAGTTCGGTCCGGGCCAGGTCCTCGATGCCGTCCGCCACTTGGGCGGTGTAGGTGTGTTCTTGCTGATAGATATACATGAAAAAGCCCGGTTGCCCGGGCTGTGCGCTAAAGGGTCAGGGCCTTGCGGAAGCGCGCCAGGGTGCGGTCGCGTCCGAGAACTTCCATGGTTTCAAAGAGGCCGGGGCTCATGGTCGTGCCGGTGATGGCCACGCGGATGGGCTGGGCCAGAGCCTTGAACTTGAGGCCGGTTTCTTCCAGATAGGCGGTGACCATCTCTTCGAGGCTCTGGTGGTCAAAAGCCGGCAGGGCTTCCATGCGCTCGGCCAGGACGTTAAGATGCTCCCTGGTTTCCGGGGTGAGAAATTTGGTCACCGCCGCCTCGGCATAGGGCAGACTCTCGGCGTCGTGCAGGAAGAAGGTCGCCTGTTCGGCCATTTCCTTGAGGGTCTTGGCCCGTGGCTGGAAAAGGGGCACGATGGCCTCGAGGTAGTCCCGCGCCGGTTCAAAGTCCGTGTTTTGGCGGATCATTTCGTCCAGCAGGTTTGCCAGCCTTGGCACATCGCCGATCTTGATGAAGTGGCTGTTGGTCCAGTTGAGCTTGTCCATGTCGAAGACCGAGGCAGATTTGCCAAGGCCCCCAAGGGAGAATTTCTCCAGCAGTTCGGCCATGGTGAAGAGCTCGTCGTCGCCGTGAGACCAGCCCAGGCGCACCAGATAGCTGAGCATGGCCTCGGGCAGGTAGCCGAGGTCCTTGTACATCATGACCGAGGTCGCGCCGTGGCGCTTGCTCATTTTTTTCTTGTCGGACCCAAGGATCATGGGCACGTGGCCGAACGTGGGCAGGGGAAATCCCAGCGCCTCGTAGATGAGGATCTGTTTGGGCGTGTTGTTCTGGTGGTCGTCGCCGCGCAGGACGTGGGTCACGCCCATTTCCGCGTCGTCCACGACCACGGCCATCTGGTAGATGGCGGAGCCGTCGGCCCGGCGGATGACGAAATCATCCATTTCCTGCACATCCCAGGAGATGGGGCCCTTGATGGCGTCGTCGAAAACCACCTTGCCCGTGAGCGGAGTCTTGAAACGGACCACCCGTCCCGGGCCGGGTCCAAGGCCCAGTTCCCGGCATTTGCCGTTGTACTTGGGCTTGAGGCCCGCTGCGCGGGCGGTCTCGCGCATGGCTTCCACTTCCTCCGACGTGCAGGAGCAGTAGTAGGCTTTGCCCGTTTCCACGAGCTTGTCCACGTAGCTGTTGTAGAGGTCGCCGCGCTCGCTCTGGAAATAGGGACCTTCGTCGAAATCCAGGCCCAGCCAGTGCATGGCGTCGATGATGGCGTCGGTCATTTCCTGGGTCGAGCGGGCCTGGTCCGTGTCCTCGATGCGCAGGATGAACTTGCCGCCGTTCTGGCGGGCGTAAAGATAGTTGAAAAGCGCCGTGCGGGCGCCTCCGATATGCAGATACCCAGTGGGGCTGGGGGGGAAACGGGTCACTATTGGGGTCATGTTGCTCTTCCAAAAAGTCGGCGCATTGCGCCGGCTGGTTCCGCATCCGGGGTTGCTCGGCCTGCCGGCGCGGGATGAGTGTTGCGATGAAAATATGCGGCCGCTCGTTCAGGCCGGGCTGCGTGGTCCGGCTAGACGGCTTCGACGGCCTTGATGCCGGGGACCATCTTCTTGACGGCGCGTTCGATGCTGCTCTTGAGCGTCATCTGTGCCATGGGGCAGCCTTTGCAGGCTCCGGACATGCGCACCTGCACGATGCCGCTGGGCAGGATGTTCACCAGTTCGACGTAGCCGCCGTCAGCTTGCAGAATGGGGCGCACGGTATCAAGCGCCTTTTCGACCTGTTCTCGCATGGCTTGCTCCGGGGCCGGCGCGTCGGAAACAGCGCCGGCGGATTTCGATCATTCTTCGAAAAGAAGGCCCGCCATCAGCTTTTCAGGATCGCGTCGTTCGGGGACGGTTTCCTGGGGGATGCTGCCGTCATTCCATTCTTTGGATACGTAGAGACCGCAGTAGCAGGCTCCGAATTCGGCCACGTCGGGATCGCGGTAGACGCAGGGGCAGAAAATGTCCTTGTCCAGGTCTCGGTTGCCCGAGGCCAGGCGGCACGGGCAGGCCATGTAGCCGTAACGCTCGCGGTTGATGAGCAGGCTCTCCATGAGGTCAAGCACGAATGCCTTGTCCTTGTTGAAGAAATAGCCCTTGGCTTCCTGCAGGGGGCGCAGCTTTTCGTAAAGTTCTTCGGGAGTCATCATCTCTCCAGGGCTTCTTTGATCTGATCCTGCTTGAAGCCGACGATGGCTTCCTCGTCCACGAGCAGGGTCGGGAAGGACAGCTTGGGATTGATCTTCTTGATGGCCTCGATGATCTGCTTGCGTTCGTCGCCTTCGAGCTTGTCGACAAAGACGCAGTCATATTTGGCGCCGCAGTCGTCGAGATACTCTTTGGTTTTTTTGCAATGGATACAGGTGCTTAATGCGTAGAGTGTGATGGCTTTGTCAGGCATGGATCCTCCTTGCTATGTCGTGGGCGTTGCGATAGCCCTTGGCCGTCTCTTTGATTGGGATGCTATAAAGATTAATCGCCCCGCCGTCCACGCCGGGATGGGGCATATCGCCGGAGAACAACCATGCGCGAAAAATTTCTGGTTTTCGGATCGCCACGAATCACCGAGGATGAGATAGAGGAAGTCGTCTCCTGCCTGCGTAGCGGCTGGATCGGCACTGGCCCGCGGGTGGCCGAGTTCGAGCGGCGTTTTGCCGCATACAAGGACGCCGAGCATGCCGTGGCCGTCAATTCCTGTACCGCCGCCCTGCATCTGAGCATCCTGGCCGCCGGGATAGGGCCCGGCGACGAGGTCATCACCACGCCGCTGACCTTTTGCGCCTCGGTCAACGCCATCATCCATGCCGGGGGCACCCCTGTTCTGGCCGACGTGGATCCGCGCAGCATGAATATTGATCCAAAGAGCGTGAAGACAAAGATCACCTCCCGCACCAAGGCCATCCTGCCCGTGCATTTCGCAGGTCGGGCCTGCGACATGGATCCGCTCTGCGCCCTGGCCGACGAGCATGGCCTGACGATCATCGAGGACTGCGCCCACGCCATCGAGACCGAGTACCACGGCCGCAAGGCCGGGTGTTTCGGGGATTTCGGCTGTTTCAGCTTCTACGTGACCAAAAACGTCATCACCGGCGAGGGCGGACTCATCCTCGCCAGAAAGCCGGAGCATGCGGCCCGGCTCAAGGTTCTGGCCCTGCACGGCATGTCCAGCGACGCCTGGAACCGTTTCGGCGATTCGGGCTACAAGCATTATCTCGTGACCGAGGCCGGGTTCAAATACAACATGATGGATTTGCAGGCGTCCCTGGGTCTGCGCCAGCTCGACAAGGTCGAAGCGTACTGGCGGCGGCGGGAGGCTATCTGGGCCCGCTACATGGACGCCCTGGCCGATCTGCCGCTGACTTTGCCCGCGCCCGTCGAAGCGGATACCCGGCATGCATATCACCTGTATTCCGTGATGGTCGACGAGACGCGAACCGGGATCAGCCGCGATGCCTTCCTGACAGCCATGACGGGGCGCAAGATCGGAGTCGGCGTGCATTATCTCTCCCTACCCGAGCATCCGTACTACCAGGAGCGCTTCGGGTGGTCGCCGCAGGACTACCCGCACGCGCGTGATATCGGCCGTCAGACCGTGAGTCTTCCTCTTTCGGCCAAACTGACGGATGAGGATGTGGATGACGTGATCACGGCCGTGCGCGGGGTGCTGGCCAAATCCTGAATTGCGGAAGACGTGATACTGGTTTGACAAGGACGGAAAAAAGCAGGTTCATCCGGCTTTTTTCCGTCCTTTTTACGTGAGATGGCTCAGTTTGCGCCCAAAGCTCCAGCGTTCGATCCAGAACAGCAGCACCGCGATCCAGACCATGCCAAATCCCGTGAACTGGGTGCGGGAAAAAGGCTCGTGGTACATGAAGACGCCAATCAGGAACTGGATGGTCGGCGCGATGTATTGCAGAATGCCGATCATGGACAGGGGGATGCGGTGTGCGGCGGCCGCGAACATGACCAGGGGGAAGGTGGTGACCACGCCCGCGCCGACCAGCAGCAGGTCCGAACCGGCACCTGCATGCAGGAACGCGCTCGTACCCGCTGCCTCGCTCCAGCCAAGCCAGACCAGGGCGGGGGCAAGCAGCAGCCCCGTCTCCAGGGTCAGGCCTTCAAAAGCGCCGAGCGGTGCCTTTTTCTTGACCAGCCCATAGAGGCTGAAGGTCGTGGCCAGGGACAAGGCGATCCAGGGCAGGCGGCCATAGTCGAAGGTCAGGTAGATCACGCCCGCCGCCGCCAGCCCCAGAGGCGCCCATTGCAGGGGGCGCAGCCTTTCGCGCATGAAAAAGACGCCGAGCAAGACCGAGAGCAGGGGATTTATGAAATATCCCAGGCTCGCCTCCACGATATAGCCCGCGTTGACGCTCCAGACATAGATGAACCAGTTCACGCCGATGAGCAGGCTGGCCAGGATGTAGCTGCCCCACACCGCAGGGCTCAGGCTGCTTCGCAATTTCGCGACGCGTCGGGTCAGGATCAGAAAGACGGCCAGGACCACGAAGGACCAGGTTATGCGGTGGGAGAGCAGCTGGGCTGTGGGCACGTGACCCAGAAGCTTCCAGTAGATGGGCAGCATGCCCCAGCTGACATAGGCTCCGATGGCGGCGACAATGCCTGGGTTCATGCTCTTTTCTCCTTGGCGGAACGGATGGCGGACATGCGTAATCTCTTTGGCGCTCAGTGCCACGCGATGTGGTTTGGTCCCAGTTGCCTCATTTGGGTCTGCACCCACTGCGCTCTTTGCCGCAGATAGGCGGACGGACGGGATGGCGAAAATTTTCTGGGGCTCGGGAGCGCAGCGGCCAGCAGGGCCGCCTCGTGCGTGGTCAGTCTGGCGGGCGTCTTGCCGAAGAATCGTTTGGAGGCCGCCCCGACACCGTACGTGCCGTCACCGAATTCGGCAATATTCAGGTAGACTTCCAAAATCCTTTCCTTGGACCAAAGAAGCTCGATCAGCACCGTGAATCCGGCTTCCAGGGCCTTGCGCACATAGCTGCGCCCGGACCACAGAAAAAGATTCTTGGCCGTTTGCTGAGAGATGGTGCTAGCCCCCCGGACTCTTTGATTCTTTTTGTTATGCTCCACCGCCCGCGCGATGGCATCGACGTCGAAGCCGAAATGGTTCGGGAAGTTCTGATCCTCCGCCGCCACCACGGCCAGCGCCATGTGCCTCGGGATGCGTCGCAGGGGCGTCCATTCATGCATAACGGCAGGGCCGGGAGCTGAATCGAGCATCCGCTCCACATGGCGGGTGAGGATGAAGGCGCTGGTGGGCGGCGGCACGAAGCGCAGGAGCAGGATGACGGCCACTATTCCCGGCAGAATCCAGCCGGCCGCGCGCAGGGCACGGCGAAGCAGGCCCTTTGATGCGGCGTGCTTTTTCGCGGCAGGGCGGTGCTGGTTGCGCCGGGGGCTGGAAGTGGTTGTCTTGCGTGCCATGTTGGAGCTAGTAGATGTTGCATAGAGGGCGGCGTGCCCGGCCATCGCTTGTGCGCCGCCGTCATGCCAAAGTCAATCCGCCTTGCGATCCGTAAAACAAAGGACGAAGATGAATCATATCCACAATGAAACGCTGGCCACCATCCATGCACGGCACAGCATCCGTCAGTTTGAACCCCGCGACCTGTCCGAGGACATGGTCATGGCCATGCTCGACGCCGCCAATCAGGCCCCTTCGGCTCATAACCGCCAGTCCTGGAAGTTTGTCATTCTGGAAGGGGACGCCAGGAGCAATCTGGCCGAACTGGTTTCTTCGGCTTCCAAGACGTTCCAGAAACCGGCCTCGTCGCTGTTGCGCATGGCCGCGCGCAGCATCGCCTCGGCCCCGGTGACCATCGCCGTGATCAACACCGGCGACCTGATCAGCCACGGCACGGAGCTTTTCCATGTCGACCGGGAGATGGGCTTTGATTTTTTCCGCACCATGGAGATCCAAAGCTCGGCCGCGGCCGTGGAAAACCTGCTGCTGGCCGCGACCTCCATGGGCCTTGGCGCGGTGTGGCTTGGCATTTTGTACCTGATCAAGGATGAAATCCTGAGCTTTCTGCAGGAGCCCAAGGGCGAGTTCATGGCCGTCATCCCCGTGGGGCACCCCGTACGGCCGACCCAGGGGCCCAGCAAGAAGTCTCTTGAGAACGTGATCAAGAAAATCTGAATTTCGCGGGGGCAGCATGACGAAAACGCGTATCGAGACCGACAGCATGGGGCCCGTCGAGGTGCCGCAGGATCGCTACTGGGGAGCGCAGACCCAGCGCTCTCTGAAATACTTCCGCATAGGCGGCGACCTCATGCCCCCGGAGATCATCCATGCCTTCGGCATTTTGAAACTCGCGTCGGCGCAGGCCAATCTGGAATTAGGCAAGCTGTCCCCCCACGTGGCCGAGCCCATCATGGCGGCCTGCCGGGAAGTCATGGACGGAAAGCTGGCCGGGCATTTTCCCCTCCATGTCTGGCAGACGGGCAGCGGCACCCAGACCAACATGAACGTGAACGAGGTCGTGGCCAACCGGGCAATCGAGCTGCTTGGCGGGGCGCTCGGCAGCAAGACGCCCGTGCATCCCAATGATCACGTCAACATGTCCCAGTCCTCCAACGACACCTTTCCGGCGGCCATGCACATTGCGGCCGTGCTCATGCTCACGGGCACATTGATCCCGGCCGTGACGGCCATGCATGCCGAGCTTGCACGCAAGGCCAGGGAGTGGAACGGCATCGTCAAGATCGGCCGCACCCATCTGCAGGACGCCGTGCCCATGACCCTGGGTCAGGAGTTTTCGGGATACGCGGCCCTGCTGGAGGATAATCTGGAGCGGCTGCGGGGCTGCCTGCCGCATCTGTGCCGACTGGCGCTGGGCGGGACGGCGGTGGGCACGGGACTGGGCACTCCCCCGGATTTCGCCGAGCTGGCCACGAGTCGGATCGCCGCACTGACGGGGCTGGCGTTCGTGCCGGCCCCGAATTTCTTCGCCGCCCTTTCAGCCCATGACGCCGTGGTCATGGCTTCGGGAGCCCTCAAAACTCTGGCCGCCTCGCTCATGAAGATCGCCAACGACATCCGCTGGCTGGCCTCGGGTCCGCGCGCGGGGCTCGGCGAGCTTATCCTGCCCGCCAACGAACCCGGTTCGTCCATCATGCCCGGCAAGGTCAACCCGACCCAGTCCGAGGCCATGACCATGGTCTGCGTGCAGGTCATGGGCCTGGACGCGGCCATCGTGTTCGCCGGTTCCCAGGGTAATTTCGAGCTGAACGTCTTCAAGCCCGTCATGATCTTCAATCTGCTGACGGGCATGCGTCTTTTGGCCGATGCCTGCGCAAGCTTCACGGTCCACGCGCTGACGGGCCTTACGCCCGACGTGAACGTCATCGCCCGGCATGTGGGGAATTCGCTCATGCTGGTCACGGCCCTCTCGCCGGTCATCGGCTACGACAAGGCCGCCGAGGTGGCGCACAAGGCGCACGCCGAGGGCACAAGCCTGAAAGAGGCCTGCCTTGAACTCGGCTATCTGGACGGGGAGACGTTTGACGGATTGGTCCGGCCGCTTCGGATGGCCAGGCCGCATGAGGCCGGGTGAGGCCGAGTGAGGCTGGGTGAGAACGGATGAGTTGCCCGCCATTCCTGTTTTCAAGAATGGCGGGTCCGGGTATCAGGAGTCGCGGTGTTTCGCGGTTCCAAGCTCCGCCAGCCGGATATACTTCTGGAACGCGTAGAAAAACGAATTGACCGCCAGCACGAAGCCGGCCTTGCCGTCCAGAAATCCGCGCCGGAAGAAATAAATCTTCATGAACCTGGCCAGCCCGTGGCCGACCGCCGTGGCCACGCCCGCCCGCTTTCCCTTGGCGTGCATTTCCTCGGCGGCGATCTGCGTGTAGTAATTTATCTTTTCCACATGCTGCTTCAGGTTTTCGTACGGGTAGTGGATGATGTCTCCGGCCAGACGCCGGGTTTTTCCTTTTGGTTCAAATCCGTAGTGCGGACCCGAAACATGCACGCCCGTGTCGGCCAGTTTGAAGACCCGGGGCAGCAGATCCGGGTACCAGCCGCTGTGACGCAGGAAACGGTCGAAATAGAAGGACGTGCGGGGGCAGAGAAAGGCGCTCATGTCTGCCGGGTCCTGCAGCGCCTGGATGACGGACGCCCGCAGTTCGGCCGACAATATCTCGTCCTGATCGAGGGAGACCACCCAGGGCGTGGTGATGCGCGCGAAGGCGAACTCGAACTGCTTCTTGGGGCCGGGCCAGGGGTTGACCAGCACGCGGGCCTTGCGGGCGGCGGCGATGTCGTGCGTCGCGTCCGTGCTGCCGGAGTCCACGACCAGGATCTGGTCGCAGAAATCAAGGGACGCGAGGCAGGCGCCCAGATGCTTCGCTCCGTTCAGGGTCAGGACCAGGCCTGTGACTTCCGGTTTAGCCAAGGCCTTTTTCCTCCAGGCCGCGCAGGATGGAATCAAACACGGCGTCCGGATTCCTGCCCGCGTCCACGACCAGGAAGCGGCCGCGGTGCAGGGCGGCCCAGGTCAGGTAGCCTTCGCGGATGCGGGTGTGGAAGGCCATGCTCTCGGCCTCGAAGCGGCCTTCGGTGGCGGTCTTGTTGTCCTGCATGTTGCGGGTCAGGGCGCGCCTCAGGCCGATCTCCGGCTCCACGTCCAGGAGGATCGTCATGTCGGGCCAGAGTCCCTGCACCGCCACGTCGTTCAAGTGGTGCAACAGGCTCGGGTCAAGGCCGCGTCCGTAGCCCTGGTAGACCACGGTGGAGTCGGCAAAGCGGTCGCAGATCACGGTGCGTCCGTCTTCCATGGCCGGGCGGATGACCGAGGACACGTGCTGGGCGCGGTCGGCCAGATACAGGAAAAGTTCGCTGGTGGAGGACAGGTCGCTGTTCTTGGGATCGAGCAGGATGCGGCGCAATTCCTTGCCCAGGCGGCTGCCGCCGGGCTCAAGAGTGTGCAGGACGTCGTGTCCCTGACGCACGAAATGTTCGATGAGCTTTTTGCACTGCGTGGATTTTCCGCAGCCCTCCATGCCTTCAAAAGTAAGAAACATACCTCCCCCTCCTTACGAGTTGCCGGATGTTGCGGTGATGCCCATAGCCTTCAAAAGCGATGATTCCCCGGACCTGGGCGCCGTCTTCTTCGGCGTTTTGGGCTCGGGCTCCGGCGCCCTGGCCGGGACCGGCGTGCGCATGGGCTGATACAGGTAGCGGCCAAGAGTACGGTGATATTCGCTCCAGCCGCTGACCTCCTCACCATCGGGCGCGGTCAGGGCTCCATGCACGGTATTGATCTTGGCGTCCAGATTATCCGCGTAGTGCAGGATGAACGCCTCCACGGTCTGCGGCAGGCAGGGCGAACCAAAGGCCAGCTCCCCGTGGTGGGCGATGATCAGGTGCTTCAAATGCATGGCCAGGTCTTCAGGCAGGTCTTTGGTCTTGCGCAGAAAAGGCTCCAGGACTTCCAGGCCGATCTGGATGTGCCCCAGCAGGCGGCCGGCATCGGTGTATTCGCGGCTGATGCCGTGGGAGAGTTCGAAAGCCTTGCCCAGATCGTGGAACAGGGCGGCCACGAGCAGAATCTCCTTGTCCACCTGCGGATAAAGCTCCGACAAGGCCTTGCAGATGCGCATGATGGCCAGGGTGTGTTCCAGCAGCCCCCCGGCGTAGGCGTGATGAATGGCTTTGGCCCCGGGCGCGCTCAAAATGGACGCGCGGATGTGTTCGTCGTGCAGCACGCTCTTGCACAGGGTTTTCCAGGGCTTGAAGGTCAGTTCGGCGTGCAGGAATTCTTCCATGTCCTGCAGGAGTTCCTCCGGGGGAATGGCGGAGGACGGCACGAAGTCGGTCAGGTCCAGGCCCGCTTCGCTCGGGTCGATGACGGCCATGTCGCTTATGTTCATCTGCAGCTGGTCCTTGAAGGAGGCCACCTGTCCGTTCACGGCCACGAACTGCTCGGGCTGGAGGGCGTCGAATTGCTGGCTCTGGGGGAACCAGATCCGGGCTTCGATGTTGCCGGTGCGGTCCGTCAGGGTCAGTTGCCAATAGGGGCCGTTCTTGGCTTCCTTTCGCTGGGCCTTGGAAAGGGCAAATACCTCGGAAATCGAATTTCCTTCATCCAAATCGCGTACGTAGGTTTTTTTGTGCTTCATTAAGTTGCTATTCCTGCATGCATGGGGTAATGGCGCAAACGAGGGCGAGGTCAATATTTTCTATAATAATTGGGCAGTTGCACAATATTTAAAAGATTTTCGCGTGATCGTTTCCCACATCGTCTACAGGCAAGTTTTCAACTTTGGCAAGAGGCCGGGCGTATCCGGCCGGATTGACGACCAGAATTGGCGGGGCGTGTCCTTTTTTCATACCCACGAAAGAAACCCCAACACTTTATCGAGCGGTTATGTCCAAAAAGAAAGGTCAAGCAAAGGTGACGATTTATCCGGATTGGTGTAAGGGCTGCGGAATATGCGCGGCTTTTTGCCCGTCCAAGGTGCTCGAACTCTGGCCGGATGGCAAAGCGCATGTGGTGCGCGAGGAAGACTGCGTGAATTGCGGATTCTGTGAGCTGCATTGCCCGGATTTCGCGATCTCCGTGACCCCCAAGGAGGTCAGCCGCAGAAAGACCGACGCGTTCGATGCCTCGCAAGGCGGGCCTCTGGACCCGTCCGCGGGCACCGACCCGGGGCCGGAGGAAAATGTTGGAACACCTAACCGGGAAGACGAACATGGCGACAAAAAAGCGTAAGAAAACGGAAATATTCGCCCTCGGCAACGAGGCTGTGGTCGAGGGTGCGCTCCTGGCGGGCTGCAACTTCTATGCGGGCTACCCCATAACGCCGTCCACGGAAATCGCGGAGGTCATGTCCTCGCGGCTGCCCCTGGTCAAGGACGGGGTGTTCATCCAGATGGAAGACGAGATCGCCAGCATGGGCGCCGTCATCGGTGCGTCCCTGGCCGGACGCAAGGCCATGACCGCGACTTCGGGACCTGGTTTTTCCCTCATGCAGGAGAATCTCGGCTACGCCTGCATGACCGAAGTGCCCCTGGTCGTGGTCAACGTCATGCGCGGGGGACCCAGCACCGGGCTGCCGACAAGCCCGGCCCAGGGCGATGTGCAGCAGGCCCGCTGGGGCTGTCATGGTGATCATCCCATCATCGTCCTCTCGGCCAGCGACGTGCAGGAATGTCTGGAAATGACCGTGGTCGCCTTCAATTTCGCCGAAAAATACCGCACGCCCGTTATCCTGCTTCTGGATGAGATCACGGCCCACACCCGGGAAAAGATCTCCATCCCCGGGCCGGAGGATTTTGAGATCCTGGCGCGGGTCACTCCGTCCATGCCGCCTGAATGGTACGTCTCCTACGAGGAGACCATGCGCGGGGTCCCGGCCTTGCCGCCGCTCGGCTCCGGGTACCGTTTCCATGTCACGGGCCTGACCCATGACCAGAACGGATTCCCCACTTCCAAGCCGGACGAGGTCAAGGCGCTGATGCACCGTCAGTTCCGCAAGATCGACCAGTTCTTTTACGATATTCAGCTTTTTGACGAGGTTGGTTGCGAGGACGCCGAAGTGGTCGTCGTGGCTTACGGCTGCGTGGCCCGTTCGGCCGAGCTTGCCGTGCACATGGCCCGCGAGCGCGGGGTCAAGGCGGGGCTTCTGAAGCTCAAGACCCTGTTTCCCTTTCCCAAAACCGCGGTGCAGACCCTGGCCCGGCAGTGCAAGGCGCTCATTGTGCCGGAGATGAACATGGGCCAGATCTCGCGCGAGGTGAAGCGGGTCAACAACGGCCTGACCCACGTCATTACCAACAACCGCGTCGACGGCCAGATCATCACCCCTTCGGAAATCTTCAAAAACATCATGCAGGCGTGACCATGGCACAGGTAACACAACTCATTCACGACTACCTTCGGCACAACAAGAAGTTCCCCCATGTCTACTGCGCAGGGTGCGGGCACGGCATCGTGCTCGGATCGCTTATTCGCAGCGTGCACGGTCTGGGCTATTCCAAGGACGACGTCGTGCTCGTGGCCGGCATCGGCTGTTCCGGACGCATGGCCGTGTACGTGGACTTCAACACCGTGCACACCACCCACGGCCGGGCCCTGACTTTTGCCACCGGCATCAAGATGGCCAACCCTGCGCTCAAGGTCATCGTGGTCATGGGCGACGGCGACGCCATGTCCATCGGCGGCAACCATCTCATCCACGCGGCCAGGCGCAACATCGGTCTGACCGCGCTGGTTCTGAACAACAACATCTACGGCATGACCGGCGGCCAGGCTTCCCCGACCAGCCCCGAAGGGACCGTCTCCGCGACGTCGCCTTTCGGTCAGCTCGAGCGCAGCTTCGACATCGTGGACATGGCCATGGCCAGCGGCGCGAGCTACGTGGCCCGCGGCACGGTTCTGCACGCCAATATGCTCGACGGCCTCATCTCCGACGCCCTGGAGAAACCGGGTTTCAACCTGGTCGAGATTCTGACTCCATGCCACACCCAGTACGGTCGCAAGAACAAGTACAAGACCGTGGTGGACATGTATCAGTGGTACAAGAAAAATACCGTGAAGCTTGACCGCTATAGACAGCTCACCCCGGAAGAGCAGGCAACGTTCACACCCATCGGCGTGTTCAGGGACGAGATGCGCCCCGGCCTGGAGGTGCGATACGAGGAACTGCGCAACAAGCTTCAGGAGCAGCCAAATGCCTAAACAGCACGAACTGAATCGATTCGAAATGCGGCTTTCCGGCACGGGCGGCCAGGGTATCCTGACCCTGGGCAAGATCATGGGCCAGGTGCTGGCCATCGATCACGGCTTTTACGTCACGCAGACCCAGAGCTACGGTCCCGAGGCCCGAGGCGGAGCAAGCCGGGCCGATCTGGTTATAAGTTCGCACAGAATCAGCTATCCAAAACCCGTGAATCTTGACATGCTCGTGGCTCTCAGTCAGGAGGCCTGCAACCTGTATTTTCGCAACTTAAAACCTGCCGGCTTCCTGCTGGTGGATACCTCGCTCGTGACCCAGACCCCGTCCAACATATATTGGGGGTTGCCGTTCACGAGCATGGCCCGGGACAAGATCGGCATGCCTCAGACCACCAACATCATCTGTCTGGGGGCGCTGAGTCATTTTCTGCCGTTCATGAATTTTGCCAACGTGAAAAAAGCCCTGGCATCCGTCTTGCCCGCCAAGATCCTGGATGTGAACGTCAAGGCGCTGACCCTTGGCCATAGCCAGGCCAAGAAACTTTATCCGGACGCACCCGAAAAATGGACATTCTTCTCACCAACGACGATGGAATCAGAGCAGTAGGACTGCGCGCCCTGTACGGCGCGCTGATCAAGGCCGGACACCGGGTGCACGTGGCTGCGCCCATGACCGAGCAGAGCGCGGTGGGGCATTCGGTGACCCTGTTTTCACCCCTGCGGGTCAAGCAGGTGGAGGAAACAGGGTTTTCCGGCCTCGGCATTTCCGGAACTCCGGCGGATTGCGTCAAGCTGGCCCTGAGCCATCTTTTGCCGAAAAAGCCGGACATGATCGTGTCGGGAATCAACTCGGGCGCCAACGTGGGCGTGGACGTGCTCTATTCGGGCACGGTCTCCGCGGCCACCGAAGGAGCCCTGGCCGGCATTCCGGCCATGGCCGTGTCCGTGGATGACTATCATCCCGAAGAGCTTTCCGCCCAGGCCGAATATGCCGTGGGCATGCTAGGAAAGGATTTCTGGTCCGGTTTTCCGCGCTACTGCGTGCTGAACCTCAACTTTCCGTCCGGTCCTCTGGCCGACGCCAAGGGTCTGAAGGTCTGCCGCCAGACCAGTTCGACCTACCGGGACTGGTACGATGAGAGGACCGACCCCCGTGGAAATCCGTATTATTGGCTTTGCGGCGTCATTCCGCCGGAAAATGTCGACCCCGATTCCGACCGGGGCTTGCTGAGCCGGGGTTATATCACCGTCACGCCCCTGACCTTTGACTTGACTCACGCAGTGTATATGGAAACCCTGAGCCGGCAATTGGCGTAGAACGAAAATCGAATTTCAAGGAGACGATCATGCCCCTGACCACACCCAAGGAAATGTTTGCCCGAGGTTACGCCGAAGGCTTTGCCATCGGCGGTTTCAACGTGAACAACATGGAAATCATCCAGGGCATCATGGAGGCCGGAAACCTCGAAAAATCCCCGCTCATCCTGCAGGTTTCCGCCGGTGCCCGCCGCTATGCGGGACAGGGGTACATCATCAAGCTCATGGAGGCCGCTCTGGCCGAGAATGACCTGCCGGTCTGTCTGCACCTCGATCACGGCCAGAATTTCGAGATCTGCAAGGAAGTCATCGACGGCGGCTTCACCTCCGTCATGATCGACGGTTCGCATCTGTCTTTCGAGGACAACATCGCCCTGACCAAACAGGTCGTGGCCTACGCCCATGACCGCGGCGTGTGGGTCGAGGCCGAGCTCGGGCAGTTGGCCGGCGTGGAGGACGACGTGGATGTGGAGCACAGCGTGTACACCAATCCGGACCAGGCCGCCGAGTTTGTCGGCCGCACGGGCTGTGATTCGCTGGCCATCGCCATCGGCACCAGCCACGGCGCCTACAAATTCGCGGGCGAGGCCAAGCTGGACTTCGATCGCCTGGAGAAGATCAAGGCCCTCTTGCCGGATTATCCCATCGTGCTGCACGGCGCGTCGTCCGTGCCCCAGGAATTTGTGGACATGGCCAACCAGTACGGCGCCCAGATCGCCGGAGCCAAGGGCGTGCCCGAGGATCTTTTGCGCAAGGCGGCCGCCTCGGCCGTGTGCAAGATCAACATCGACACGGACATCCGCCTGGCCATGACCGCGACCATCCGCAAGTACCTGGCCGAGAACCCGTCGCATTTCGACCCCCGCCAGTACCTGCAGGTGGCCAGAACAGCGGTGCGGGACATGGTGGCGCACAAGATCAGAAACGTGCTTGGTTCATCCAATAAAATATAAGCGCAAGAGGAAGAGAACATGGCTGTCAAAATCGCACTTAACGGCTTTGGTCGCATCGGACGCTACCTGGCCCGCATTCTGGCCGGAAACACGGATGTCGAACTGGTCTGCGTCAACGCGCGCGGCGACAACGCGTCGCTGGCGTATCTGCTCAAATACGACTCCGTCCACGGCACCTTTGCCGGTGAGGTCGAGCCCAACGAACAGGGTTTTCTGCTGAACGGAAAGCAGGTGCTGGTCACCCGCAACGCTCCCGACGCCTGGGACTGGAAGGGCATCGACATCGTGGTCGAATCCACCGGCAAGTTCACGGACCGCGAAAGCTGCGAGAAGCATCTGGCCGCCGGCGCAAAAAAGGTGCTGATCTCCGCCCCCGGCAAGAACGCCGACCTGACCGTGGTCATGGGCGTCAATGACGGCCTCTACGATCCGGCCAAGCACAACATCATCTCCAATGCCTCCTGCACCACCAACTGTCTGGCACCTGCGGCCAAGGCGTTGAACGACACCTTCGGCATCAGGCACGGTCTCATGACCACCATCCATTCCTACACCATGAGCCAGCGCATGCTCGACGGCACCCACAAGGACATCCGCCGCGGTCGTGCCGGGGCCATGAACATGCTGCCCACGACCACGGGCGCGGCCAAGGCCGTGAGCATGGTCATCCCGGCCCTGGCGGGCAAGCTCGATGGCATGGCCGTTCGCGTGCCCACGCCCAACGTGTCGCTGGTGGACCTGGTGGTGGAAGTGGAGAAGAAGGCCACCGTGGCCGAGGTCAACGCCGTCCTGAAGGCCGCGGCCAGCGGACCCGAAGGCGGGGCCATGGGCTACACGGAAGTGCCGCTCGTTTCCATGGACTACGTCGGCAGCATCTACGGCGGCGTGGTCGACGGCCTGTGCACCTCGGTCATGAACGGCACCATGGTCAAGATCATCGTCTGGTACGACAACGAGGCCGGTTTCACCAACCAGCTGCTGCGCCTGATCAAGACGGTCGGAGCATCTTTGTAATCCCTTATGATTCCGATGCAATTACAGAACGCCCGGCCAGTCCGGGCGTTCTGCTTTGAAGCGCGGCTTGCAATTCGGCCCCGCCTTTTCTAGTCTTTTTTGGCAGTGAATCCGTTTTTTGTCCGTGAGCGTCATGGGCGGCTTCTTCCAACTGCATTGTCATTTCGCGCGCAGGCTCCCGCGATGTCAATTCTTTGGTCCCGGCTCAGATGTCTTGCGCCAGCCCTCGTGGGACCGGAGGGCCGCCGAGGTGTCTCTCGGTGGAAATATTTCGGGCGATGCGCTTATGGACAGTGTTGAACAATGCCATGGAAACGACGTGTGGAGGGATAGATGGATCGTGCCGCTTTGGCCGCAATTCTTGACCGGCTGTGCTCCGCTTCCGAAGAGACGGGGACCGTCGAGTTCAAGTCGAATTGGGATAATCCTCACGACATCGGCGAATATATTTGCGCCCTGGGCAACACCGCTCGCCTGGACAATGAGGATCGGGCCTGGTTGCTTTGGGGTGTGGAGAACGGGACCCATCGCATTACAGGGACGGTGTTTGATCCGTTTTCGGCAAAGGGAGAGGGGAATCAATCTCTTATAATGTGGCTGATGCAGAAGATCAGCCCAAAGCCGGATTTTCAGTTTCATCGTCTGGAGCATGCGGATGGTCCGGTTATCATGCTGGAAATCCACCCTCCGCGCATGGCACCGCTGGCCTTTCAAGGAGAGCGGTTTATTCGGGTTGACAGCCATAAGACGAAGCTTGCGAAGTATCCTGCAATCGAGGGACGCCTATGGGCCGCACTGGAGAGCCCTGAAGATTGGTCCAGTCAGATAATTCCAGGTGCCACATTTGATGATCTTGATCCTGACGCCGTGTCTTTTTGCCGGCAACGGTTTCTTGATCATCTGTTGAAAGGGGAAACCGATCCGGAACGGCAGGAGAAAATCCGGACGGATGCCCATGGTTGGGATATCACCACGTTGCTCAACAAAGCCCGACTGACTATTCAGGGCCGGATAACCCGTTCCACACTTCTTTTGTTGGGTAGAGACGAATCGGCGCATTTTCTGTCTCCGGCGGATGTCAAGATCTCGTGGATTCTCCGCGATGACCAGCACAGGATGATAAGCAGTCAGCATTTTGGCATGCCCTTGTTGCTGGCTACGGATGCCGTTTTCCGCCGTATCCGCAATGTGCCCATCGAGTACATGCCGGACGGTAGCCTCTTTCCCGTTCCGATTCCTCAATATGACAATTGGGTTATTCGCGAAGCCCTGCATAATTGCATCGCGCATCAGGACTATCGACTCGGCGGCAAGATCAATGTGGTCGAATACCCTGACAAACTGGTTTTTTCCAATTTGGGTTCATTCATCCCGCAAAGCGTGGAATGGATGTTGGAAAATCAGTCTCCTCCCGAGCGTTACCGGAATCAGTGGCTTATTGATGGAATGATTCGACTACGCATGATTGATCAGGCGGGAAGCGGGATTCGGCGCATGTACGAAACACAACGCGAAAGGTATTTCCCTTTGCCGGACTATGATTTCGCGGAGGAAATCGACGGGTATCCTCGGGTGAGGCTTTCTTTGAGTGGCAAGATTCTGGACTCAAACTATACGCAATTGCTGATGCGTCGGGCAGATCTTAAACTTAGACAAGTTTTTCTCTTGGATAAGGTGCAAAAAGGACTGTCTATTTCTGCGAATGAAGCACGCGCTTTACGGGAAGGCAAACTTATCGAAGGTCGAGCGCCGAATTATTTCATTTCAGCCAAAGTGGCGGAGTGGACAGACCAGAAGGCACGGTACATCCATAACCGTGCTTTTGATGATGAACATTATCGGAAGATGATTATTGAATATCTTCGACAATACAAACAGGCTTCCCGGCAGGAGTTGGACGAATTGTTGCTGCCTAAGCTGTCTGATGTCCTGACGTTCAAGCAAAAGCGCGATAAGATTAGGAATCTCCTTCAAGCATTGCGGAGAGAAGGTCATCTTCAAAATCTTGGTGGGAGGCAGTCTTCTGTGTGGGCTTTGGCTTCGGAGGTTTGAATGGCTAAGCTAAAGGGCGTTGTTTTAGCAAAGCTTAGCTAAGAAATTCAGGGATGTTTTTTTTAAAAACCTTGAAATAATAAGATAATTTGTTGCTATGAAGTTTCATTTTGAGCCGGATCTTGACTACCAGTACGCCGCCATCGACGCCGTATGCTCCCTGTTTTAGGGCCGTTTTCTGCAGCTTGCGAAACCAGCCAACCTTTTCTAGTCTTCCTTTCCCCGATTCCGAAATTCCCTTTTTCCCGAGAGCACCATGAGCGGTTTTACCCATCTGCATTGCCATTCCGAGTACAGTCTTCTGGACGGCGCCATTCGCCTCAAAGACCTGTGCGCCCGGGCCGTTGATTTCGGCTTTTCATCGGCCGCCATCACCGACCATGGCAATCTCTTCGGCTCCGTACCCTTCTACCTTGAGGCCAAGAAGCACGGCATAAAACCCATCATCGGCAGCGAGGTCTACATCGCCGACGATATGTTCGAGCGGGAAAACAAAAAGCGCTTTCACCTTGTTCTTCTGGCCCAGAATCTGATCGGCTATCACAATCTGGTCAAGATCGTGTCCGCCGGTTTCCTGGAAGGGTTTTATTACAAGCCCCGGGTGGACAAGAAATACCTGCGCGCCCATAGCGAGGGCCTTATCTGCCTGTCGGCCTGCCTGCAGGGCGAAGTGCCCTATGCCTTGCGCCACGGGACCTTCGACAGCGCCCTTTTGAAGGCCCGCGAATACATGGAGATTTTTCCGGACCGGTTTTATCTGGAGCTGCAGTCCAACGGTCTCAAAGAACAGGAAGTGGTCAACGACAGGCTCATGGAACTGGCCAACGAGACCGGGCTGCCGCTGGTCGCCACCAACGATTGCCACTACTTGGGCAAGGACGACTACGAGGCCCACGACATCCTCCTGTGCGTAGGCACAGGCAAGATCGCCTCGGAAAAGCAGCGTCTCAAATTCGACACCAACGAATTCTACTACAAGGCCCCGGAAGAGATGGAGGCCGCCTTTGCCCATTGCCCCGAGGCCGTGGAGAACGCGGGCCGCATCGCCGACATGTGCGAGGTGGAACTAAAGCTCAAGCAGCATTTCTTTCCGGTCTACGACGTGCCCGAGGGCGTGACCCTGGACCAGGAATTCCGCCGCCTGTCCGAAGAGGGGCTGAAGGAGCGCATCGCGGCCCTGCCTTACGAGGTGGACGAGTCCGTTTACCGCGAGCGTCTTGAACTCGAACTTGGCGTCATCATCGAAAAGGGCTTTCCAGCCTATTTCCTGATCGTGCAGGACTTTATCAACTGGGCGAAATCAAAGAATATCCCAGTCGGCCCAGGCCGTGGGTCGGCGGCCGGGTCGCTGGTCTCGTACGCACTCAGGATCACGGATCTGGACCCCATTCGCTACGCGCTCTTCTTCGAGCGGTTTTTGAATGTGGAGCGTGCGTCCATGCCTGATATCGACGTGGACTTCTGCTATAACCGCCGCGACGAGGTCATCAAATACGTCTCGGAAAAATACGGGGCCGACCATGTGGCCCAGATTGTGGCCTTCGGGACCATGAAGGCCAAGGGCGCCATCCGCGACGTGGCCAGGGCGCTCGATGTCAGCCTCAAGGACGCCGATCGCATCGCCAAGCTCATTCCCGACGACCTGAAGATGACCCTGACCAAGGCCCTGGACGAAGAGCCGGAGCTGAGGAATCTCATCGACAGCGATCCGCAGTACAAGAAGCTCTACGACGTGGCCCGGCGCCTGGAGGGCCTGGCCCGGCATTCGTCCATCCACGCCGCCGGCATCGTCATCTCCCAGAAGCCCATGGTCGAGTACCTGCCCCTGCACAAGGGCAAGAACGGGGAGGTCGTGACCCAGCTGGACATGAAGAAGGTCGAGCTGATCGGCCTCATCAAGTTCGACTTTCTGGGCCTTAAAACCCTGACCGTCATCGACGACGCCCTGAAGCTCATCCGCAAGAACAACAAGCCCGTGCCGATCTTGGAAAAGCTGCCTCTCGACGACCCGCAGACTTTCGAGCTCCTCTGCCGGGGCGAGACGGACGGCGTGTTCCAGCTGGAATCCGACGGCATGCGCCGGGTGCTGCGCGGCCTCAAGCCTTCCTGCTTCGAGGACATCATCGCGCTTCTGGCCCTGTACCGCCCGGGGCCGCTGGAATCCGGCATGGTCGACGACTTCATCGGCCGTAAGCACGGCCTGCGCAAGGTCGAGTACGAATTCGAGGAACTGGCCCCGGTGGTCCACCCCATTCTGGAGGATACCTACGGGGTCATCCTATACCAGGAACAGGTCATGAAGATCGCCTCGGACCTGGCCAAGTATTCTCTGGGCGAGGGCGACAACCTGCGCCGGGCCATGGGCAAGAAGGACCCGGCGGAGATGGCCAAGCAGCGGGTGCGCTTTCTGGACGGCGCGCGCGAGAACAACATTTCCCAGGAGGCCGCCGAGTACATCTTCGACCTCATGGAAAAATTCGCGGGCTACGGGTTCAACAAATCCCACAGCGCGGCCTACGCGGTCATCTCCTACCAGACCGCCTACGTGAAGGCCCATTACCCGGCCGAGTTCATGGCCGCCATCATCACCTCGGAGGTGTCCAACACCGACAAGATCCTGGCCCATGTCAGCGCCTGCCGGGACATGGACATCGAAGTCCTGCCCCCGGACGTGAACAGGAGCTTCAACGAGTTCACCGTCGAGGGCGAGTCCATTCGCTACGGTCTGTCCGGCATCAAGGGCGTGGGCGAGGGGGCTGTCGAGTCCATCGAGGAGGAACGGGAGAAGGGCGGGGATTTCACCAGCCTGCTTGATTTCTGCCAGCGCGTGAATCTGCGCAAGGTCAACAAGCGGGTGCTCGACTCCCTCATCAAGTCCGGGGCCATGGACAGCTTCGGATGCTCGCGCAGGGCGCTGCTGGAAAACCTCGACAAGGTCCAGGCCATGGCCCAGAAGCGGGCCAAGCGCAAAACCTCCGGCCAACTCTCGTTCATGGGCATGGTGGAAGAGAACACCTGCAACCTTACGGGGCTGGGCATCGAGGACGACGAGGCCGCGCTGCCGGAATTCGGGGATGACGAGAAATGCCGCATGGAGAAGGAGGCTTTCGGATTCTTCCTCATCGGCCATCCGTTGCAGCCTTTCCGCCAGGAGATCAGGCGGCTCGGCTATCCGTCCCTGGCGCAGTGCGCGGACCTGACGGAGAAGTCGCCGGTGCAGGTGCCTGTCCTGGTCACGTCGATGAAGACCATCAACACCAAGAAGGGCGATCGTATGGCCTTTTGCGGCATCGAGGACCTGAGCGGTTCGGGCGAGGCCATTGTTTTTTCGGAGCCGTACGTGACCTACCGCGAGCTCTTGACCTGCGAGGAGCCGCTGCTCATGACCGGCGTGGTGGCCAAGCGCGAGATGAACGGCGAGGAGAGCGAGGACGGGCCCAAAAAGTCCAAGATTCTGGCCGAGTCCTTCAAGCTGCTCTCGGAGGTGGTCGGGTCGGGCACGGAGCCGGTGGTCCTTTTTGTGCGCGCCAACGGAAAGGACCCTGACTGGATCGGGCTGGGGGAGATCGTCAAGCGGTATCCGGGACAGGCCCCGGTGCAGGTCGATCTTGCTCGCGGGGAATACGTGTGCCGACTGCAGTTCGGGCCGGACTTCATGGTTGCGCCGTGCCCGGATTTCTGGCGGGATTTTGAACAGTGGCGACAGATCTGAACACGACAGGAGAGGGCATGACACAAGGGCAATGGCGGCTTCGGGTGAGCTCGGATTTCAGCTCTTCGCATCAGCTGCGGCATTACGAAGGCAAGTGCGAGAACATGCACGGCCACAATTTCACGGTGGAGGTTGATGTGGTCGGCGAGAGCCTTGACCCGAAGCTCGGCATCCTCATGGATTTCAAGGCGCTCAAGCGTCTGCTCAAAGAGGTGACCGACGAACTCGATCACCGGCATCTGAACGACCTGCCGGATTTCGCCGAACAGAATCCCTCTTCCGAACTGCTAGCCCGCTTCGTGTTCCTGCGCATGAAGAACCTCCTGGCCCCGTACCCGGTCCGCCTGACGGAGGTCATGGTTTCGGAAAAGGCGAGTTCCAGAGCCTATTACTCGGAAGTGCAGGGCTGATGCGGGCGGTCCTGCAGCGGGTGCGCTCGGCTTCCGTTTCCGTCAAGGGCCGCACGGTGGGCGAGATCGGACCGGGCATCGCCGTGCTGCTCGGCTTCGGCGGCAGTGACGATCCGGACATGGTCGGCGGACCGGTCTGGAACAAATTCATGCAGAAGCTCCTTGGCCTGCGGCTTTTTCCCGACGCTGGCGGTCCCATCAACGCGAGCCTGGCCGATCACGGCGGCGCCGTCCTGGTGGTCTCGCAGTTCACTCTCTATGCCGATGTCAGAAAGGGCCGTCGCCCCTCCTTTTCAAAAGCCGCCCAGCCCGAGGCCGCCTTGACCCTGTACACGTCCTTTGTGGCCGATTTGCGTCGGCAGTGGCCGCTGGTGGCCGAGGGCGAATTCGGCGCGGACATGGACGTGTCCCTGGTCAATTGGGGGCCGGTGACCATCTGGCTGGACAGCGACGAATTCTAGTCTCTTTTTGGCAGGCATGTTGCTACGAGTTTTGCGAACGTTCATTTTTTGACAGGACACAGCATGCATGCCGCCATCTTGATTTTTTTCCTTCCGCAAGCCGCCCGTGGCGCGGCCCGTGGTGTGGTCTGAAGCCATGACCGCCGAAACAGACTACTCCGCCGAACGCATCCAGTTGCCCGACGGGTCCGTGGATGTGCGCGTCCTGCGCGAAGGCCGCGTTCAGCACCTGGGCGGCAAGCGCGGAGCCGAGAACGAATTGCGCCGGACGGCGGATATTCCTGTCAACGGCGTTTTGCCCGTCTTTCTGGGCTCCGGGCTGGGAGTTGGCCTGGCCGACGTGCTGGCCAAGGTCGCGGGCCCGGTGGCCGTGGTCGATGCCGAACCATCCATCGGCCTGTTGACCGGAGTGCTTCAGAAATGGAAGGGCGATCCCCGCGTGTTCTGGATAGTCGAGGCCGATCCGGCTGTTGCCCTGGATCACTTGACCCGCTGGCAGATCCGGCACGGCGGCCTGCCTTTCGCGCCGGTGCGCGATCCGTTTTACGCCCGCTTGCGGCCCGCTCTGTATCGCGATCTGGCCGACCGCCTGGAGCTCAGCCGCAAGGTCGATTTCTGGAGCCGGGCGCGTTATCCCAAGTTCCGCTCCAGCGTCCCGCGCGTGCTGCTCCTGACCAGCTCCTATTTTCTGATGGGCGAGCTTGAGGCCGCCTTCGCCCGCCTGGGCTACGCGACCTCGCTGGTGCAGCTGCCCAGCCAGGAAGTGGGCAGCCAGGAATTCGTCGAATCCATTCTTTCGGAAATTCTGGCTTTCCGTCCGGACTTCGTGCTGACCATCAATCATCTCGGCGTTGACAAGGAGGGCATCCTGACCGCGCTTCTGGCGCGCATGGAGCTGCCCCTGGCGTCCTGGTTCGTCGATAATCCGCACCTCATCCTCTACGTCTACGAGAATCTGGCCTCGGATTGGGTCACGCTTTTCACCTGGGACGTGGACAACATCGAGTCGCTCAAAGCGCAGGGCTTTTCCCGCGTTCATTACCTGCCCCTGGCCACGGACCCGCACCGTTTCGCCTACGCGCCGGACACGACCTTTAAGCGCGATGTCGCCTTTGTCGGCAACTCCATGCTGTACAAGGTGCACGCCAAATTGCGGCATTACGACTTTCCCCCAGCCCTGCTTCGGGACTTCGAAGATCTCGGGCAGGCCTTCATGGAGAGTGGAAGCCTGTCCGTGAAGCGTTTTCTGGAAGAGGAACGGCTGGGGCATCTGGCGGCCTTCCAGGCGCTGCCCGATGTGGATACCCGGCTCGCCTTCGAGACCCTGATCACCTGGCAGGCGACCCTCCTGTACCGCTTGCGGCGGGTTCGCGAGCTCCTGCCCTTCAATCCCCTGCTGGTCGGCGATCCGGGCTGGCGCGAGCTCCTGCCCGAGGGGGGCTGGACCTATCACCGCGAACTGAACTACTACGCGGACCTGCCCGGATTTTATCCGGCCACGCGCATCAATTTCAACTGCACCAGCCAGCAGATGAAGGGCGCGGTCAACCAGCGCGTCTTCGACGTGCCGGTCTGCGGCGGTTTTCTGCTCACGGACCACCGGCGGCAGATGGAGGCGCTTTTCGAGCCGGGCCGGGAGATCGTCTGCTATCAGGAGCCGGGCGAGATCGCGGGACTGGTCCGCCATTACCTCCGCCTCGACGGCGAGCGGAAAAAGATCACCCAGGCCGCACGTTCCCGCATTCTGGCCGAACACACCTACGACCTGCGCTTAAAGTCCCTGGTGCGGACCATGCGCTCCATCTACGGGTAGCCGGTGAAAAAGCCCATCCTGGTCATCCAGATGCAGCGCATGGGGGACCTGATCCTGTCCTTCCCCCTTTTTTTGTGGCTGGAGCGGGCATTTCCCGGCCACCCGGTCTGGGTCATGGCTGAGCCGGGTTTTGCCAGGCCGCTTGCGCGCCTGAGTCCGCAGGTGCGCTATTTCGGTTATGGGCAGGGCGGGGATGTGCGCAGCGAAGCATTCCATCTGGTCATAAATCTCAGTCACCGGGCTGAAAGCATGGCTTTGGCCGGCAGTCTGCGCTGCGACGCCCTGGTTGGCGGTTACCTTCGGGACGGAGTGACCCGCATCAAGGGAGACTGGCAGGAATACCGGGCGTCGCTGACCCACAACAACCGGCACAACCGTTTTCATTGGGCCGATCTCAATGCCCTGGACGTGATCCCGCACGGGATCATGGACCAGACCCGCTGGCCCGCGCCGCGTCAGATGCCCCCGGACATTCGTCATGTCGGCCTGTTTCTTGGCGCAAGCGAACCGGACAAAAGGCCCAGCGCCGCGTTTTGGGTCGGACTCATCGCGGAGCTGGAGCGGCGAGGGCTCGTCCCGGTGCTTCTGGGCGGACCGGGCGAGCGGGAATTGTGCCGCGAGGTGCTTCGTCTCGCCGCGCGACCGGTGGCCAGCGCCTGCGGGTCCCTGGGACTGGATGCGTTCGCCATGTACGGGCAGAGTCTGGCCGCCATGATCACCCCCGACACCGGACCCATGCATCTGGCGGCCTGGTCCGGCCTCAAGGTGCTCAATCTGTCCATGGGCCCGGTGCATGCCTTTGAGACCGGCCCCTACCAGCCGGGGCACGTGGTGCTGCGCAGTTCAAGGGATTGCGTTGGTTGCTGGCGCTGCCGTTTTGATCTTCCGCGTTGTCATGAACGATTCAAGCCCGCACGGGTGGCCCGGGTGCTTGAGGCCATGCTTGGCTGCAAGGGCAACCTCTCAGGGTTGCGGCTTCCCGGACTTGAGATTTTTGCCACCGGCCGCAAGGGCGGCCTCTATGACCTGATACCCCTCTCCGCCCACGCCAAGGCCGGGCAGCGACTGTCCGCATACTGGCAGGCATTCTGGCTGCACGCCTTTGGGCGAGGCTCCCTGGACGACTGTCTGGCTGCGGCCGGGAAGCTGCGCGATGACCATGCCGCCCTGGTGCGCGTCATGACCGCCGGGGCTTTGCGTTTTTTCCGCATGGCCAGCAGCGCCTCCGACCCGGAGCTGCCCATGCGCGAGTGGAACCGCACGTCTTTGGCGCTGCGCCCCTTAAGCGGGTACGCCGCCGTTCACCTGTCCAATCATGACTGCTCCGTGGCTAGCCGCAAGCGCGTGCTGGCCCTGGCCGAGGCGCACCTCGGCTTTCTTCGCCAATCGTGACTTCATTCTAATCAAAGCAAAAAAGGCGGCCAGTGGCCGCCTTTTTTGCTTTGATTTTTAGGTGGTTGTTATTGCGCTGAGGCCTGCAATCCGTTTTCCTGCCAGCCGCCTCCGAGGGCGGTGAAGAGCTCGACCGTGGCCAGTTTTCGGGCCAGGCGGGCATCGAGCAGGTTCTGTCTGGCCGTGAACAGGGTGCGTTCGGCGTCGTGCACGGCAAAGGCGCTCTCAAGACCTGCCGAAAAGCGCTGATCGACCAGCAGTCGGCTTTTTTCGGCGCTGGCCGCGCGACGGGCCTGGGCCTGAACCTGCCCCTCGTAGCCCTGGTTTTTGGCCAGGGCGTCGGACACCTCGCGAAAGGCGTTCTGGATGGTCTCTTCGTACTGCGCGATGCGGATCTGCTGTTCGGCCTTGGCCGCTTCGAGTTTGGCTTTGTTCCGGCCTGCGTCGAAGATGGGCAGGGTGATGCTGGGCACAAAGGTCCAGACCCGCTGGGCCGAATCGAACAGGTCGGTCAGTTCCAGACTGGCCAATCCCGCCGTGGTGGTCAGGCCGATGCGCGGGAAGAACGCGGCCCGCGCCGCGCCGATTTCGGCGCCCGCGGCCCAGAGGCGGTGCTCGGCTTCAAGGATGTCGGGGCGGCGGGTCAGGAGCTCCGAAGGAAGCCCCGGCGTGACCGCCGTGTTTAGAATCACATCATTGATGGCCTGCGCCGGGAGGTTCATATCCGAGACCGGCACCCCGGCCAGCACGGCCAGGGCGTTTTCGTCCATGACCACCTGGGCCGTGAGCCGCGCGACCTCGGCCTGGGCCACGGCCACGACTTCCTCGGCCTGATGGCGGGCCAGTTCCGTGCTCATGCCGTGGGCCAACTGCGCCAGGGTCAGGTCCAGGGTCGCTTGGCGGCTTTCCAGGGTTTCCCGGGCCAGAGCCAGATGCTCGCGGTCCCCGGCCAGGGTCAGGTAGCCCCTGGCGACCTGGGACACGAGGCTGATGTGCGCGGCCCGGCGGGCTTCCTCAGTGGCCAGGTAGCTCTCCAGGGCCGAGTCTTCCAGACTTTTGACCCGGCCAAAGAAATCAAGCTCGAAGGACGAGATGCCAAGGCCCACGTTCCATTGCCGATCGATCCCTTCGATCCCGCCGCGCAGATCTCCGGGCGATCGCGTGTTGGAGTTGACGCCCGAGGCGTCAACGTTCGGGACACGATCGGCGCGGGCGATGCCGAATTGCGCCCGGGCCTTGTCCATGGCCAGCACGGCCTGGCGCAGGCTTCTGTTCTGGCCCAGCGCGGTGGCGATGAGTTTCTGCAGGGCCGGATCGGGAAAGGCGTCCCGCCAGCCGAGTTCGTCGATTCCGGCCTGGACTGGGCCGGACTGGGCCGGTGCGTTCCACGCTTCGGGTACGGGCATGGCCGGGCGTTCCCGTTCAGGGGCGAGCGTGGCGCAGCCGCCAAGCGCGACGAGCGCGATCACGAGTATCAATCTTCGCATGGGTGGCCTCCGGGGATTATGGCGCGAGTGGTCGCGTTTTTGGGTTCCTTGCGGGAGAGTCCCCTCTTGGCCACGATGACGAAGAAGACCGGGATAAGCAGGGAGCCGATGATGGTCGAGGCGATGGTGCCGCCGATAACGCCCGTGCCGATGGAGTTCTGCCCGCCGGACCCCGCTCCGGAGTTCAGGGCCAGCGGCAGAACGCCCAGGCCAAAGGCCAGGGAGGTCATGAGGATGGGCCGCAGGCGCTGTCTGGCCGCCTCGACCACTGCGGTCATGAGGTCCATGCCCGATTCGGCCAGGCTTTTGGCGAACTCGACGATGAGGATGGCGTTTTTGGCTGCCAGGCCCATGGTCGTGAGCAGACCGACCTGGAAGTAAACGTCGTTGGTCAGGCCGCGCAGACTGACGGCGGCCAGTGCCCCGACGACGCCGATGGGCACGACCAGGATGACCGATGCCGGCAGGCTCCAGCTTTCGTACAGGGCCGCGAGGCAAAGGAAGACCACGAGGATGGAGAGACCGTAGAGCAGGGCGGTCTGGGAACCGGCCTGGCGTTCCTGGAAGGACAGGCCCGTCCAGGAGTAGCCGATGCCTTCAGGCAACTGGCCGGCCAGGTTCTCCATGGTCGCCATGGCCTGGCCCGAGCTCTTGCCCGGTGCTGGCGCGCCGAGGATCTGCATGGCCGGGACGCCGTTGTAGCGCTCCAGACGGGGCGAACCCGAAGTCCAGTGCGCCGTGGCGAAGCTCGACATTGGTACCATCTGGCCGGATTTGCCGCGCACGTGCCAGCGGGCGAGGTCTTCGGGCATCATGCGGTAGGGCGCCTCGCCCTGCATGATGACCTTCTTGACGCGCCCCTTGTCCAGGAAGTCGTTGACATAGGAGCTGCCCCAGGCCGTGGCGATGACGCCGGTCACGTCGGACACGGCCAGACCCAGGGCGCCGGCCTTGTCCCAGTCGATGTCGATGCGATACTGCGGCGTGTTGTCCAGGCCGTTAGGGCGGACCATGGCCAGATCCGGATGCTGGCTGGCCATGCCGAGAAGCTGGTTGCGGGCGGCGGTGAGCTTTTCGTGGCCGAGGCCTGCCATGTCTTGCAACTCGAAGTCGAAGCCGGCCGCGTTGCCCAGTTCCATCACCGCCGGCGGGGCAAAGGCGAAGACCTGCGCGTCGCGGTACTGCGAGAAGGCGGCCATGGCACGTCCGGCAATGGCCTTGACGTGCGTGTCGGGACCCTTGCGCATGCTCCAGTCCTTCAGACGTACGAAGCACATGGCCGTGTTCTGGCCGCTGCCGGCGAAACTGAAGCCCGCCACGGCCATGAGCGATTGCACGGAGTCCTTCTCGGCTTCCAGGAAGTGGGTTTCGATGCGTTCCAGCACATTCAGGGCGCGGTCCTGGGTCGCGCCGATGGGCAACTGGACCTGCACGAAGAGCATGCCCTGGTCCTCGTCCGGGAGAAAGCCCGTGGGCAGCCGCTGGAACAGGAACATCATGGCGGCCAGGATGAGGGCGTAGAGGATCATCGATCGCCCCCAGCGCCGGGTCATGGACCCGACCAGCTTCTGATAGCCGTTCGCGGTGCGGTCGAAGCCACGGTTGAACAGGCCGAAGAAGCCGCGCTTGCCTTGGCCGGGCTTGGCAGGCCTGAGCATGGTGGCGCACAGGGCCGGGGTCAGGATCAGGGCCACCAGGACGGAGAGGACCATGGCCGAGACCACGGTGATGGAGAACTGGCGGTAAATGACGCCCGTGGAGCCGCCGAAGAAGGCCATGGGTACGAAGACGGCGGACAGCACCAGGGCGATGCCGACCAGGGCCCCGGAGATCTGGGTCATGGACAGGTGGGTCGCGTCCCTGGCCGACAAGCCGTCTTCATGCATGATTCGTTCGACGTTTTCGACCACGACGATGGCGTCGTCCACCAGCAGGCCGATGGCCAGGACCATGGCGAACATGGTCAGGGTGTTGATGGAATAGCCGAAGGCCGCCAGCACCCCGAAGGTGCCGAGCAGAACCACGGGCACGGCGATGGTCGGGATGAGCGTGGCCCGGAAGTTCTGCAGAAAGAGGTACATGACCAGAAAGACCAGGACCACGGCCTCCAGCAGGGTGCGGACCACCTCTTCGATGGAGATGCGCACGAAGGGCGTGGTGTCGAATGCTTCCACGACCTTCAATCCGGCGGGGAAGGTCGAACTGATGCTGTCCGTGTATTCGGCGATGGCCTCGACGGTCTTCAGCGCATTGGCACCGGTGGCCAGCTTGATGGCCAGGGCCGCCGAGGGTTGACCGTTGTATCGGGAGACGACCTGCGAATTTTCCGCCCCCAGTTCCACCTTGGCGACGTCGCCCAAACGCACCGTGGATCCGTCGGTGTTGGTCTTTAAGAGGACGTTCCGGAATTGCTCGGGAGTCTGAAGACGGTCCTGGACGCTGACCGTGAAGTTGATGCGCTGTTCCGCAACCGAAGGCAGTCCGCCCAGTTGACCGGCGGAGATCTGGGCGTTCTGGGCCTTGATGGCGGCGGCGACGTCCGCCGGGGTGAGGCTGTAGGTATGCAACTGGTCAGGATTGAGCCATATGCGCATGGCGTGCTGCGAGCCGAACAGGGTGACCTCGCCGACTCCTTCCACGCGGCTCATGCCGTCAAGAACATTGGCGGCCACATAGTCGGCCAGCTGCGCCCTGGCCATGGACCCGTCTTCGGAAACGAAGCCGAGCACCTGTACGAAGTTCCTGACCGCCTTGGTGACCTGCACGCCCTGGGCCTGCACTTCCTGCGGCAGCAGCGCCATGGCCAGTTGCAGCTTGTTCTGGACCTGTACCTGGGCAATGTCCGGGTTGGTGCCGGCCTTGAAGGTCAGGGTGATTTCGGCCTGACCCGAGGATTGGCTGGTCGAGGACATGTAGTCCAGATTGTCGATGCCCTTCATCTTCTGTTCGATGACCTGGGTGACCGCATCTTCCAGGGTCTTGGCCGACGCGCCTGGATAGGTCGCGCTGATGGCCACCGATGGAGGAGCGATGGGCGGATACTGGGAGATGGGCAGGCCCGTTATGGCCAGCACGCCGCCAAGCATGGCGGCGATGGCCAGAACCCAGGCGAATACCGGGCGATTGATGAAAAAATGTGCCATGATAGTTCCTTACATCGCGTCTTGGGCAACACGGACCTGCACGCCGGGGCGCGCCTTCTGCAAACCTTCGATGACCACGCGATCTCCGGCGGCCAGCCCCTGACGAACAATCCAGTCACCGCCGACCGCACGGTCCAGTTCCAGGGGGCGGGCAGCCACCTTTTCCTCGCCGTCCACGACCATAGCCAGGGGCTGTCCCTCCGCATTGCGGACCACGGCCTGTTGCGGGATGAGCAGCGCGCTGGCCAGCACCCCTTCCTCGACGACGGCGCGGACATACATGCCCGGCAGAAGGTCTCGCTCGGGATTGGGGAAGACGGCGCGCAGCGTGACGGAGCCGGTGCTCTGATCGACACTGGCCTCGGCCAGCTGCAGGACGCCTTCATGGGCGTAGACGGCGCCGTCTTCGAGGATGAGGCTCACTTTCGTCGCGGCCTCGCCGGCGGACTGGACGGCCCCGCTTTTCAGGGCGTGCTTCATGCGCAAAAGTTCCGTGTTGGACTGGGTCAGGTCGACATAGATGGGGTCGAGCTGCTGCACGGTGGCCATGGCCTGGGCCTGATTGGCCGTGACCAGCGCGCCGGGGGTGATGGTGGATCGGCCGATGCGGCCGCTTATGGGCGAGAGGACTTTGGTCCGCTCAAGATCGATGTGGGCGGCTCCAAGCTCGGCCTGAGCCGCAGCCACATTGGCCTCGGCCAGGGCCAGGCCCGCCTGCACTTCGTCGTGGTCCTGCTGGCTGACGGCCTTGGTACGGATCAGGTCGCGGTAGCGTATTGCCTTGAGACGAGCCGGTTCCAGTTCGGCCTTGGCCTTGGCCACGGCGGCCTTGGCGCGGGCCACGGCCACTTCATAGGTGGAGGGGTCGATCTGGTACAGGAGCTGGCCGGCCTTGATCTCAGCGCCTTCGGTAAAGGCCCGCTTCTGGATGATGCCGCCGACCTGCGGCCGGATTTCAGCCATCTGGTACACGGCGGTGCGTCCCGGCAGTTCCGTGGTCAGCCGGACCTCCTCTTCCTGCATGGTCACCACGGCCACTTCCGGTGCCGGAGCAACCCGGACCGCAGCGGGCTGGTTGGCCTGAGAGGGGCTGTTCCAGACAAGATAGCCAAGGCCGACGGCGACCACTATGACAACGGGAATGAGTATTTTCTTCATTTTGTCCTTCCTGGAGTACGGTTTTGAAAATTGTATGTGAACAAGTGTTCACTTTGATGGCAAAAAAAAATCAGGGGGCCACGCCTTGGGCAAACATTTTCCAGTTGGCCTCGGCCTGGGTTTTGGGGTCGATCATGTCGCCGCGTCTGCTGTACAGGATGGCGATGGTCAGGAACTGTCCCAGAAACTGCACGAATATCTGATCCGCATCGATATCGGCGCGAATTTCTCCGGCAGCCTGTCCCTGGCGGATGATTCCGGCCACCTCGGACTGGTGCCGCTGATGATTGGCAAGCAGCCTGTCCCGCAGATGGGTCTCGTCGCTCCACAGCGCGTCCGAGAGCACAAGATTGGGCAGCGCGCGGTAACGTTCGACCACGCTGATGTGCAGGTCGTAGCAGCGGCGCAGCTTGGTCAGGGCCGGGCCCGGTTCTTCGAGTGCTTGACGGATTCCTTCGGTCTTGACGTCGTCGAGCAGGTCCAGGACGCTGGCCAGGATGTCGGCCTTGCCGCCGGGAAAATGCTTGTACAGGGCCGGAGCGGTCACGCCCACGACGCGGGCCACGTTGCGCGCGGTCAGCGCCCCGACACCCTGGTCGGCAACCAGCGCCAGGGCCGCTTCGGCGATCTGCTCGCGGCGAATTATTGTGGTCAGTCGTTTTGCCATGGAGGGCTTAGTTAACGATCGTTCACTTTGTCGTCAAGGATAAATTGAGAGAGAAAATGAAGAAATTTCGTTGTGAGAAATGGTCCGTCAGACAACGCTCGAAGTGAGCTATCTTCACTTTAGCGGACACACCAACTCCCCACCTGCCAAGGAGGGGTGCCCGAAGGGCGGGGTGGTTGCCTCTTGCGCATGGAGAGAGAAGAGCATCTGTTGCGAAAAGCCGACAACAGTCCTTGAGGTGCTGGCGGGGCGTATTATTGTTGTGGTTGTCTCGGGGAAGACAGGTCACTCTGACGGGTATACATTTACCTTTATGGGGATGATGGCTTCTGTGAGCAAGGGGGAAGCCTTTGTTTTGAAGGGGGACGAATCGGGGCGCAAAATTGTTGGCTTTTAAGGCCTTATGTCACGATTCTGTGTTAGGAAGTTTCCTGCTTCAAGTCCTGAAAAAATGGTGCTAGGCAAGTTTCAAGAGAATTGGCATAAGAAAGATACGAGGATGCCATGCACAAAATTCGGACATTTACCATCGCCTGTTCACAGTGCGGCTCCACGGTGGCGCAGAGAAATCCCTTTCCAACGGTGGATATTGTGCTTCACCGCGCCGGAGAGGGGATATTGCTCATCGAGCGCCGCAACCCGCCGCATGGATGGGCGCTACCCGGCGGGTTCATCGATTACGGGGAAAGCGCCGAGCAGGCTGCCGTTCGCGAGGCGCTGGAAGAGACAGGCCTTGACGTGCGTCTGACCGGGCTGCTTGGTGTCTATTCCGATCCGGATCGTGACCCGCGTTTTCATACCCTGAGCGTGGCGTACATGGCGCAGTGCGAAGACAATGAGATCCCTTGCGCAGGAGACGACGCCAAAAATGCCCGGTTTTTCCCTCTTGACGCATTGCCGACTGACATGGCCTTTGATCACCGCAGAATCATTGCTGATTTTGCCAAGAAAATAAGCAGGAGCGCATGATCACACCGCCCCACGATATTGTTTTCCTGACTTCCGAAATCTATCCTTTCTCCAAGTCCGGAGGATTGGCTGACGTCATGGGGATTTTGCCCCTGACCCTATCCCGCATGGGGGTACGGGTGGCCGTGATCACGCCCTTCTACGGCAGGCTGTCCACGGGACATTACCCTGTCCACCTGGTGCAGGAGAATTGCCCGGTGGGCTACCCTTGGGCCGACACCACGGCCGACATCTACCTGGCCGATTATCACGGCCTGCCCGTCTATTTCATAGAGCGCGGCGAGTATTTTGATCGCCGTCAGTACTATTGCACGCACAAAGGCGATTATTTCGACAACTGCGAGCGGTTCATCTTTTTCTGCCGTGCAGCCCTTGCCGCCATCCGGCACATGGACATGGGCGCGCGCATTGTTCATGCCCAGGACTGGCACGCAGGCCTGGCCATGGCCTATCTGGCTTTCTGGCGGCGTATCGATCCTTTCTGGGCGGGTGTGCGCACGGTCATGTCCATCCACAATCTGGCGTATCAGGGGCGTTTTTCCTACCGGCTCTTCGAGCAATCAGGGCTGCCCCTCGATGCCTGGAACATGGAAGGCGTGGAGTTCTACAACAGCTTCAACCTGCTCAAGGCCGGCATCGCCTATGCCGACAAGATCACCACGGTCAGCCCCAGCTATGCCGCCGAGATCATGACCCCGGAGTTCGGGTGCGGCCTGGAGGGCATCCTGACCCGCCGTAAGGCCGACCTGATCGGGATTTTGAACGGCGCGGACTATTCCATCTGGAGCCCGGAAAACGACGAGGTCCTGGAGTGCACCTATTCGGCGGACAAGCCTGAAGGCAAGGAGAATTGCAAGAAGCATCTCATGGGCATGCTCGGGTTGTCGCCGGATTTGGCCGAGCGCCCGCTTTTGGGCTTCATCGGACGCCTGCGTGGCCAGAAGGGCATCGACATTGTGCTTGAGATCATCCCCGAACTCATGAAGCTCGATGTGGGGCTGGTGGTTCTGGGCGAGGGCCGCGCCGAGTTCGAGGCCATGCTCATGAGCATCATGGAAGACTATCCGGGCAGGATCGTGGGGATCATCGGCTATACGGAGGAGATGTCGCATCTCATTCAGGCCGGGGCGGATATTTTTCTCATGCCGTCACGTTACGAGCCGTGCGGCCTGACGCAGATGTACAGCCTGAGCTACGGCACTCCGCCCGTGGCCACCGCGGTGGGCGGCCTGCGGGACACCATCACCCCCTATCCCGGTTCCGGCGCCAATGGTTTCATTTTCGCCGACCCCACGCCGGAGGCGCTTTTGGCCACGGTGCGCAAGGCGGTGCAGGTCTGGGAAGATCGCAATGCCTGGAGAGAAGTTCAGGTCAGCGCCATGCAAACACGTTTTTCTTGGGAAAACTCCGCGCGCAAGTATATGGATGTCTACACATCCCTGCACGGAGATCTTTTAGACACATGGAGGATACTATGAGTATTGAAAAAAAATATCTGAAGACAAAGAACATTTGCAAGGTCACCTTTCATCTGCCGGCCGGCGCTGCAAGTGGGGCCGAAACGGCGTTTCTGGTGGGGGAATTCAACGACTGGGCCATGCACACGCTGCCCATGAAGAGGCTCAAAGACGGCTCCTTCAAGCTGACAATCGACCTGCCCAGCGGCACTACATACCAGTTTCGCTATCTGCTCGACGATGATCGCTGGGAGAACGACTGGAGCGCGGATTCCTACTGCTACAGCGAGTATGGAAACTGCGAAAACTCCGTTGTCGAAGTCTAGGCGGCGAGCATAAACCCGTACTCGATTATCGCTTACGCATTGCTTTTTGAACGCGAAGTCCGTAATTTCTGCCCCTGTTTTCATACATTTTCAGTACAAGGAGCAGACTATGGATGCGCAACAACCCGCCTATAAGGATATTGCGCCCCGTTTGCGGGGGCTCCGGGATGCCATGGACTTGAGCGAGGAGGATATGGCCGCGCAACTGGGCGTGACGGCCGCCGATGTCCTCGGTTACGAGTCCGGAGAGCATGAGATCCCGGTCAGTTATCTTTTCAACGTGGCCCAGGCGTTTCAGGTCGACCTGACCGTGCTCATGTCCGGCAAGGAAGCGCACCTGCACACCGCATCCCTGGTCAAGAAGGGCAAGGGCATGAGCGTGGAGCGGCGCAAGGACTATGATTACAAAAGCCTGGCCTACCGCTTCGTCGGCCGCAAGATGGAGCCCTTCGTCGTCAAAGTTCCCCCCAAGGACACGAATTCCCTGACCTTCAACGAGCACCCCGGCCAGGAATTCATCTATGTCCTCTCCGGCAAGCTCGAAATCACCCTCGGCTCCACGGTTCATGTCATGGAGCCCGGCGACAGTCTGTATTTCACCTCGCGTACTCCTCACGCCCTGCGTGGTCTGGACGGCCAACCGGCCGAATTTCTGGACGTGATTATCTAGGGGGCGGGCCGCAAGCTCCACCCCCGCAAGTCACTCCCCCAGAAAAATCAATCCAACACCAGCGGAGCACCCATGCATACAAAACTGCGCCCTTCGTCTTATGAAGAGTTTCAGGCCTCTTTTTCTCTGGATATCCCGGATAAGTACAATTTCGCCTTTGATATGGTCGATGTAGCCGCCTTGGCGGATCCGGCCCGCTTGGCCATGGTCCACGTGGATGACGCTGATGTGCGCCGCGAATACACGTTCGGCTATTTTTCCGAACAGTCGAGCCGTCTGGCGGAAGCGTTGCAGAACCTCGGCATCGGGCGCGGCGACAAGGTCATGATCATCCTGCACCGCCGGGTGGAGTTCTGGACCGTCATGCTCGCCCTGCACAAGCTCGGCGCGCTGGGCGTGCCGTCGCCTGCGCTCCTGACGGCCAAGGATATCACCTACCGGGTCAATTTCGCCTCCATCAAGGGAGCCATCGTCGACACGTCCGTGCGTGCCACCGTGGAAGCGGCCAAGCTCGACTGCCCGACCCTGACCGTGCAGGTGCTGGCGGGTCTTGAGCAGGCGGAAGGCGATTGGCACAGCTTCTCGCAGATCGTGGCAGGCGCCTCCCCGTCCTACCCCCGCCCGGCCGACGCGGCCTGCGGCGAGGATCCGGCGACCATTTTCTTTTCTTCCGGCACGACCGGACACCCCAAGATGGTGCTGCACAATTTCAACTACCCCTTTGGGCACGTCATGACAGGTTCCTACTGGCACGACATAGAGCCCGGGAATCTGCATCTGACCCTGGCCGACACGGGCTGGGCCAAGTCCACATGGGGCAAGTTCTACGGACAGTGGCTGGCCGGGGGCGTGGTTTTCGTCTGGGATTTCCGGGGCAAGTTCGAGCCGGCCAGGCTGCTTAAAGTCATCGCCGAGAACAAGGTCACCAATTTCTGCGCGCCGCCCACGGTCTATCGGTTCCTGATCCGCGAAGATCTTTCGGCCTACGACCTCTCAGCGTTGCGTCATTGCACCACCGCCGGCGAGCTTTTGAATGACAGCGTGTTCGAGACCTGGGTGGAGAAGATGGGCATGCCCATATACGAAGGTTACGGCCAGACCGAAACCACCCTGCAGATCGCGACCTTCCCCTTCATGAAACCTAAAGCGGGGTCCATCGGCAAACCCTGCCCCGGCTGGGACATCCGGCTCCTGGACGAAAACGACGAGCCCTGTCCTCCCGGCGTGGAAGGGGAGATTTGCATCGGCATAGAGCCCACCCGTCCGATGGGCCTCTTCAGTTGCTACCTGCAGGACGAGGCCAAGACCGCAAGCGTCATGCACGGCGGCTTCTACCGCACCGGCGACAAGGCCTGGATGGACGAGGACGGCTACTTCTGGTTCCTGGGCCGCATCGATGACCTGATCAAGAGCTCCGGCTACCGCATCGGACCCTTCGAGGTCGAGAGCGCTCTCATCACCCACCCCGCCGTGGTCGAAGCGGCCGTGACCGGCGTGCCCGATCCCGACCGGGGTCAGGCCGTCAAAGCCACCGTCACCCTGGCCGCAGGCTTTGATCCTTCACCGGAACTGACCAAGGAACTGCAGGACCACGTCAAGAAAGTGACTGCGCCCTACAAATACCCGCGCATCATCGACTACGTGAAGGAGCTGCCCAAGACCATCAGCGGCAAGATCAAGCGCGCCGAGATCCGGGCCAAGGACGAGGCGTAGGAAGGGGAAGAGGGGGCGAGGGAAGAGCGGGGCGCTGCCCCGCACCCCGCAAGGGGCGCGCCCCTTGACCTGGGTAAGGGGATTCATTTTGAGGCCATGCGTGTTGCGTGGCCTTTTTATTGCTGATCTGCGGGCATGGTGTCATTATTTCTTTGCGGCATGACCCTCATCAGGACTGACTCGGGGCCCAGCTCATGAAAACATGGATTTTCTATCCGCCTCTCAAGGCCATGTCCGGTGGGTGCATGGTGCTTTTGCAGATTGCCCGCCAGTTGCAGGACCTGGGCTCGCTTGGGGGCATCCTGTATTGGGAAAGTCCTCCCGCCGCCAAATGCCAGGGCCTGCCGTGGGTCCGGGCGGGCGAGGCTGCCATGAAGGCTGGGGACACCTACGTTGTTCCTGAGGGTTGGCCCAACGCCCTGGTGCTGGGCCTTAAGAGAGGCTGCCGGACCATCGTCTACTGCCAGAACTGGTCCTATCTCTTTCACGGCCTGGAACCGGGGATACACTGGCGGGACCTGCCCGTGGAATTCCTGGCCGTGTCCGATCCCGTGGCCTGGCATATGGAGCAGGTCCTGGGCAAACAACCGCCGATCATCCGCCCGGCTCTGGACACGCGGCTTTTCCATCCCCCTGCGTCCAAGCCCGGCGGAACGCTTCGCATCGGCTTCATGCCGCGCAAGAACAAGGCCCTGGCCGAGCAGATCCGACGCATCTTCGAGGAGCGCAACCCGCGAGCCGGAGTGGAGTGGATTCCGATCCACGGCTTGGACCGGCCTGGTGTGGCCGAGGCGCTGCGCTCCTGTCATGTTTTCCTGGTCACGGGATTCCCCGAGGGCTGTCCGCTCCCGCCCCTTGAAGCCATGGCCTGCGGCTGTCTGTGCGTGGGCTTCACCGGCTTTGGCGGCTGGGATTACATGCGCCAAGTCGAGCCGCACGGATATGCGCCGCATGGCTATGCGCTGCGCGATGTGCCCTGGGGCGGCAACGGCTGGTGGTCGGCGGACGGGGATGTGCTGGGGGTTGTGGTGGGGTTGGAGCGTGCCGTGCAAGCACTGCCTCAGGGTTCGGCTATTCTTGCTCAAATGGCCCAGACTGTCGCTACGTATGGTACTGACGACCAGTTGGGCGAAATCGTGGCTGCGTTGCCGCAGGGCAAAACGGTCCGATGACTCGCGCAACGCCCAACCGCCCAAGAATCCTGCTCATTTCGGCGAAGCACTATCTCATGGCCGAACTCATCGCCGGATGCCAGGCCCTGGGCTTGGAGCATGCCTATCTGTTTCTGGGCGGGATTTCATCGTCGACAGAGCTTGAGGAGACGTTGCGCGGCGAGGTGGACAGATTTTTCCCTGATTTTCTTTTGACCATGAATCATCTCGGGCTGGACCGCGAAGGGCTGGTCAGCGAGTTCTGCCGTCAGCGGGAGCTGCCCGTGCTGAGCTGGTTCGTGGATCGTCCTGATCTTTTTCTTCCGCAGTACCGCAATATGGATAATCCTTACCTTGCCTACGCCGTATGGGACGCCGACGCAGTCAAACCTCTTGAGGACGCGGGGCATGGGCAGATCTTTCATCTTCCCCTGGCCGCCGATCTGGGCCGCTTGGAATTTGTTCCGGACGCGCCCGCCTTGCGGGGTGTGGCCTTTGTGGGCAACTCCATGCAGGCCGCAACGGACAAATGCTGGAGACTTTCTGGACAACCGGACACCCTGAGGGGGCTGTGGGAGGATGTTGCCGGAAAGTTCGCGACCAGCGCGGTGCGTGATCTGCCCGAATTTGTTGCCAGAGAGAATCGTAATGTCAAAGCGCTGCGCGAAAGCTGCGATCCAGCGTCACGGGCCGCCCTGGACAGCTTCGTGTATTGGAGGGCGACCCAGCTTTACAGGCGTGATTGCCTGGAAGCGCTCCTGCCGTTTGGGCCGGTTGTGGCCGGTGACGAACATTGGCGGACGCTGCTCGGCAACGCATCGTGGACGTACACCGGGCCGCTGCATTATTACTCCGATCTGCCTGATTTCTATCGCTCGACCAGGATCAATTTCAACACCACCAGCATGCAGATGAAAGGAGCCCTCAACCAACGCGTCTTTGACGTCCCGGCCAGCGGCGGGTTTCTGCTCACGGACTACCGCGCGCAGCTGGACGGCGCCTTCGAGGTGGGCCGGGAGGTCGTTTGCTATCAAGGAGTTGAAGAGATCAGCGACCTTGTCCGCCACTATCTGGCCAACCCTTTCGCTCGTCGGGAAATATCCCTGCGGGCGCGAGCACGTATCGAGCAGGAGCACACCTACGCCCACCGCATCGAAACGATCTGTGTGAACATGAAGCGGATGTACGGAACCCCCGCATGAACCTGTTCACCCTGATCCTGCATTACGGCCCCGTGGAGAGGACCAGGCGTCTGCATGAGCAGTTGCTCGCGGCCGATCCCGCGCAGCGGGAGAAGATCCTGGTCTTCGACAACGCAAGCCCCGAACCTTACGACGGCGCGTGGCTGCGTGCGGAACGGAATCTTTACTGGGCCGGGGCGTTTGAACATGTCATGGGAATTTTGGCGGGGCAGGGCGCGTCTCATGTCTGGTTTTTGAACAACGACGCACTCTTCGTCTCGAAACCGCCCCTGATCGACCGCGTACGCCAGCGGCTCGCGCGGGCTGAGCGTTTGGCAGGCCCGGTGGGCGTGTATTCCCCTGCGGTGACGGCCAACCCCTATCATCCGCAGATGGTGGAGCGGCCCAGTGGGCAGTACAGGCAGGTGCGCTATGTGGACGGGATCGCGCCGTTGGTCAGCGTCGATTATTGGCGCCGGGCCGGGGGTATCGATTTTGCGGGAAATCCGTATGGCTACGGGGTGGATGTCTGGTTTTCGAGCAGGGCGGAGGAGCTTGGGTTTGCCTGCGTGGTCGATCATCAGGTGGTCATCCGGCACAGCTATCATTCCACTGCGCGTGAAGTGGACGGGTTTTTGGCCAGGGCGGCAGAGGCGGAATCCGCATATCTTTCGGAGCGCTTCGGGAAGGACTTCAGGAGCGTTCTGGCGCAAATGGCCGCAGAAGGAACAGATTTCGGTTGATCGTCTCTGCTCAATCCAGAGAGGCTGCCAAATTCGTGGCTTCCCGGTTCTGGCCCAGTTGCCGCAGGGTTTTGATCTGTTCGAGTATTCTGGCTTTGGTGTCGGCCTGATACATGTAGCAGTCTATGGACAGACGCGTCTGCATTTCATGGCTTTGAGCCAAAAGGCCCAGGGCTGTGATGAATTCGGTCGGGCTGGATGCGGGGAACGTGCCGGAGATGTGTGGGTACAGGTCTGAGTGGATCATGGCGCAATCCGATGGCAGACGCAGGCCCGCTATGGATTGGCCGATGCCGGTGACCAGAAGCCCGAAGAGCAGAACGTCGGGGTTGGTTATTGGCCTTGGCGAGTTGCTGAGTTGTTGCATGCATTGCGTCGCCAGAACGGGCTCGGTCATGGCCTTCACGACTCCGGTTTTGGGATTCCACCGGAAATGATTTTCCAGCCATTTTGGCCAGTCGAAAGGCACCACGAGCCCGCCCCGCAGGATCGCCGTCAGAGGGGATTGGCTGCCGCGCAGGCAGGCGTAGAGTTCATTGCAATGGAAAGATCCTGGCCTGTGCGTCGCATCCAGGATTCCCCCACTTTCTTGTCCCCCAAAAACGCTGATGCGCAATCGATGTCCGGGCGCATTGGTCCGCAGGCGCTCAATATCCTGGCGGATGATCTCGGGTTTCGCGTCGTCGTCTTCCAGGAGGATGACGTCCATGTCTTTTTTTTCCGGAAGATTGCGGCCATGGACCCAGTCCAGGATGGCCTCGGCGGCTCGCTGGACGCTCCGGCCGTCGCGTCCGTGGTCCAGGGCCATGGCGTAACGTTTCCGGATCGCGGAGCGCCGCTGTGGCTGCGCCAGTTCAGTGCGCACAGCCTGGAGCAGCTCCTCCAGGGAATTGACCAGCACGGCGGCGTCTCTGGTCATGTACTCGATATCCTCGGCCCGGTAGAGAGGGAACTCTTTGAGCCGCGGGTTGTTGAAGAGAATGACCGGCTTGTCCAGCAGCAAAAATTCGATGAAGATCGAGGACACATCGCTGATCATGAGGTCCGCCGCGTGCATCATTCCGGAGTAGTCGGCGTCTTCAAGGTAGAAGATGCTGTGGTTGGACGCGGCGATGTTTGCGTACAACTCTTTGAATCTGTCCTCTGTCATGTTGTGCAGCTTGATCAGCAGCACCGTGTCCTTGTCCGCGACCTTGCGGATTCCTTCCTGCAGGCAGTGGATGGCGGAGAGTTCCGGATTGTAGGTCGGGGCGAAGAGCACGATCCGTTTGGAAGGGTCGATGCCCAGGCGCTCACAGAATTGTTCCCTGGTCTGGACCTGCTGCCCGAAAAGCTGATCCGATTTGATGAAACCCGTTAAACGGATGGGGATGAAGACATTGTCCAGGAGCCTGCGGCGGTGCAGCGGGCCAGGCACGAGAAGCAGCTGCGAGAGGTTCTCGCGCCGTGTTATCTCGGAATCCGTGTAAAAGGCGCCTTTGCAGATCATGCCGTGTCCGACATTGATCACATTTCTGATCTGGGGGATGCGAAAATGGCAGGCATCGGCCACAATGGTCACGTCCGGTTCGAAATCTTCCAGATTGGCGTAAAAGGGGGCTTTTTGTTCGAGCCTTCGAATCTGCGCTTCGGGCAGGCCCCATTGTGGAATTTCCGGGGTTCCCGGGAAGAAATCGGGCGCGGAAAAAGCGGTGACCGCCAATCCGTTCCGACTCAGATACTCCTCGATGGGCTCAAGGAATGGCAGGTGCAGGCTGCGTTCGACGTAAAAAAGAATTTTTTTCAGATCGCTCATATTTCCTTGCCGTCCGCGAGCTTTCAGCGCTCGTGGCGTGAAAGCCAGCCCATGTAGAGTTTTTCCCAAAACGGTTCGCCCGAAGATTTCGCCCATTGCACGCGACGAATAGCCTTGCGGTGCAGGTCCTTGGATTCCGTGGCGATCTTTTCAAGCTTTTCCAGCGCATGCTGCGCCAGTTCTGGTTTGCCTGCTTTCTGGGCCGCTTTGAGCATCTGGATGTAGCGCATCTTGCTCGGATGGAAATGTGCCGCCAGGGTTCGGATATGCAGGGCTTCCTGAAATGATTGGCGTGCATCGAGCCATCCGGCCAGAAGGTCATAGCCTTCTTCCCAGAGGGGTTCCTGGTCAAGCATGTCGAGGCAGAGACGGGGATTGCCGCCATCTGCCAGGGCGACAAGCTCTGCCGAGCGCGTCGCGGAGAGGCACACAGAGGCCAGGAGCCATTCATTGAGCCGGATGTCGTACCCGTCTTGCACGACATGGCGGTGGAGGTCCGGAGTGAGGCTGCGCTCATGCCTGGACAACAGCAGCGCGGAATTCGGCTGGTCGTTGTCGAACCGGCCTACAGTCTGACTGGTGTGATGGTAGACAACGCTCTCGGGAACACAGCGAAAACGATATCCCTGCGCGCCAAGGGTAAGGCACAAATCGATATCTTCGCAGCCGTTCTGGTACCCTTCGAAAAAACCGCCGGCGTCCATGAAGACTTTTTTGGACATGCACAGGGCCGCGGCGGTGATTGCTTTTGGATGTCTGTGCTCAAAGATCACCGGGTGCTTTGCTGGAAAGTACTCGTAGAGATGCTCGGCCTGCGCTCCTGGAAGAAAGGCAATCCCCAGATGCTGGACCAGATTGCTTCCCGGATACAGAAGCAACGGGCCGACGCCGCCCAGGCTTGCGTCTTCGCTTTGGGCTTGAAGGAGTGGCGGGAGCCAGTTCGGGGTCAACTCGGTGTCGTTGTTCAGGAAAAAGAGCGTTGGGGAGGACGCAATCTTTGCGCCGAGGTTGCAGGCATGGGCAAAGCCATGATTGCGATCGCAATGGATCGCCCGGAAAGAATCGCCCCAAAGTGATGCCCCCAAAGCATCAAGCTCTTCGCGGGTTTGATCCGTCGAGGCATTGTCGACAACGACCACCTCGATGATCTCTGAAGTATGTCTGTGAAGCGAACACAGGCACTTTGAGGTGAATTCCCATTGGTTGAAGACCGGGATTATGATGGATACTCTGTAAGGTTGCGTGGGCATTATCATCAATTTTAGGGAGTTCCTGTTTCGGCAGCAAGATTTTTGATGTATTCCGATTTGTCTTTGTCATTCTTTAAAATGTCATGAAATTTTGATTGAATGTACTTTATCATATTTTTTGCGTCATCAGTTTGCTTCATTGATATTTTAAATTCAGCATAATCAATGCACGAGCTGTAATCAGTTTGTCTTTGAAATAGTCTATGCAAATATTTTAAAGCTTCCTTATCATTTTTATTCTTTTTGCAAATTTCAAAATTTATGTAGTCTATGATTTCTTTTTTATGTTCGTTTATACATATTTTTTTGACAAGATGTTTTGCGAGGTCTGTTTTTCCTAGATAAATATTTTTTAAAACCATGTCGTAATATGCTTTCGTCTGACTCTTTTCGTCATTTCTGTCTTTGATCAGGCGTTTCACGAATTCAAAATCATCCAGAAATTGTTCTGATTTATTTGCAAATTTTTGTGCGAAGTCGTCATGAACAGTCGCCTTGTCCAGTTGCTGGAAGAATGCGTCGTGCTTTCTTTTTCCGGCTTCGTCGGAACGATCGGCTCTGCCTCGTTCTATTTTTTTGCAATAATCTTCGTGTGATCTGTAATAGTAGTGGTTGAGCTGGATGCTCTTTGCCGTGAAAGGGCCTTGGGATTCCGCCAGTGGAAAGCAGTTTTCGTCAACGCAGAACCAGGGTTCGTTATAGATGAATCTGTGCGGGTCGCAGGAACCTTTCACTCTCCCGGGCTGCACGATGGATTTGATGTGCATATTTTTCGGATAGTCCAAGGGGAAACGCTGTACGTAACTTTGCAGCTGCATCTGCGGTGGCCTGGTCAGGTATCCTGAAGATCCGAATTCGACCCAGTGCACTCCGAGTCCGCCGAAATCTTCATAGTCGGTCAGAATCAATCGAACGTCTTCGGATTGTTTCGGGACGATGAACTCATCGACATCGATGAAGGCAATCCATTTCGATTTTTTTTCATATTCACGCAGGCAGCGGTCGTAGGCTGCCATCTGCTGCTCTTTGCCCGTGATCTCAAAGAAATCCACGATTCCGTGATCGATATACTCTTGGACTGAGTTTTTCAGGCTGGGAGAACTGTCATTATCGAAAATGATGATTTTCTCGGCGCCCACCAGCAGATGATGGTTGATCCATTCTTTGATGAACGGATGCTCGTTCTTGGCGATGCAGCAGACACTCAGATAATTCATGCGTTTTCAAGTTATGGGATTGAGATTGTCGCCCAGGCCCTGTGCGGCGGCTTGGCGCATTTCGGGGGCAGGCAGGGTCTACTCGGCGAACATGCTCAGCGCCTGCTTCAAGTCTTCCTCGAAATCGACCTCGATGCAGCGGTAGGCGGAGATATCCACGGCGGAAAAATCGACGCCCTGCTTGATGAGCATTTCCACGCCCATTTCGAAATAATCCTGTTCCTTGCACCGGGCCAAAGCCTGCAGGAAGACCGGGATGTCATTTTTTTGAATGCGGTTCACGCCCACGGCTTCACCCTCGGGCGCGGCGACCTTTTTTGAAATTTCAAGGATCAGTCCGTTCTGGTCTGCCCGGTACTTGACCTCTTCCTCGCCGCATTTCTTGCGGTCCACGGCCACGGCATTGCCCGCATGAGCCGCCATCTCCCGGATCACGCCCTCGTCGAAGACCACGTCTCCATTGCACCAGATGACGTCGTCATCCAGAAATTCCAGTGCGCAGCACAGGCTCTTGGAGGTGTTGGTGATGTAGTAGATGGGGTTGTAGCGGTAATAGACGTCGGGAAACTCCTCCATGATCAGGTTCTTCTTGAACCCCACGACCACGAAGATCTCGTTGATCCCGAACTGGCGAAAAATCCGGATCTGCCGCCCGAGAATGCGCTCTCCAGTGGGAAGCATGGACAGGCATTTGGGAAACGGCCTGCCGAGCCGACTGCCGACGCCCGCGGCGAGGATGACTGCTTTCATGAAGGACCTCATTTGTTGGGAATCTTAAGCAAGATTGGTACCCATATGAGCGCGCGTAGAATTTAGCTCTGGGCTTAGTGGACAGTTATTTTGCTTTGAGTGCAGCTTCTCTGTACCGTTCTGCTTTTTTGAGGTCCCCTTTTTCGGCATAATGCGCGGCAAGACGCAGCAATGATGTTGCTTTGGAATTGACTACGGGTTGGGGAGCGAGGCTGTTTTGAGCCATCCAACAATCTTTGATCTGCTTAAAAAGACGCTTTCGAATGGGTCTGTTTTTTGGGAGATCGGTCATCTTTTGGACATTGGGCGCGTTCAGAATCTCAGGCGTGAAATTGCATGTTGAGAACTGACCGCACAGTGAGAGTAACTGTTCACGAGACATGCTCTTAAACCACCAAGGATGCCTTTGGATGATTTCCAGTTTTGAATTGATGTTTACGTCGGACCGTTCACCGAAACGTTTCTCTTGGATTCGGTACATGAATTGCGGAGTCTCTGTATGGAGACTGGACCAGCCGGATTCTGCCGCCTTTATCCAAAACTCCCAATCCTCTCGGTCAGTCATGGTCTCATCAAAACCTTCAACTTCGTCCCAAAGCTCGCGCCGGAAAATCGAAGTGATAGGAGAAGGGCAGACAGTGAGCATCTCCTTCAGGTCAAAATCGAAATGATAAAAAATATGATGAACTCTTCCAAACTGTAGTGTAATTGGAGTGATCCATCCTGCCTCGGGATTCTGTTCAAGGCAGGAGACTGCTTCTTCTAAATATGTTGATCCCAGCATATCATCTGCATCCAGAATACAGACATATCTTCCAATCGATTCAGAGACCCCTCTATTTCTCGTACAACCTTTGCCTTTATTGGTTTGGTCTAAAATAGTTATGGGTTGATCCGAGTATCTTTGAGCCAGGTTTTGAGCAGTTTCAAGAGAATCGTCAGTTGATCCGTCGTTAACAATAATCAGCTCCCAGTTTGAATAGGATTGGTTGACAACGCTCATAACGGATTCTTTTAAAAACAGACCTTGGTTGTACAACGGGATAACGACGCTGACGATTGGAGCTCTGGTGTCATTTGGTTTACTCTGAGACGGAGCTAGCAGCACCTGTCTGAACACCGTGCTCAGTATTTCAGACCCGCCAAAAGAAAGGTAAAAATCCGTGCAAATTTTCTTGGCCTCGGCGTTTTTGCCGAGTTTACAAAGAAAAAGGGCCAGCGCCCAAAAGTGAAATTCAATATCGGCGATATGAAGAGGATTGGACTCATTGATTAAAGAGATCGCTTTTAGAATTTCTTTCTTGTGAAACTCGCACTTGAAAGCCAGTGTCTCCGGCAAGATACGCGAATGAGATAAAAATGTACGGATCCCTTTTTCGGTTGTGCCTGGATAAAGGAATCCTGGATTTGATTCCCAGGAAGAAGCGAACTCCACAATTGCATTGGCTGCTCTTTGAGAAGCACTGCCGTCAGTATACTCATAGACGGCCTTTACGGCTTTGTTACGCTTTGCTTGTTGTTCCGGCAGATCAGCTAGGGCTAATTCAATCGCATCAAGCAGGTCGTCGGGATGATCACAATTGACGCCGACATCCGCGTGTTCCCAGAAGCGTAGGCCGTGTTCTATGTCTCGCCTGTACCAGGGGGCATTGAGGACTACCACCGGTCGATCCGTGGACGCGAATTCAAAAAGTGTCGACGAATTGTCGCAAATATAGATGTCAGCCCTGTTCATAATATTATCGAAATTACGAACAATTTCAATTTTGTATTCGGCGTATATCGGAGATAATTGGTCGATGATTCGAGGGTGTCCGTGTCCTAATATCTTCCAACGATTTTGCAGTCCAAGTGCTTTGATTGCTGATTTAAAATAAAGGTATGCTGATCTGGTTTCAGGCAGTGTCTTTCTATCAAAATGAAAAGATAAGGCTATATTTGGAGTAGGATTAGAAAGAAAAATTGGTTCTGCGTGCCATTTATCCAAAGCGGGGCATCCAACGGCGCGTTTAACAGAATAGGGATAGCGTAATTGAAATATTTCAAGAAGCCTCTTGCTTGGAAGGATATCAAGTAAAATATTTTTTCTTTCAAAATAATATAGCGGCGAATCAATATATGTTTGCCCTGCACCGTGCTCAACATAAACCATTGGCCTGTTAATACCTAACAAAAAATCAACTTTATAAAAAGTAGCCAAAACAAGTGGATTCTGAGATGAAAGTATTGTATCCTCAATTTCTATAAATGATTTAGCGATATGTTTGTTTTTTATCCTGTTGAGATCAGTAAAATCACGAGAATTGTCATGCTGAGTAATAATGAAAAAAGTTCCCTTCAAATTGTCAGGAATTGATTGCCATATAGGCTTTAAGTGATCAAAATGATGTCTTTCCCAAACAATAAAATCGATGCTCATAGATTAATCCAGATTGAATATAGCATAATGTATAAATGTTTATGGTATGGCTACTTTGCTTCTTAAAGTAATGCATTTTTTTGTCTGAAAAAGCAGGTCTGCAATCTCTTTATCTGAAGGGGAAAGAGTGCTGGCTTGAGAGATATAATGCATTGCATTTATAGGATCACCAAGCATCAAGTAGTGCATTGAAATAATTTTGAGCAGGTTTGAATTTACTGGGTCAAAATGTGATAAAGCTAAATATAGATATAAAGATATGTTATAATTTTTAAGGGCAAAATATTTTTTGGCATGTTTTGTTAATAAGGTAATTATGTCAGAGTCATTCAATTCAAAATTATGATTTTTTTCTGTACCTTGAATATTCATTGATTTAACAAAATTAAAATATTCGTCTATGTACCGGGTTTGGGTTTTTTTCATGATTTGCGAAAATATAGCGTGATGACTTTGAAAGTCATTCATTAGTTCGAGAATATATTTTTTCTTTTTTAATAGAGAGCTGTTGCTATGATCGTTTATTAAGTATTTCTCACATGTTAATAAGGCATCATTGAGTGCGTAAATTTCAATAAATCGATCAATAATTTTTAAATAAGCAGTTTGAAAAGCGATGAGTTTTTCGTTTTTCCAATTTAAATTGTTAAATAAATTTTCTATTTTTGTTTTTTCTAAAATATTATTTGTAATTTTAGCTTCATAACTAAAATCAGTTTTGATTGGATTTTTAATCCCTGTAATGTTGTTATTGTGAAATCTAATATAATTAAGGTATTTATCAACATGTTTGCAAGTAAATTTTCCTGCAAGAGCAACTCTACTCCAAAATTCCATATCGTGTGCTCGAAGAAAATTGATGTCGTATTCGCCTATTTCTGAATATATACTTTTACGTACGAGTGTTCCAAGGTTAGGGAGTGGATTTTTGGTCATAAATCTTCGAAGCATTTCATCATTTTTATTATGCCAATCTATATGTGAGTATTGCTTTAAGACATAACCTTTTTCATCGATACAAAAATGATTTGAATAAAATATATCTACATCACTAAATGAATCCATTAAATTGACATACTCTTCGATAATTTTGGAAGATATAAAATCGTCGCTATCAAGCCATAAAATAAAATCACCACTTGATTCGAAAATGCATCTGTTACGAGTGTCCGGTGCGCTTGTATGTTCTTTTTGAATGTACTTTAAGTTTTTTATTCCATAACTAAGAACGATATCTCTTGTGTTGTCTGTAGATCCATCATCTACAACAATAATTTCACAATTTTTATATGACTGATTTGCAGCTGATTTTATAGCTGATGAAATAAAATTTTCTCTATTATAGGTTGGTATACAAATAGAAATTAATGGATTTTCAATTACTTTGCTAGATTTTATTTTGCGATAGTTTGCGTTTGGAGTTCTAACGAAACTTGCCCCAGATTTTAGGAGGAGGACTTCTTCATTGTTGCGAAAATGTTTCCAGCTTTCAATGAATTCGTTATAATCAGGATGTTTCTTTTTAAGACGTGCTCTTGATTGCCGTTGCTTTTCTCGCTTCATTTCAAGATGGCTTTGATCCGATGCAAAGTCATGGAATATAATCGGATCAGGGCTGTAAATCTGCTTTCGCATATCAGGCTCAATTTCGAGAAGGCGTCGTGATAAATCGACTCCTCCTCCTCCAAATCTGATTGCATCATCCCAGCCGTCAGCCTTGAAAAATGCTGAGGCAAGATACGATGTGTTTCCTTCAATATCAGCATAAATTGGGAAGGGCTTTGGTCCTAGGTAGTAATGTTTCGCTTGTTGGTTAAGGGGGTTGTTTGTTTTTGGCTTGCAAACTCCGCGTACAGCGATAACATCGAACTTTGTATAGCAGCTTAAATGGCTATCGATAATATTGTCTGCAGGAATTGCATCATCGTCTAGAAAAAAAAGTATTGGAGATTTAGCGAAAATGCTTCCTATATTACGTGCTAAATAGGCTCCAGAATTGCTGTTAAGACGTACGTAAGTATCGATATTGGGTTTCAAAGCATCAAATATCCCAAGATCGGAGCCGTTATCGACAAAAATAATCTCAAAGGGTTGGGTACGTTGTTTTTTCAGGATTTGTAGGCAGTTTGTGGTATCAGGATGAAGGCGCCATGAGATGATGATAACAGAAACTGCTGGTATTTTATTATCATTAATAATTTCTGCGTAGTCAAAATGTGAAGAGTAGTCGAAAAGCTTATGTAGCCAGTTAATGCTTGAAAGATAGCTTTCAATTTTATGGACAGTTGTGAAGCTATTGCTTGTTAAAATGTTCTTATTGGGAGGTTTGTTTTCAAAATCTTTCCCCGCCTGTTCGTGGGTCAATAAGATGCTTGCTGGCTTAAATGAAAATATTAATTCTCGGAGTAGTTTTGCAACCGGTTCATAGGAGAAATTTTGTTGAATTAAATTTCTGCAGTTAGTGCTGAAATTATTCCATAGGATTTCATTTTCATAAAGTTGGATTGTTTTTTGTGCAAACTCTTCTGGAAAATCCGCGATAAAGCAATTTTCTCCATCAATTAGATCAAATCCCTCTGCCCCAATGGTTGTTGCCACAATAGGGAGGCCGTTAGCCATAGCCTCCCCGAGTTTGCCCTTCATTCCGGCTCCGTAGGTCATGGGGCAGATGAAAACACGAAATTGCGCCAGAGCCTTTTCTAAGTCATGGACAAACCCATGAACGCATATAGTTGGGCCAGCTAATTGACTAAGTTTAGTGTCAGCCTCTCGGCCTAGAATATGTAACCGAAGTTTAGGATACTTTTTGGAGACGTATGGAAAGATTACTTTCACGAAGTGTAAAACAGCATCAATGTTATGGTTGATGTTAAAATTGCCGAGATATACTAGATCGCCGCGTTGATCATAAGAAGTATTCACAGTTGATATTTGGTGAATATTCGGAATTACATAAATAGAAGGGGAGTCCAATTTTAACCCCAAAATGTCATTTTTTTCATCTTCGGTCACTACAACTACCGCATCAGCATTCGGATAATTTGTTTTTTCTAAATCAAGAAATTTTTTTGCTGTAAATAAATCGTCAGGTGATCGGGTGATTGCGTATCGGCGGTGATATTTTTTTGCATGCAAATCCATAGTATCAAGAATGATTTTAACTTCAGGTCGTCGATTGCGCACGTTGTTCATCAACTGCGACATGGATTCGAAAAAAATAGGAGTCCAAAGGTTCGTTAACCAAAGGATGTCCGGTTTCGAGGCGAGAATATTTTGAACGTGTTCATGGGGACTGCCGTTTAGTCGTATAGTGTTTACTTCTGGTATCGATTTAATGTATCGTGTATCATCGAGAGACGTATAAAAATAAATGTAAGTAATATATATTCCCATATTTGAAAGTAATTTTACTATATGATAAATACGAGTATTCGATGATCCAACGTCAAATCGTGGTAAGTAATTGCTAACGATGGTCAGATTGATATTTTTTAAATAATCTTTTTGCATTTTATTTTCCATTTAACGATTTTAATGTCATTGCGCATTTCAATATGCGGTGTTAATATTTTATTAAAACATGTGTATGTAAATATTTTGCCTGTATAATATGAAATGATTTGTGTCCACAGGAAGTCAGAGGGGTTTGCAATGCTCATCACTGATATCAAACGAATACCAAGGAGGCAACATTGGTCATGTCGCTCAGATTTAATAGGCGATCAGTGATCGACACGGCAAAATCAACCCGATAACCATCCAGGCAGACAGAAAATGATGTTGCTATTTTTTTTGCGAGAAGTGTGCCAATTGTCAATTTTGCTACCCGTGGATAGTTTCATTCGGTTGTTCAATTCTGGGTAGGGGGTAACCATGGAGCCACGCATTATCATTTACGCTACTTGCCAAGGTGAGTACCTTGCCAAATTTTTGCGCGCATCCCCCGGCTTGCGTGGCTATGCTGTCGATGTTTATCGTAATTATGGACAACCGGGTGTCTTTCAGCCACCAAATATACCAGATGAAGCGTTGGATAGGTGTGATTTGCTTATCTACCACGCTGTGAGTAACGAGGCGGGGCGGGCTGCAGTGGCGCAGTTGCTGAGCAAGCTGCAGCGGGGTGCGCTCCGTGTCGAACTACCGTATGTTACGTCCAATCTCTATTGGCTGTTGCATTACCGCACATGGACCCCTTTGGGCGTGTCTCACGCTAGACGGTATGGGCTAATTCCTTACCGTAGCGAAGCACTGGATATGCTGGTGGACTGCGGCTTGGACGAGGACGAGGTGGTGCGGTTATACAGTTCTCTGCATATAGATCAAGTGTTGAACGTGGATGCCGCCGTGGCCGAAACCTTCTCTTACTGGGACGACCTGGATCGGCGGGCGGATGGCATATCCGTGGCACCTTTTTTGCGCGAACGTTACCGCAACGAAATGCTGTTCTATATGTTTAATCATCCTTCCAAAGCAGTGTTTCGTTATATGGCTGATCAGCTACTGGCCCGGCTGGGACTTCCCGGTTTGCCAGACGAAGCGTTGCGGGGGCAGGACTGTGGGCAGAAGGAAATGGTGCCTATACATCCGGGGCTAGCCCACCGTCTGGGGCTGCGTTTCGTGCGTGCTGCCTCTCGATATTTGGTTAACGGACGGATGATGGGCTTCGAGAATTATGTGCGCATGTACTACCGGTTACGACGGCAGGAAATTGCCCAGGTCGCGACTGTGGTAAAGAGAGGAGTGGTATGAACGATCTTATGTACTTGGATGGCGAACGGTTGACACGTATGCTGGGACTATCGAGAGGGTGGCGGATATCACCCCTGAGAGCGAGATACCGCACCTGTTCCGGTCGCTACCGCTGGACGTGTTCGGTCAGTTACCCATCAATCGCCCTCCCTCCTGTTTTCCAAAAGTCGATCGGCTATTGCCCGTTATGCCGCCCGATGACATTCAGCAACTCTGGCAGGCGTTTGTGGTCATACACTCATGGCGCAGAGCTGCGCCTTCGTGAAGAGTATGCAGCGTACGTAGTTGCTATATCGCGGCACGCCTTGGAGCACGCAGCAGGTGCTGGATTACGGCTGTGGTTGGGGGCGCCTGATGCGCTTAATGTATAAGTTTTTTCCGGCGTCGCAGCTACATTGAGTGGATGCTTGGTCCGGTTCCTTGAGTCTGTGCACAGATTTTGGCCTGCCCGGCAGCTTTTCACTGTGCGAAGAGGTGCCCTCAGGGCCGCCCGTGCTTGGCCAAAAGTTCGATCTCATCTATTCTTTTTCGGTCCTGACGCGCTTGTCGGAAGACTGTCATTTGGCAGTGTTGGGTTCGTTGCGGCAAGCAATCAGCAATGAGGGGATGCTTTTTGTCACCATCCGTCCGGAAACCTTCTGTGATGCCGCCCGCGACCTTAGTACCGCTACGGTCCTTAAGCGTCGCCACATGCAAAGCGGGTGTCAAGGTGTCGTGAGGATCGGATTCGATGCGCGTTGCAAGGCTACTCCTCCGGGGCACGACCAGCAGAACCGGTCGGGCTGCTCGCCGGACAGGATCTTACGACGGATGGCCACAAGGACGTCGTTGTTCCAAAAGTCCATCACGGTTGGGAAGTCGGAGGCATATCCTAGGGTGTTGATGTCACCGAGCACCACCGCGTTGCAGGCGTGCGGAATTAGGTTTTCGTCGTATCGGGCCGGGTCTATGCCTTTAACCGGCCAAATCTGGATTTTTTCCCAGAAGACGGTGCACTTGCCGCCCGGATCGTCGAAGGGCGTTGGTAGCTGCACGGTGATTCCGCATTTCTCACCCATGCGGCGCATATGTTCAAGACTCTTCGTGATCTCCACGTCGGCTTTGTGATAAACATTGTCGATTGCTGTGAAATTGTTGAACATATGTGGGAATAGACCCACCACGTTCAATTGCATTTTGATGCGGTGGGTTGATAGCACGTCGATAATCTTGGGGATGGCCTTGTAGTTGCCTCGTGACAGGATGCACGAGCCGATGATGCGTATGCCGTGGTTCGAGAAGATCCGCAGCGTGGCCAGCAGATCCTTGAGTGAACTCCCTTTCTTGATGCTGTCGAACACTCCTTCGTCTCCGGCGTGCAAATCGGTGACGATGTAGGAGATCACATCCTTTCGTTCTAGAATCTTGCGCAGATAGTTGCCGCGTTCCATGACCGAGGAGTTGAAGTTCGACTGGAACGAGGCTTTGCCGTAGCGTTCGGCAACGTAGTCGATCATGTCCATGATGCCGTCATGAAGAAACGGTTCACCTGTTGCGCAGATGTGCACATGCGGCACCCGCCCGGCGTGGAAGAAGTCTACATGCTGGCGGAACCGTTCCACGCTCATCTTGTACTTCAGGTTGTACACATTGGATTTTCCATTTCGTGCGTCGTGCGAATGGTACGAGCAGAACGTGCAGCGGTTGGTGCATGCACTACCGATGGCCACAGTGGCCCAGCGGGGAGGATAACTGACGATGGCTGTTCTCAGGCTCTCCTGTCGGTATCGCTCGGCGTCCTGCCGCATCAATTCCTCGCGGTTGGACTGCCAACTGTCTTTCTGCGAAGTAGCTTGCTGCTGCGGTATCATCACTGACCTCCCGAGGTGCTCATGCGCTTGCGGCCAACGATAGATATGGCGCTGAATGCGCGGTCCTGGGGGGAACTGCCGTCGTCGATGTCGCGGATGGGCAGCATCCCGGTTTTGGCAAAGACGTCGCGAAGTTCATCATAGGTGAGCTTCGCTGCTACAGGCGCGGAGTACCAGTCGAAAATATCGTATCGTTTGGGAAAAAGGCAAATGTGCCGGGCCACGTCAGCGTACAGACCCTTGCGTACCAGAAAGCCGGTGAGTTGGGCGAGGATGTCGGAGAATTCGTGCAGTTCCGCCAAGCTGAAGGTAGTGGTAACTCGGCGGATGGCTGCGTCATTCTCTTCCATACGGTCATTTCCGCGCTGGTAGGCCCGCACTGAGAACAGGCCACCTGGCTTCACCAGTCGGGCCAAGTTGGCCGCCGCGTCGAGCGGTGCGCCGGTGTGCTGGATGACTCCGATGGTGAACACCACGTCGAAGTATCCCTGTTGGAAGGGTGGGTGCAGAATGTCGCCTTGTACCACTTGCGCCACCTTGCCGTATTCACGCAAGTTGGCGAAGGCCACGTCGGAGGCGCGGGTGAGGTCCATGGAGACCACTATGGCGTCTGCGTCGAACGCCGCGCGCGAGAAACGTCCATTGCCACAACCCGCGTCCAGAGTCAGTTTGTCGGCCACATCGTCCCGGCCGAGCAGTGATTTTTCGTGGAACCAGCGCAACGACTCGGCGACGTGACTCGCATCGCTACCCGTTTCTTCCGTCCATCCAAGGCGCGAGTAGTATTCCCATTCGTGTCCGAAGTTGTCCTGGGTGTGTTTCTGGATATCTGAAATTTCGCGTATCTCACCTGGCCAGCAGTGGAGTAGCTTCTCCGGTGCGATCGAGTGCCTGCGGCAGAAGTCCGAGGCGTCGAACAGGTAGGTGGGAACCATGCGTGGAATATGCTGGGCGATGGGGTAAACGGTGCCGCAGGCGCCGCAGGTGAGCAACCCTTCGCGAATGCCGGCGGTGGTTTTGTCGAAAATGTCCAGTGCCAGCGCGCCATAACAGGCCGGGCAGCGCAGGTAACGGTGCATGGAAGTGAGCATTGTTTCTCCTGTCTAGGGCGGGGTGTTACGCAGGCGTCGCGTACAGCACCGTTTCCCATTCGTTGACGTAATGGTGGCTCAGGTGCAACCGGTAGCCTAGGCCAAGCCCCTGAATATAGTCGGGAATATCGTGGAAGTCTTGCGGGCTGTGGTACAGGCAGATGGCCAGCTTCGGCCGGAAGCGGCGCAGGGTCCGCTCGGCCCCCCTCAGGGCGTTCAGTTCCGCCCCTTCGATGTCCATCTTGACGAAGTCCACGCGGGGCAGCTTGGCGGCCTCGCACGTCTCGTCAATGGTGGTAGTGTGTATTTTTAGCGGAGCATGGTTGGACTGGTCAATGCGCGAACCGCCTCCCCCGGCGATGAATGAAAGTGTTTCGTTCGGCTGGTGCCACACGCCGCGCCGTACCAAGGTGGTGCGATTGGCAAGGTGAGGGTTCATGCACATGTTTTTGTTGAAGACCTGCAGAAAGAGCGGGTACGGTTCGAAGCAGATAACGAGCCCTTCCGGCCCGACGGCACGCGCGAATTGTAGCGACACGTCACCAAAAGCCGCACCGCAGTCCAGCACTACGTCACCGGGTCGCGCGCATACGCTCTGCTCACCATCCGTCCAGTAGTACGAGGGGGCATGCACCATCCGGTAGAGCTCCTCGCCGATAGTGTATATCCGCAAGGGACCTTCCTCTGTTCTGAGCTCGAACAGCGAGAAGATGTCAGTCGTCCATTTTTCCTGGATGGCCGCCACTAGATCGGTATCGGCCTGGGCTGAACGGTCCGCAGCGCGAAGGAGTTCGCCGCGCATCTTGGTGTTGCGGGGGCCATGGTATGGCAGACGCACCCTGAGGTGCCCCAGCACTGCGAAAGCAGCCAACTTCACCAATAGGTCTCTTGAACCGGAATCCGCCAGCAGTGAATAGAGCAACGATTTGGTGGCCACCTCGCGTTCGAATATCTCGCGGCGGGAAATAAACATCTCTTCCGCTGAGAGTCGCGGAGTGTTTTCCAGGGTGAGCAGGTCTTCTAACTGCGCGTCGCGGTCGCCGAGCTGGTAAAATCGCTGGTGATTGTCGGTGTGCACGGCACGTAGCGAGTCGAGGATGGTCGCGATCAGCGCGGCCGCAAAGCTTGCGGCGTGGGTGGGTTGGTTCATTGGATTCTCCGGGCGGATCATCTGGCGCGGGCGGCCAGTATTTCCTGTTGTTCCATGCCGTGCAAGAAGGCAAGACATGCATTTTTTCCCCAATACTGTTCGAGGAAGCGCGCTAGACGGTTCAGCGTGGTGCCGTCGATGGCGGGCCACGCCTTTGCTTCCCACGGGAAATGGAACAGCAGCCCCAGTAGGTGTCCCAGCGCCGCCGAGGGGGAGTTCACGAGGCGTAGCGAACCGATGTTGGGATAGGGAAATTCACCGATGACGGTCTTCTGTCCGGCGGGTAGGTGGTAGAACAAGTTGTGCGGTCCCTTGTCGTGCCGTTTGGCCGCGCCGCCCCGGTGGTGTAGATTTATGTCGTGATAGACGATTGTGGCGTTATCGCTGAGGAATGGTAACGCCAGGATGGTGTCCATGGTGGCCCAAGGGTGGGTATGATTACCATCAACAAAAAGGAAGTCGATCTTCTGGTCGCCCACCACATCGCCGATTTCGAAGCTGCTCTTACCAAGGTGTAGGCTATAGCCCCTTGGAGGAGTGTCAAAGACTTCGCGCACCAGAAACCCGGGGGTGCGGCTGGAATCGAAATAGCAGTGGTCCAGGTACTCCACTGCGGCAAGGCGGAAATCATTGCCCAGCAGTTGCAGTGCCGTGAGCATGTGAACAGTGGACGCTCCCGCAGCGGTGCCGATCTCCAGGACGAAGCGCGGACGCTCGTCCAGAATGCGGTTGATCAGAAACTCGGCCTCCGTTTTGCTTATCTGTCCATAGTTGGCCCCAGCGGGGATGATGTGGTCATGCACCCTATCGAGGTGCCCCATGATGTGGCTGTAATGCTTCGACCTGTCGAATGGTTTCGTCATGCCTCTCTCGTCCCGTGATGAAATGCTAAGTGGGCGCTGTTATGAAGCGTGTCTAGTACTCGGTTGATTTTTTGAATGCAATTCACATGCCTTGTCTGTGTTATCCAAGTTCCCATGGTGAGTGCTCCAGCCATGCGGCGAGCACCAACATGTGCCAGCCTTTGTGCGCGGTGTTGGTGGCATGGCGGTCCACCTGTTCGCCGGGCAGCAGGCTGCGAATGCGCCGCTTCCGTCCCAATAGATAATAGGCGCGCAACGGCTGCATGTCAGGGTGCAGCAGCCAGTCACGCACGCTGGTGCCGAAGCCTTGCTTGCCTCGTCGCCGGATGCTTTCCGGCCATATTTCGGCGAAGGCTTGGCGCATGATAATTTTGTGTCGCGTGCCGTCGGTCTTGAACTGCCATGGCAGCGAAATGAGGAACGACGCCAACTCGTTGTCCAGGAAAGGAGCGCGCAGTTCCAGCCCGTGGGCCATGGCGGCGCGATCGATCTTCTTCAGGATATCCGCTGGCAAGAAAGTGGCGATGTCTAAGCGCATGGCGTCGTCCACGCTTCCCGAAGCGTGCACGATGCGCGGACGCTGGACTCGTGGTAGCTGCATATCGGCGATTTCCGCCTCCGAAAAGTGGGTTACATCGGCCCAGTGCCGCTCTGCTGATCGGCTCCAGCCGACGCGTCCACCCTGTGGATCTGTCGCACCCGCCAGTGGCCCGTACCAGTAGTCGTACCCTGCCAGCAGTTCATCACCGCCGTCGCCAGTCAGGGCAACCTTCACGTGTTCACGCACTCGTCTGCACAACATGTAGGTGGGTAGGGCCGAGGAGTCAGCGAAGGGTTCGTCGTAGACTCGGCACAGGGTCATCAGCATGGCCGGCAGGTCCAAGACATCGTCGGCCAGTTCCACGTGGTCTAAGCCATAGGCAATTGCGACCTCACGTGCGAAGGGGCGTTCGTCGCGCGGTCCCGCGAAGCCGAAGGCAAACGAGCGCAGCGGCATCTCACGCACGGCATGCGCGGCGATGGTGGTTGAGTCGAGACCACCCGAAAGCAGCAGTCCCACCTCCACGTCTGCCACCAGACAGCCTCGCACAGCACGCGTCATCAGAGTGCGGAATTCTTCGGCCGCCTCCTCGGGGGAGGGCGGATGTTCCATGGGTGCGGGGGGCTGCCAGTAAGGGAATACGGTGGTGTTGTCGTTTTCGTGCACCAGGGCATGGCCTGGAGGAAGACTGTGTACGTCTCGATAGATAGTCATGCCTTCCGGTACGTAGCGCAGCGTCAGAAAGTTGGCGACGGCTGTACGATTAATGACCGGGCGCACCAACCCACTTCGGATGATGGCTTTGATTTCCGAGGCGAAGACCAGGGAGCCGTCGTCAGTGTGGGCGTAATATAGGGGTTTTTCGCCGAAGCGGTCTCGCGCGCAGAGCAGGCGCTGTTCGCGGTCATCCCACAGGGCGAAGGCGAACATACCCGGCAGACGGGGTACGCAGGCCACGCCGTAAAGAGTGTATAGTGCGGGGATCAGTTCCGTGTCAGAGGTAGAGCGCAGGGGCACGGATAGCCTGGCCCGCAATTCTTTGTAGCCGTATAGTTCGCCGTTGAAGACCACTGAGATGTTTTTGCCATAGGCGAAGGGCTGGTCGCCGGTGGATAGGTCGATGATGCTGAGGCGCGTATGGCCTAGGGCACAGTTCTCGAAGAACTGTTCGCCCTGCGCGTCGGGCCCGCGATGCGCGATGGCCTCTCGCATGGCTACAAGCGCGGGGCTGAAACGTCGGGCGTGCTTACCCGCTATACCTGCTATGCCGCACATGGATTTGCTCCTTTAATCTCAGCGCTCCGAGCCATTACCGTAGATATGGTTCCAGCGTTGCGGTGGAAACATGATGGTCTGCATGTGGTCAGCGTCGGGCGCATCTAAGGCGTTGCGCAGGGCGTTCACCACGCCGTTGTCGTCATAGGCGGTGGCCTCCAGCGGTTCCTTGTGGCCCAAGGTTGCTCCTGATCTGTCCGCTAGGATGCGCGCCTCAAGGAAGACGTTGTCGATGTACACGGTTTCACGGTGCTGCCGACCGGCCTTCGCGCCGATTATGGCCGCGCGAAAATCCGGATCCCGTTCCGCCCAGGCCTGCCATCGCGGCAAGGCATTATTCACAAACCGTTCGTGTTTGTGGGACTGCACGAAGCACTTCTTGGCGATGTCCACGTAATGCTGCCCGTAATCGTGCAGCCCCACCACAAAGTCCTTCTGAAAGAAGAGAAAGCCCCGCTCCACCATGTGGTCGATGGTGGTGGCCTCGGGCCTCAGGGTATTGCCTTCTTCGGGGATTAGGGCAAGGGCAAGCGGCAGGTGTTTGGTCCGGTACAGATGGTTGCCGGCTGGACGCAGCAGGTTGAATAATTTGTCGTGCACTAGCCCCTGTACCACGAAGGTGTTGGCCTGCTGGCGGTCGGCGAACAGCAAAACCTCGGCCACAAAAGCCGCCCGCACCAGCACGTCGGCGTCGATGACCAGTGTCCACTTGCGACTCTGCTCAATGCCGATTTCGAAGCACCGCCGCACCGCGCGACTGAACGGCACCTCGCGGATAACGTGCACGTGTTCTTCGGGTAGAATCTGGCGTAGCAGGTGTAGGCAGGCATCGGTGGTGCGTTCGCCCACGGTGCGCACCACGGCCGTGGTGTCAGCCAGCAGTTCGCTGACGGTGCGAGTAGCGCGCGGTACATGGATTGTGGGCACCGTTATGCAGGAGGACGCAATGTTCCCGGCGCGGGGAGGGGCCTGCGCGGCCATTCGATCAAACAGTCGAGCGAAGCGCGGTCCGGCTTGAGCCATGGTGTGGTGTTGCAGCACCGTGGCGCGGGCTCTCTTGCCCGCCTCCACCCGCGCGGTGCGGTCGGCCAGCAGCGGGGCCAAGCAGCGAGTCATGGCCTGCGCGGTGACCTGCTGGGCTACCATGCCCCCACCCCTCGCCGCGAAATCGGGTATGCCGCCTGTACCTGGAAAGCAGACCGTGGGTACACCGCGTTCCGCAGCTTCGAGGCTGACGAGAGGAAAGGGATCTTCGCGTGAAGTCATCAGGAAGATATCTCCGGGAGCCATTAGCTGGGCGGGTGCATCCAACTTGCCAAGGTAGGTGACGTGGTTGCGTGCTGGGCTGCGTTCTTTGTCCAGAAATAGACCACGCACGAGATCGTCTTCGGGATGGCCAGCCCAGAACGCCCGAAAACCGGTGATGCCCTGTGCCAGCAGAGCTTCGGCCACGTGCAGAAACAGGTCGGCTCCTTTGCGGTGGCTGATGGAACCGCAGCCCCAAAGTATAGGCCAGTTGGCAAGAGATGCGGCGTTTTTCGGCCCGTCAGCGCAGTCTGGATTGGCGGACGGCATTGGTAGTGCGGCCCTCCGCGAGATGTCCAGTGTGGTTTCGGTGTCCTCAATGGCACCATTGATGACGGTGATCCGGTCGTCCGGCACGCCGAAGCGGTTGCGCAACATGTCCGCCACGGGGGCGGACACGGCCACAAAGCCGGTGGAATGGCGCAGCAAGGCGGCCTGTACTTCCGGTGTGGCGTAGCGATCAACACTAGAACCCAGTTCTGCGATGCGTGTGATCATGGGCTTGCCGAAACCGGAAAGCAGCTCATAGGCCTTGGCAGAAACTACAGTGTTGCCGAAGATGACGTCCGGCATGCCACCGGTCAGGGCGGCAACACGAGCCAGGGCCGCCTCCGACTGCGTTGCGGTGTCCGGCAGGTCGCGCCAAAGCATGAAGGGGGCCAGCCGGGCGAATTCCGCCGCAAGCGGGCCATCGCCCAGCGCTAGTACGCCAATGCGCCACGCTGTGTGCGCGCGGAACCAGCGTAGGATGCGCAGAAAGGAGTGCTGTGCTCCGGCGATACAGCAGTCGTGTGTGATGAAAAGAGCGTTCATCCTATTCAGCCTCCTGCGGCGTTGTTGGCTTCCGGCTAACGAAGACTTCCAGGAATTCACCGTCAATGCCGTAGTGGCGGTCGCGCTCTAGGCTGACCACGGTGGTCATACCCGTCAGGCGGTGAATGATCTCGGGCATGTCGATGCCCCAGTCGATGGTCACCAGTGAACCGCCTCTGTCAACAGGGTTGCCATGGTACTGCGGCGGGGCGAGATGGCGGACCAGTCCATCCACCAGTTCTGCACGTCTGCGGGTGCACGTCTCGTCAGCATACCAGGGCACCGTGAACACGTGGAAGCCGCCTGGTTTCAGCACCCGGGCAATCTCGCGCAATGCAGTGGCGGAATCCATCAGGTGTTCCATAACGTCCTGCGATACAACCATGTCGAATGAGGCATCGGCGTATGTTAGCGCCTCCATGTTCTGCGACACGCATCCATGCCGGCGAGAGAAACTGCCGAAGGACACGTCCGGCAGGTAATGCGATGCGCTGTACCGTCTGCACTGTGAGCGCAGATAGTTTGATGAAGCTCCGCCGGGCGCGAATTCGTGCAGAGTCAGTGTGCGCCAGTGGGGCACAAAGCGATCCAGAGCCCGAATCAGCGCTCTGAAGCGGGGAATGGAGCCGCAACGCAGGCAACGGTAGTGGTCGCGCAGCCACGTCTCTGCGCTGACGAAGATGGTCTCCTTTTCGCAGATCGGACACCAGCCAGGGTTCTTGCAATGCAGGGCGGAACTCATGCTTGTCCTCCATTCACGAAACGGGCCAGCACCCGCACCGAGCGGGCGGCCCGTTCCTGTGAAAACCCCACCTCCACGGGAACGAACTCGCGGTCGGCTGTGAGAGCAATTCTGAACGGCGGTTGGCCGGGCTCAATGTCGAAGGTGGCTTGTCCGGTGGATCCGTACTTTATGGTATCGGAAGTGGTGCTTTGCTCCTCGTTGTGCGGATTATCGCGTAACGGGAATGGCAGTTTGGTGTCGCCGATGGACAGGTTCACGACCGGCGTCGTGCCCCCATATAACATAGGGCGTTCGGCGGTAACACTCAGAAGCAGCCTCCCCCCACCAGGAGGAGGTGTGATGTCCATTCGTGCTTCCCGACCCATCCAGCGGCCGGTATCCTCTGTCCCGCCCACGAAGCCTTGCGTGTAGGAGACTGGCGAGGGAGGATACGTGTCGTTGCTGGCCCGTATTCGTTCCAGGTCATTCAGGCGGAGTTCCAATTGCAGGTCCAGCGTGCGCACCCCAGCGTCCAGTGCGGCGGCGGTTGCCTTTAGATAGGCGTCGCCGCGCAGCAGGTCCGGTTCCAACGCGCAGCCCTCGCCCCATTCGTTCCATGCGTTGATGAATACTAGGCGTTCGTCGGCAGGCAGTTTGGTCACTGATTCTACGGCGTGTGAGAGCCAGCGGCGGTATCTGTCGGGAGATGGGTCCAACAGCACCACGGAATCCTTGGGTCTGCGCGGAGTGTTGTCCCAGCGTGGGGTGACGCACGGGTATCTGCGATAGGATGCGGCGGGTTTGGTCAGTTGTCTGGCCACAAATTCGTCGTAATCGTACACGCGGTGTTCGCCGAACGCGAGGTCACGCCGGGGATCACCCAGGTTTGCCCAGTCGGGCTGGAATTCCACGGCTGCGTCGAAGCCGATGCCGTCGGGGGCGTCGCGTTCGGCGCTCATGCCTTCCACTTTGCACAGATATAAACCTGGCAGACCGGCGCGTTCGGCCATTACACGCCAGCGCGAAACGGTGGTTGCGGGGTCGGGTAGCAGACGGGTGCGGTACACCAGTAAGAGCGGCTTGCCGTTAACGCGGATATATCGTGAGTCTTGCATGAAGCGCAGCAGCAGACGAAAATGGGCAGCGTCGTCCTCTGGCGAATGGCGCTGTTTTAGCAACAGTTCACGATTGCCGCCGTCCCAGTTGCGCGACCAGTTCTCGTTGGCCCAGCATAAGCAGAAGGGTAAGGAGATGTCGGAGGATAGGTAGTTTTCGATGGGCGTTTCAAGAATGCGTCGCCCGTGGAACCAGTAATGGTAGAAGCAGAAACCATGCAACCCGTGCCGCCGGGCAAGATCGGTCTGATTGCGCATGACGTTGATGTCAGTCAGGTCGTACCAGCCCAATTCTCCAGGAATCAGCGGTTGATCGTGTCCAGGGAAGGCTGGTACGGTGCGCTGTACGTTGGTCCAATCTGTGAAACCTTCACCCCACCAATTGTCGTTTTCCGGCACACGGTGGAACTGGGGCAAGTAAAAGGCCAGCAGGCGGGCGTCCGCCTGATCCTGCATCACGTCGATGGGGATATTGGCGGTGCAGGGGGAATCGGCGGACTTAGAGTGAGGAGCACTCTGTAGGCTGGATGCGTTTGCCGGACCGATGCGTCTGCCCAGAAGGGCTCGGTCATTGCTCACAACACGCTGGCCAGGATTCAGTGGAGGTTCGTGCGCTATTAGTCGATGCGTCCACTTGCGCAGGAATATTTCCCGGTTGATGATCAGATGACGACGAATACCTTTACTGGGGTCTAGCCCAGCAGTGGTGGAGCCGAAATGAATTACAACAGACGAGGGTTCGTACACTACGGCCTTGCCAATTTCCCGCATGGCGAAGCACAGGTCAGTTTCTTCGTAGTAGGCAGGCGAATAACGCATGTCGAAGCCGCCCAATTCTCGAAACAAGTCGGCTCGCACGAGTAGGCAGGCTCCGCTGCAGTAGTCCACTTCGCACGGACGGTTGAATTTGGGGAGCGCTGGATGGTCGTGTCTACCGAAGTTGGAGGCTGTACCGTCGCTGTGTACCACAGCGGCCGCTTCTTGCAAGGTGCCATTAGGGTAGATGAGACGTGAGCCAGCAGCTCCAGCCCATTCGGCCTCGTCTAAATGACGTGCCAGTGGTTCCAGCCAGCCCTTAAGCGGAATGGTGTCGTTGTTCAGGAATAGCAGGTAGTCGCCAGTGGCAGCTTTTGCGCCCTGGTTGCAGGCTTCGGTGAAACCCTTGTTTTCCGTGTTGTGAATTGCCGTGATGTCTTTTCGCGCTTCCAGCATGAGCCGTGTCTCGTCCGACGAGCCGTTGTTCACGACAATGACTTCGTAGTCGGAGTAAGACGTGTTGGCTTTGAGGGCCGCAAGGCACTGCCGAGTGTATTCGGCATGGTTAAAAACCGGAATGATGATGGACACCTTTCGGGGTTTTGCAGGTGCGAACGGAGGGGTGAATGTTAATGATCCTTGGTGAATGTCTTTAGCTGCTTCTGTTAAGGTTACCGTTTCCCTCGCGGCGAGGGTGAGTAGGGTTAGCAGTGCCGTAGAACTGTCTTTGCAGATGGGATAGCCACATCGTGCATGCACCCAATTGCGCCACGCTGTGCGTGAAACGTCGGTGCAGGCTGTTTCTTGTGTAAGTACTTGAGAGGCGGTGGCTGCCGAGGCTTCGGGATGGGCTTCCAGTGCGGCGAGCAACCGTACGAGAACCTCGGGTTTCGGGTTTACGGCCACAGTGAGGCCACGTGCCATGCGCAGAGCTACGGCAAGGGCAGCTCCAGCGGCTTCGTCGCCTACTTCGGAGCGAGACGTCTCCGCATTCCAAGTAACGAGTCGGACTTGGGGAAATACCGTCGCCAGGCTGGTTATAGGCGCGTGTTCGATGTCTTGGTCTGCTGCATCGATACGACGCTGTGAGATCACGATAATTTCAAGGTCGTCGCGTAGAGGTGTCAATGTTTGAACAATTTCATTCAGTATCTCAGTCGACACTGGGGCACGTATGACTATGGTGAAGGCGGGTTGAGAATTATCGCTGGAGACGAAAAGGTCCTTGAACAAACCATCGATGGATGCGGCTTGTCGGGTTGTCCAATACGTGCGTTCACGAAGATTTGCCGCCATAGCGATGCGTTCGGCGCAAGTGTTGATTCGCTGAATAGCAGCAGCCGGTATTGTGATATTTACAGTCGATAATAATGGCATGTCAAAATTCGTCTGGAATTCCATTAGGATGGAGGAGATTTTGAAAGTACGCGATTGTCTGCACCAGTCCTTCGCGTAAGCCAACCTGCGGTTCCCACCCATAACGTTCCCTAGCCAGCGTAATGTCGGGCTTTCTTTGTTTCGGGTCGTCCGTGGGCAGCGGTTCGAGTGAAATCTTTGATGAGCTTCCCGTCATCTCAATCACCTGCTGGGCCAACTCGAGAATCGTGAATTCCCCAGGGTTCCCCATATTCAGCGGGCCGCAGAACTCATGATCATTGCGCATGAACCGCAGCATCAGCTCCACCAGATCATCCACGTAGCAGAAGGACCGTGTCTGCGAGCCATCCCCGTAGATGGTGATGGGCTTGCCTTGCAGGGCCTGCATGATGAAATTTGAGACAACCCTACCGTCGTTGGGGTGCATTCGCGGGCCGTAGGTGTTGAACAATCTTCCGACCTTGATGGGCAGGCCGTGCTGGCGGTGGTAGGCGAAGAAGAGGGATTCCGCACAGCGTTTGCCTTCGTCGTAGCAGGAGCGGTGGCCGATGGGGTTGACGTTGCCCCAGTAGGATTCCGGCTGCGGGTGGACGTCGGGGTCGCCGTAGACTTCGGAGGTCGAGGCCTGGAAGATCGGGATGCGCAGACGCTTGGCCAGGCCCAGCATGTTGATGGCCCCGTGCACGCAGGTCTTGATGGTTTGCACCGGGTCGTGCTGGTAATGGATGGGCGAGGCCGGGCAGGCCAGATTGTAGATCTCGTCCACTTCCAGGTAGAGCGGGAAGGTCACGTCGTGGCGGATCAGCTCGAAACGCGGGTTCGGGAGCAGATGCTCGATGTTCTGGCGCGAGCTGGTGAAAAAATTGTCCACGCAGATGACTTCGCAGCCTTCATCCAGCAGACGTTCGCAGAGGTGTGATCCCAGAAATCCGGAACCGCCCGTGATAAGAACTCGTTTTCGTAAGTGCATGTGTTTCCCGCCATCCTGGCAGAGGTGTCAAATTACTTTCAGCCTGGGGCCGCCTGACAATGTTTAGCACTTGGCGTGCCAAGGGGTGACGGCACAAAAGAAAGGTTTAGATTTGCTAAAGAATCGGCGGTGGACTGTGACGAAGTGGAGGATTTTACTCTTTTCCGAAATATTTATCACGCATGATTGCAGCGAAATGTTTTGCGAGCTTTTCGTATTCAGGAAGTCTGCTCCAGATGGATTCTGCCATCTCCTGGCGGTAGATATGACTGAGTTGATTTCTGTCATTGATTGCCTGGATGAAAAGTTCGTACATCGGATAATCACAGTAACCAGCTTCCACGAATTCTTTTGCGACAGATTTTGGAGTTACGGCATCAACGCCATCCACCTCGTAAAGAAACGCCTGGATTGTTTTCCACAGTAGTTCTATTGTAAATTCAAACTTTTGTATTTGTCCTGATTTGATATTGTCTGCAACGAGTTCTTGAAATGATGTTGGTTCGAGGGTCAGTGCATCGCTGAAATTTGAGAGCGCATCACCCAGGTTGTTCAATTTGCGCGCGAGCTTTGTTTCCATACGACAACCTCTTGCGTGGCAGTGTTCTTGAATTCTGGAGGTGCGGTGTCCATGTTCACGAGATCCACCCGGTGGGGAATGATGCTGTCTTCCAGTTCAGTCAGAAGGCGGTCACGAGTTTTGAGAAAGGTTTTCTCATCCAGCCCGCTGAAACCAATGTCGATGTCGGAACTGCGCCGCTCGGTCCCACGTGCCCGCGAGCCAAACAAGAAAATGGTGCAATCGAGGTCCTTGGTGACCTTGAGTGCCAGCATTCGCATTTGGTTCAGGTAGTTATCCTGATGTGAATGGGATGGATGCGTGGCCTTCATTGCTTCCCCCTCATCCCCCCATCTGCTTGGTCGCGTACATCTTCATTTTTCGCGCTTCGGCGAATTCGGCGTTGACGGCCAGGGCGCGGTCGGCGGCGGCGATGGCGTTTTTCCAGCGCTTCATGTCCAGATAGACCCGCCCCAGGTTGAAGTAGATGACCTCGTCGTGGGACTGGCGTTCCAGGGCCTGAATGTAGAATTTTTCGGCTTCTTCGAGCCTGCCGGATTTGCGCAGGGCCATGCCCAGCTTGTTGAAGATGTGGGCCGAGTCCGGGTTGTCCGCGTAGGCCGATTTCAGGTATTCCAGCGCTTCGTCGTATTTCCCGAATTCCAGGAAGATGTCGGCCACGGCGATTTTCAGTTCCGTGTCGGTTTTGGCCGCGTCGATGAGTCGACCGCAGACCTGCTGGGCCTTGGAGGTTTCGTCGCTCTCAAGCAGCTTTTTGGCCAGTTCCAACTGCTTGCGCCGGTATTCCGCCAGCGCTGCCAGGTGCGAGTTGGCCTCGTCGGCAAGATTTTCCTGCAGAAAGGTCAAGAGGCCATAGAGGCTGGCAAGAAGTTCCCGTTCTTCGCCGGGCTTGTAGCTGATCTGGAGAGGGTAGATTTTCTTGAGTTCGCGGTCGTTGGCGAGGTGGTAGGCAGCCTTGTCCAGGGATTCGGTGAAGGACTGCATCTCATGCTTCATGAGCTCGGCCTTGAGGATGAATCCGACCGCTTCATGCAGATTGGCCACGGCGGCAAGGAGCTTTCCCTGTTTGAGCAGCATATTGACTTCTCCAAGCTGTTTTTTGGCCTTGAGAATCTCTGCTGACATGGGCGCTCCTTGCGCGACGTGCGCTATTTAGGTGTTTATTGGACCTGGCCGGTTTCGACCATGCGTCTGAAACGCGCAAAAAAGTACTGGCTGTCGTGTGGTCCTGGTCCGGCCTCGGGATGGTGCTGCACTCCGAAAATGGGCCTCGTCTTGTGCCGGAAACCTTCCAAAGTCTGATCGTTCAGATTGAGGTGGGTCTGCTCCAGGAAGTCCAAGTTGGAAATCTCTACGCAAAAACCGTGGTTTTGTGAAGAAATTTCAATCTTTCGGGTAATATCGTCGCGTACGGGATGATTGATGCCGTGATGTCCGAATTTGAGCTTGAAACTGGTACCGCCCAGAGCAATTCCGAGAAGCTGATGCCCGAGGCAGATGCCGCCCACAGGATAGAGTTCACACAGCTCTTTAATGATGCCGATCTCTGTTTTCAGGGTGGCCGGGTCGCCGGGGCCGTTGGACAGGAAGACGCCGCTGGGCGCCAATTTTTTGACCAGCTCCACCGGAAAGGTCGGGGGCACGGCCAGGATGGTCAGGTTCTGGGCCGCGAGCAAGCGCAGGATGTTCCACTTGATGCCGTAGTCATACACGACAACGCGCAGGCTGCCCTCGGATTTCTCGGGCCATAGGGGCAGATCGCCATCCATTTTCGCGGGCACCGGGCCTGTCCCGTTCCAGTAATAGGGCTCCTTGGGAGCCACGAACTCGACCAGGTTGGCGCCTTCCATGGAGGGCAGGGCTTTTGCCTTGGCGACAAGCTCTTCCGGAGTCAGGTCGGCCGTGGAGATGATCCCGCGCATGGCGCCCTGAATGCGCAGGTGGCGGGTCAGCGCGCGGGTGTCTATCCCTTCCAGGCCCATGATGCCGTGGCGCTTCAGGTAGTCCGGAAGGCTCTCCTTGGATCGCCAGTTCGAGGGCTTCTTGCAGCATTCCTTGACGATCATGGCCGGGCAGTGGATGCGAGAGGATTCCACGTCCTCCAGGTTGACGCCGTAGTTGCCGATGAGCGGGTAGGTCATGCAGACCATCTGTCCGTAATAGGACGGATCGGTCAGGATTTCCTGATATCCGGACATGCCGGTGTTGAAGATGACTTCGCCGCCGGCTTCGCCGGGGCCGGTGAAGGACTGACCCGCAAAGCAGGTGCCGTCCTCAAGGGCCAGAATAGCTTTCATATATGATGTTCTCCTCGCATGAGTGCTGTGACTGTGGGCAGATCTTCTGGGCGGTCCACGCCGTGGCTCTTGTGCCGCGTGAGGGCCACATGGATGGGGATGCCGGCTTCGAGCAGCCGCAGCTGTTCCAGTTTTTCCAGTTTCTCCAAGGGACTCTCGCCCAAAGCGCTGAATTTTTCAAGGACGTGCATGCGCAGTCCATAAAGGCCGATATGTCCTATATATTCCGGTGAGTTGTCGCGTCCGAAGGGGACCTTGGCGCGGGAGAAATAGAGCGCCCGGCCATCTGCCGCGCGTACGATCTTGACCCGGTCCGCTGACTCGGCCTCTTTGGCGCTGATGATGTGCCCCAAAGTGGTGACGTGTACGTGCGGATCATCGAAGGGCTGGATCAGTTCGGTCAGCATTTCGGGGTTCAAGGCCGGCTCGTCGCCCTGGACATTGACGATGACGCTGTCCGGGGCCGCGCCCAGGAGCCGGGCGGCCTCAAGCACCCGGTCCGTGCCGCTGGCGTGACCTGGGCTGGTCATGAGCGCGGTGAGCCCGAAGTCCCGGGCGGCGCTGAAGATGCGCTCGTCGTCCGTGGCCAGGGCCACGGCGCCCACCTGCGGGCACAGGCCTGCGCGCCGCATGACGTGCCAGAACATGGGCTTGCCGTGGATGAGGGCCAAGGGCTTACCCGGAAAACGGGAGCTTTCGTATCTGGCCGGGATGATGGCGATGACCTCAGGCATGGGGACTCCGGTGAAGGTAAGGGCGGATGAGTGCAATGGATGCGGCCGTGGCTCCCTGCCGTGCGTGCACGTACGTCAGGGCCGCTGCGCGCACCTCGCTGCGTGGCGGCGCAGGGGAGAGCAGGAAGCGGGCGAGTTCCGGGATGGAAGCGGATTTGAAAACCAGGCTGCCGAATATTTCCCCGCCCACCCAGTCGAAATTTCGGGTGTGCGGGCCCACGCAGGGCAGCGCGCCCTGTGCCAGGGGTTCAAGAAAGTTCTGTCCCCCCAGCCGCGCCAGGCTGCCGCCCACAAAGGCCCGACTCGCCAGGGCGTAGGCCGGGTTCATTTCGCCGAATGCATCCCAGAGCACGACGCTCCCCGGCTGCGCCTGGCCGTGCAGTGAGCTGCGCAGCGCGAAAGGTATCCCGCTGCGGGCAAGCAGCCCTTCCCAGGCGGGGATGCGGTGCATGTGCCGGGGAAAAAGGCCGATGACGCAATGCGAATTGCCCTCGCGCAGTTGCCGGATCAGTTCCAGCACCAGCGGTTCTTCCTGCTCGCGCACGGAGCCGAGCACCACAAAAGGGTGATCCCGGAGGACGAGCCCGGCCAGAGGGTTTTCATCGAGGGGCAGAAGCGGGGTGTTCATGGCGCGGTCGAACTTGATGTTGCCGGTGACCGTCGTCCTTTGGGCTCCGAAGATCAGCCCGAAGCGCAGCGCGTCGGCCGGGGCCATGGCCCCGATGCGTTGCGGCGCCCAGAGGCGCAGCAGCGGCCCAAGGAACAGGTAGCCGGCCAGGGATTTGGCCGTCATGCGCGCGTTGACGACAATCACCGGCACGCCCCTGGCCGCGCAGGCCATGAGCAGGCCCGGCCAGATCTCGGTTTCAAGGAGCACCACCGCCTTTGGGCTGGCCGTATCCAGCATCCGGCCCATGAGCAGCGGCAGGTCAAAAGGCAGCATGCGGGACTGCAGGTTCGGCGAATCTATCCTACTCAGTACATCAAGCCCTTGGCTGGTACAGGTCGTGACCAGGACCGGCACGTTCGGCAGGTGTTCAAGAAGGCCTGCCACCAGGGCGCATTCCCCGGCGGAGGCTCCCTGGATCCAGATTTCGCAAGGAGCGGGTTTACCCAGCCCCAGCCGCTCTTTCCAGCCTTGACGCATTCTGGCCGAGAAAAAGGCGAGCGGCCCGGCCAGGCACCAGAGCAGGGTGTAGGCCAATCCAAAGAGCTGGCCAAAGAACTGGCCAAACGCCGGGGCACGACGCGGCATCACGGTCTTTTGCGTAGCCCGAGCTCGATGAGCCGGGTCAGGAGTTGCTCGAAAGACAGGCCCACGGCCTGGGCCTCCTGCGGCAGGAGGCTGGTGGCGGTCATGCCGGGCAGGGTGTTGACTTCCAGCAGGTACGGCATGCCGTCCGCCGTGACCATGAAATCCGCGCGGCTGTAATCGGACAGACCAAGCGCGTCGTGGGCGGCGCGGGCCATGACCTGCAATCGTTCGGTCAACTCTGCCGGAATCGGGGCCGGGCAGATCTCTTCCGTGGCTCCGGCCACGTACTTGCTTTCGTAGTCAAAGAATTCTCCGCTCTTGGGGCGGATCAGGATGGGCGGCAGGACGCAGCCTTCGAGCACCCCGCAGGTCAGCTCCTGGCCGCGGATCAGCGCCTCGGCCAAAAGATCCTGCCCGGCGATTTCAGGCTGGGCCAGATAGGCTTCGAGTTCGTCCTCGGACGCGACGATGCCGACGCCAAGGCTGGAGCCGCCGGTATTCGGCTTGACCACCAGAGGAAATGGCAAGAGGGGTCGCCACTCGGCGACATGGCTCGCGGGCACGAATTCCCAGGCCGGAGTGGGCAGGCCGGCGGCCTCGAAAATCTGCTTGGAAACGGCCTTGTTCAGGGCCAGGAGCGAAGCGCGGGAGTCCGAACCCTGGTACGGCATACCGATGCGTTCCAGCAGGCACTGGACGAGGCCGTCTTCGCCGGGTGAGCCGTGCAGGTTGATGAAAGCGAATTCATGGCCCGCTGCCGCCTCGTACAGGCCGCGCAGGTCGCGGGCGGGATCGAAGTGGGTGACCTGGTGGCCCAGGGTGAGCAGGCCTTTTTCGATCTGTCTGGCGCCGCTTAAAGCGACTTCGCGTTCACCGGACCAGCCCCCGGCGATCAAAAGGATATTCATGTATATTTTCTCCCAAAAAAGTACTTAAGAGCTGTTCGAGCTCGCGGCCCTGATTGAAGGCGCGGGTTATCCATTCCCGGCTGCGCTCGGTGTGTCCGTAACGGTCGAAGAGGTCCGCGAAGCGTTCCTCCATGCCGACGATGGTGTCGTGTTTGACCCGTTTGTCCGCGTAAATGATGGTTAGGGGCAGGAAATGCCTGTCCAGGTCCAGGGCGCCCGGCCAATAGACATGATGCACGACCCCTTGGGCGATGCGCGGGTTTCGGATCAGGTCCATGACCCATGCCGCGCCGATCTGGCTGTGATTTCCTCCGTGTTCAATGGAGTAGGTCTTGCCCAGATCGTGCAGGAGTCCCGCTGCGCGGACCGATTGCACGAAGTCGTCTTGACTGAGTCCGCCCGGATTGCCAAGCCCCTTCCGTGCCGCGAGCGCGGCCAGGGTCGTGGCCACCCCCGCCACCAGTTCGCTGTGGGTTTTTATATGCTCCAGCATCCCGTACGCATCCCACCATTCCCGGCATTCGAGGTCGCTCGGGATGCGGCCCCACGATTCTGAGGGGATGAGGGTCAAGGGGACATCGTGGTGGTACATGTGTTGACCTTTAAGGACGTGCTGACGCGGGAAGAGTTCATTGACACAAGACATCCAGGGATTTAGCAACAGCGTTGACAAAAAGCAAAGCGGGAGATGCGCTCTATGTGCCTAGCGATTCCAATGGAAGTGCTCAAGATCGAGGGACAAAATGCCGAGGTGCAGGTTGGCGGGACACGGCATGTTGTTCGGCTGGATGTGATTTCCGAATTCCCGGAAGTGGGCGACTACGTCATCGTCCATGCCGGCTTCGCCCTGACCCGCCTGGACCGGGAGGAAGCCATCGCCACCCTGAAACTTTTCGAGGAAGGGCTGAACATTGAACTTGTTTGACAATTTCAAGGATCCCCAGCTGTGCAAGACCCTGCTGGCCCGCATCCACGCCGAACTGGACGGGGAACTCAGGTTCATGGAAGTGTGCGGAACGCATACGGTTTCCATTTTCCGCAGCGGAGTGCGCTCCCTGCTCTCCGACAAGGTCGTGCATCTCTCCGGCCCCGGTTGCCCGGTCTGCGTGACCCATGACAGCGAAGTCGCGGCCTTCCTCGAACTGGCCGGCAAGAACGCCATCATCACCACCTTCGGCGATCTGATGCGCGTGCCTGGTCCGGAAAAGAAAACTTTGAAGAGCGCCCAGGCCGAAGGCGCCCGCGTCAAGGTTGTCTACTCCCCCTTTGACGCCCTGAAGATCGCCCAGGACAACCCGCATGACAAGGTCGTTTTCCTGGGCGTTGGCTTCGAGACCACGGCTCCGGCCATCGCCGCCACGGTCAAGGTGGCCCGCGAGCAGGGCATCGGCAATTTTTCCGTTCTCTGCTTTCACAAGCTCGTTCCTCCGGCCCTGGACGCCCTGGTCGGCGACCCCGAGCTTCAGGTGCAGGCATTCTTGCTGCCCGGTCACGTCTCCGCCATAATCGGCGTGGAGCCGTACCGTTTCCTGGCTTCCAAACATGGCTTGCCGGCCGTGGTGGCGGGGTTCGAGCCCGTGGACATCCTGCAGGCCCTGTACATGTTCGTGACCATGCGTAACGAGGGCAAGGTCGAGGTCGTCAACGCCTATACCCGCGTCGTGTCCGACGAGGGCAACCCCAAGGCCGTGTCGATCATGAACGAGGTTTTTTCGTCCTGCGACGCCCTGTGGAGGGGCATCGGCCTTATTCCCGGCAGCGGGCTCACCATTCGCGACGAGTACGCTGATTATGACGCCATGCGCGTTTTCGACATGAAGCTGCACGATGTCCCGGAAATCAAGGGGTGCCGCTGCGGCGACGTGCTCAAGGGCAAGATGTCGCCGGAAAAATGCCCGCTTTTCGGCAAGGCCTGCACCCCTGCCTCCCCGGTGGGGCCGTGCATGGTCTCCACCGAAGGGTCGTGTGCGGCCTACTACAAATACAGGATTTAGCAGAGGCCGCCGCAAATTGATTCTGGACTGCGTTGCTCCCCGTTTTTGGAGGGCTCATGTAGTCGGCTACACATCGCCCTCCAAAAACGGCTCGCGCCTTGCCAGAATCAATTTTCGACGGTCTCCGGGATTTTTCATTTTAGACCAGTTTGCAATGGTGTCACGCAAGGGGGAAGCGAGTGGAAAGAGTTCTTCTTGATTACGGCAGTGGCGGCAAGGCTTCGCATCGGCTCATCGGCGAGCTTTTTCTCAAATATCTGGGCAACGAGGTTCTCGACCGTCTCGACGACGCGGCCCTCCTGCATGTCAGCAGCCCCATTTCCATGAGCACCGACACCTTCACCGTGGACCCCATCTTTTTTCCCGGCGGCGATATCGGATCCCTGGCCGTGCACGGAACGGTCAATGACGTGGCCATGCTTGGCGCGCGTCCGAAATACATGACCTGCGGATTCATCATCGAAGAAGGCCTGCCCATGGCCGATCTGGAGCGTATTGTTCAGTCCATGGGAGAGGCCGCCCGCGAAGCCGGCGTGCTGGTGGTCTCGGGCGATACCAAGGTCGTGCCCAAGGGCACTGTGGACAAGATTTTCATCAACACCACCGGCATCGGCGAAATTTTTGTGGCCGAGGCCCCAAGCGGGCATCGCGCCGCCCCCGGGGACGCGATCCTGATCAGCGGCTTCATGGGCGACCATGGCCTCGCCATCCTGTCCAAGCGCGAAGGCCTGACCTTCGAGGCCCCCGTGCTTTCGGACTGCGCGTCCCTCAATCATCTTATCGTGCGTTTGCTTGAGGCCATCCCTTCCGTGCATGTGCTGCGCGATCCCACTCGGGGCGGCCTGGCCACGACCTTGAACGAAATCGCCGGACAGTCGGGTGTGGAATGCCGGATTTTTGAATCCAAAATCCCGGTTCGTCCCGAAGTCAGCGGCGGCTGTTCCTTTCTGGGCCTCGATCCCCTGTATCTGGCCAACGAGGGCAAGTTCATCTGCATCCTGCCCCAGGAGCACGCCGAGGCGGCCCTGGCCATCATGCGCTCGGACCCGCTTGGCGCGGACGCGGCGCAGATCGGCGACGTGCGCGCAGAGCACCCCGGCAAGGTCGTGCTGGAAACGCCTCTGGGCGGCACCCGGCTCATGGACATGCTCGAAGGCGAACAGTTGCCGCGCATCTGCTGACATGACGTGCTCCCGTGCCTATGTGGCCATCGATTTTGAAACGGCTGATTCGTGCCGCGACAGCGCCTGCGCCGTGGGCCTGACCAAGGTCCAGGGCGGCGAGATCGTGGACCGGCTATATGGCCTGATCCGTCCGCCGCGCTCGCGCTTTTCGCCATTCTGCGTGAACGTGCACGGCATCCATTGGTCCGACGTCAAGGACGCTCCGGCTTTCCGGGAGTTCTGGATCGAGAATGCGGGCTTTCTGGAAGGAGCTGATTTTCTGGCCGCGCACAACGCCAGCTTCGACCGCTCGGTACTTGGCGCGTGCTGCACCATGGCCGGGCTGCCCGCGCCATCCCTGCCTTTTGTCTGCACCGTGGAACTGGCCCGCAACCAGTGGAATCTGCGGCCCACCAAATTGCCGGACGTATGCCGTCACCTGGGCCTTGACCTCAATCATCACCACGCCGGGTCGGATGCCGAGGCCTGCGCCCGCATCGTCATGGCCGCCGTAGATGAAAACCCCCGCTGTCTGACTCCTTTCGGAATATAGGAGCATATATGTCTTTGTCTTTGGCCCAACTGCGGGCCCATATCTTTCTTGTCATTCTGGATAGATTCTCCGGCAGTGCCGAGCGCCGCCAGGAGGCGCTGGCCGAGTATTTTCTGGTGACCATGCCCAATGTCCCGGAGGACGCGGCCAAACGGCTCGCTGAACTCATCCCGGACCTCATGCCTGACCTGTATTCCAAATGGATCGGCGAATTCGCCGACAGGCTCTTTGAAACAGTGCCGGACGAACAATTGCAGCACCTGTGCGATGGCACTGTGGAAAACAACGCCGCCCTGGGGCTGGTTTTCCTGATGTTCATGGAATCCGAGCGCATGGAAAAGCAGACCGAGGACGATTTGCGGGAATACGCACGCAAGCATTCCGGTGCGGAGGACATGGGCGACCTGGTGGCGGAATATTTGCGCGGCAAGGTCGCGGCCCTGCGGGCGGACGTGGGCGGCGCGAAAGTGCAGTAGCGGGCGGAGCGGAAGAGGCTGTTGAGGGGCGCGGGGGGCGGGGCGCGGCGGTTGGCCCGGACAGGGACCGCCGAAACTCCTTCGCGGGCCTCGTAGAGTTGAATCATCGCCCCTGTCGGACATGGACCGGCGCTTCAAGCGGCAGGCGATGATTCAACAAACGATGCCAGGCTCAGTCAGACAGTCGACGGCCCCTGTCCGGGCCAACCGCCACATCCCGCAGTGACTTGACCTGTCTTCGCAATAGAGGACACGTTCATTTCCCTAAACGGCTATCTTGATGGATAGCCGTTCATATTTCTCAGGCGGTTGATACCCAATCGACGAATGCCTTACGGCCGCGCTTCCCCGCGCAGCAATGCGGAAGAAACACAAGTTCAAAATGAAAAAGCCCGCCCAGGCAAACCTGGACGGGCTTTTTGTAATTCAAAGAGCCAAGGCTTAGGCGAAAGCCTTTTCGAACTTGGGCACAACGTCCTTTTTGCGGGACATGACCTTGGGCAGCCATGCCTTTCCGTCCACGGGCTTGACGCCGAAGGCCTTCTCGACCACGGCGGCGTCGTCGGAGGCGATCAGGATCTCGGAGCCTTCCTTCATGATGTCGGTCAGCAGCAGGAACACGGAGTGGTTGCCCTTCTCGGCCTTCAGGGCCTTGATGTCGGCAGCCAGGTCGCCCTTGACGGCGTCGAGGATGGACAGGTCGACGACTTCCAGCTGGCCGATGCCGACCTTGGTGCCGTTCATGTTGAAGTCCTTGTAGTCGCGCAGAACCAGCTCGCGGGCCGGGGTGCCTTCAACGGCGGACTTGACCTTGAACATTTCCATGCCCAGGGCGGCCAGGTCGGAGATACCGGCGATCTTGCCCAGTTCGGCAGCGGCTTCCTTGTCGGCCGGGGTGCAGGTCGGGGACTTGAAGATGACGGTGTCGCTCAGGATGGCGCAGAGCATGATGCCGGCGATGTTCTTGGGAACTTCAACGCCGTGGAACTTGTACATGGCGGTCAGAACGGTGGCGGTGCAGCCAACGGGCCAGATCCAGCATTCCAGGGGGCTGGAGGTGGTCAGGTCGCCCAGCTTGTGGTGGTCGACGATGCCGAGCACTTCAGCCTGCTTGATGTCGTCGGGCAGCTGAGCCAGGTCGGAGGTGTCGACCAGGAAAACTTTCTCACCGGCAAATTCGGTCTTCACGGCGGGAGCGGCGACGCCGAACTTCTCGAGGATGAACTTGGTCTCGGGGGCCAGTTCGCCCTGGGCGGTGGGGGTGCAGGCTACGCCGAGCTTGCTCTTCAGGTCGGCCAGCGCGATGGCGCTGCAAACGGTATCGGAATCGGGATTCTTGTGACCAAAAACATAAACGGACATGGTATTCCTCCTACAAGGGTTTATTGGCAAACAAAGACATTGTGCTAAATATCACAATTATTCGCGGCTGCCAAGAGAGAACATTGGAGGTCAGAGACTGGAGAGGACGCCGAGAAGCAGGCTGACCGCGGCCAAAGCGTAGGCCTTGCGTACACGCAGAGCGAGAATGGCCCCGGCGCAGGCTGCGATCCAGAGCATGGTCCACGTCGGCTGCGGACCTCCGGCAACCCAAGGCCGGACGGTTTTCAGGCCGATGAGGAGAGGCAGCAGGCAGAGCCAAAAGAGGGAGAAATTGAGCAGGAAAAATTCTACCAAAGCTTTTGCGGTGAGCCGGTGCGGCGCGAAGATGGCTGTGTTGCCCTGGCGGTTCCAGGTCAAAAGCTGGTTATAGCCGGCGTTTTGCCGTTTGCGGTAGAGTTGTTCGACCCACGCGCCAAGGTAGGCCAGAGGCAGGGTCGCGATGACGACCAGCACGGTGGTGCGCATGTCGGCATCCGGTAGGCAGGCCAGAATGGTCAGCGTGGCGGCCAGGGAAAAGAGCGCCTGGGGCGGGATGTAGGTTCCGGCCGGGAACAGATCAAGCCAGAGCAGTTCGAAGAAAATGCCCGCGCTTAAAGCCGGCTGGAGGTTGAAGGACAGTCCCGCCCAGAGCAGGGCGGCGAAAAGCGGACGATGGATGAAGCCGAGGTCGATGGCGACCCGGGTCAGGGACAGGAGGGCAAAAAAAAACTTCCTCCGGCCAGCAGGATGAGGTCGTGAGTGCTTACCATGCCGATTTGGGTTGAGACGTTTTCATCATAAAGTAATCTTGGCCGTTGCCGACGGCACGCAGCGGAAGTCGATTTCCACACCGTGATCGGCGAAATACTTCAGGCAGGAACGGTCTTCCGCTCCCAGGGCAATGTGTTCGCAAATCTGCTCTTTGCCCGGTCCGTAATGCAGATTGCCGATGTTGACCAGGGAAAAGGACAGCCCGGTCATGTGCGCGGATTTGGCATCGGCGCAGTCGGAAAAAAGAATTAGCACATGATGGTCCGGGTTTTTCGTGCGAATGCTTTTCAACATCGAAGCAGCTTCGGACACCGGACAGCATTGAAAGGAGATGCCGCTCGGAACGGCCAGACTCATGATTTCCTGCCGCAATTCATCGGCGGCGAGGTCGTCGTTGGCCACCAGCAGGGTTTTGGCCCTGATGTGCGGTAGCCAGGCCTCAATGATCTGGCCGTGGACGAGTCGGTTGTCGATACGGAACCAGAGCACTCTTACGCCTCGGTGATTTTGCGGGTCAATACTTCGCCGGCGACAACGATGCCCTGAATGGCCGCGTTTTTGGCGTCCGTGGCCAATTGGGACAGGTCCTGGGTGCGCATTCCCAGAATCCTGAGCAGCATGGGCAGGTTGGCGCCGGTCAGGACGTCGACTTTGCCCGGTTGCAGGAGAGACAGGCTGATATTGGATGGAGTGCCCCCGAACATGTCGGTCAGGATGATCACGCCGTCGCCTGTTTCCATCTGTTTGACGGTTTGCTTGAGATCCGAGAGCAACGCGCTCATTTCCACGGTTCCTTCCACAGCTATATGGGCGCACTGCTCCTGCGGTCCCAAAATTGTCTGGGCCGCTTCAAGCAGATATTTTCCAAACTGGCCATGGGTTACCACGATCACTCCAACCATTACTCCTCCAGATTATCCAAGACTGAAATGCCGATGTTCGACAGATACATTGAAGCCCTGACCGCGCAGATGTGCCAGCACTGCCTCGGTCACGGCCACGGAACGATGTCGGCCACCCGTACAGCCGAAGGCCATGGTCAAACGGTAGCGCCCTTCCGTCGCGTAGAGCGGCAGGGCAAAATCCAGAAATTCAAGAAGTCTGCGCAGATACTCGCGGCCAGGGTTGCTGCCCAGCACGTAGCGGGCGATGGCCTCATCCTTTCCGGACATGGGTCGCAGCGCTTCGTCGAAATAGGGGTTCGGCAGAAAGCGCAGGTCCGTGACGTCGTCCGCCTCGGTCGGGGCGCCGTACTTGAAGCCGAACGAAATCAGGTGCACCCGCATGCCTTGGCTGCGGGAGGAGAGGCTCTCCCATTTGTCCTGAATGACTCGACGCAGATCGTGCACCGAATAATGCGACGTGTCGATGACCAGATCCGCCTGGGTGCGGATGGGCTCGAGTATTTCCCGCTCCCTCTCCAGTGCCCCTTCCAGACCGAGGTTGCCCGAGGTCAGGGGATGCGGGCGGCGGGTGGTAGCGTATCTGCGCAGCAGGATCTGGTTGGAAGAATCCGTGAAGATGACTGTCGGCCGCACGGAAAACTTCTGGATATCAAGCAGCACTTCCTTCCACTGTCCCACGAAATCGGGTTGGCGCAGGTCCATGCCCATGGCCAGCCCTGGGTATTCCTTGGCCGAGGAATTGAAGAACAGCTCGATGAGGGCCGGGGCCATGCGCGCCGGAAGCCCGTCGACACAGAAAAAGCCCATGTCCTCGAAGACCTTGAGCGCCGTGCTTTTGCCTGAACCGGACATGCCGGAGACAATGACCACGTTTTTCTGTTCAGATTCCAGCTGCATGGAGTTCTCCGGACATGTTCGGTCGGCCTAGACGGTCTGCAGCAGTTGCCACAGCCCTTCCTGGCCGGGAGAGTTGGTAAAGGCCTGACGGAACGAGCTGTCTTTTAGCAGGCGGGAGACCGTGGCCAGAAGCTTCAAATGCAGGCCGACCACGCTTGAAGGGGCCAGCACCGTGAAAAAGATGCTGGCCGGTTTGTGGTCCAGACTGGCAAAATCCACTCCTTCGTGGCTGCGGCCGACAATGACCAGAACCTGATCGATACTGTCCAGCTTGCCATGGGGTATGGCGATCCCATCCCCGATGCCCGTGGTTCCGAGCAGTTCCCGATCCATGAGGACCTGGGTCACGCGCTTGGGGTCAAGATCGGGGTATTTGGCCGACAGCCGCGAAACGAGTTCGGCCAGGACCTCGGGTTTGGTCCTGGCCGAGAGGTCGGAGATGATCAAATCCTTGTCCAGGTATTCAGCAAGCTTCATTCCCTATACCCCGGGGTCGATCAAACCGAAATCTCCGGTTTTGCGACGATAGATGACATTGATCCTTTCACTTTCCGCGTTGAGGAAAACAAGGAATTCATTGTCCGTGCTTTCGAGCTGCAGGGCGGCTTCTTCAACGATCATGGGCTTGGGCGAGAAGTCGTCTTCGGTCTTTTGGATAACGGGCTTGCGCTTGGCGTCCGCGTCGTCGTCAAAACCGCCGGCGTCCATGAGAGGGCTGTCGCTGCCGCTTTTGCGACGGCTCTTGTCCTTGTCGCGGGTCTTACGCATCTGGGCTTCAAGCTTGTCCCAGACCATGTCGACGGTGGAGTACATGTCCTCGCTGTCTTCGCGGGCGGAGATATGCACATTCTTGCCCGTCAGCACTATATCGGCAATATGCCGGAATTTCTCCACTTCGAGGTTGACCTGCAGGTCGGCGTCGGGCGTGCCGGACATGTATTTGGCGAGCTTGCCGAAGCGGTCCTTGGCGTATTTGCGCAAATGGTCGGAAGGATCGAAGTTTTTGAAATTGAAGGTAATCCTCATGGAAGCCTCCTCGATTGTTGAGGGTCAGCCCGTGGTCCGTCCAAGAGGAGCGGCCCGAGGGCGGGGTGTCAAAAAACTTGTTTTCGCTTGGATGAAGAATCTATCCCCAGCACCGCGCGATACTTGGCCACGGTGCGCCGGGCGATGTTCACATCCAGTGTTTCCTTCAGCACCGCCGCGATCTTTTCATCGCTGAAGGGGTGCTTGGGGTCCTCCTCGCTGACCATTTTCTTGATGATGGCCTTGACCGACTCGGAGCCGACCTGGGTGCCGTCATCCATTTCCAGCGCGGAGTTGAAGAAAAATTTCAGTTCCATGATGCCATGCGGGGTGGCCACGTACTTGTTCGTGGTGATCCGGCTGACCGTGGATTCGTGCATTTCAATGTCGTCGGCCACATCTTTTAAAATCAGCGGTTTCAGCTTGGTCACCCCGTGCTCGAAAAAGCCCCGCTGGAATCTGACAATGCTTTCAACCACTTTATATAATGTTCTTTGCCTTTGGTGCAAGCTCTTCATGAGCCACATGGCGGATCGCATCTTGTCGTGCAGGTATTCCCGGTCCGGGCCTTTGACCGCAAGGTGCATGTCGTCCATGTAATAGGGGCTCAGCTGCAGCTTGGGTAGGCCGTCGTCGTTCATGACGATGACGAAATCCCCCTCGTATTCGTATACGAAAACATCCGGGCTGACATAGATGGTGCTCTCGCTCCCGTAGCTGGCTCCGGGCATGGGGTCCAGGGACTGAATGATGTCCAGATAGGCTTTCAGGTCTTCCATCTGGATTTTGAACTTGCGCAGGAGCGGTTTGTAGCGGCGCTTTTCGATGTCTTCGAGATGGTCGGCCACCAGGGAAACGAGAATCGGATCGTCCTGGCCGAGCATCTCCAGCTGAATGAGCAGGCATTCCTTGGGCGAGCGCGCGGCCACGCCCACGGGGTCGAAGCGCTGCAGGCGATGCAGCATGGACTCGACCAAGGCCAGGGGAGAGAGCGTTTCGGAGGCGATATCCTCGGCCGAGCTCATCAGATAGCCTTGGGAATCGAGGTTGCCGATGATGGCTTCGCCGATCATCTCCTCTTCTTCGGTGATGTTGGACAGGCAGAGCTGCCACAAGAGATGCCCATCCAGGGATGGCTTGCCCGAGAGCCTGGCCTCGTAGGACATCATCTCTTCCAGGGCTTCGGTCTCCTTGAACTGTACCTGCTTGGCGGTGCTTGAAAAATCGCCGAGGTAGTTTTCCCAGTCCGCGTTGCGCATCAGTTCCGCGTCTTCGTGCGAAACTTCGGGACGTGATTCCATCGGAGCCTGGATATCGTGCTCTTCGGAAATTTCCTTGACCCCTTCTTCAAGCATGGGGTTCTCCAAGAGCTCTTGCTGAACGGCTTCAAGGAGCTCGAATCGGGAGAGCTGGAGCAGCTTGATAGCCTGCTGCAGCTGTGGGGTCATGACCAGCTGCTGCGTCAGCTTGAGGTTTTGTCGGAGTTCAAGGCCCATAATGGATTTAATCTCACCGTGTCAGAGGATTGCAGACAAGAAAACTACCTAGTACCGAATCTGCCATAAAGGTTAGGCCCTGGCAATCCTTGGAAAATCGTGTCCGCTAGAGGCTGAATCCCTCGCCGAGATACACCTTGCGCGCGCCCGGGTCGGCGACGATCTCTTCGGGGCTGCCGTTCAAGATGATCTGACCGTCGTAGACCAGGTACGCCCGGTCGCAGATCTGAAGCGTCTCACGGACATTATGGTCGGAGATAAGCACGCCGATGCCTTTGCCGCGAAGGTCCTGGATGATGGTCTGGATGTCGTCCACGGCCAGGGGGTCGATGCCGGCGAAGGGTTCGTCCAGAAGAATGAATTTGGGATTCTGGATCAGGGCGCGGGCAATTTCCAGCCTGCGGCGTTCTCCACCGGACAGAAAGGCCGCCAGTTGACCCTCGAGTCGGGTGATGCCCAGCTCGTCCAGAAGCCTGTCCGCCGTGCGCTGCTGCTCGTCCTTGGAAAAACCGGAGTATTCCAGGATCAGTTGCAGGTTCTGGCGCACGGTGAGTTTTCGAAAGATCGAGCTCTCCTGCGGCAGATAGCTCATGCCTGCGCGGGCCCTTTTGTGCAAAGGCCAGCGGGTGATGTCCATGCCGTCCAGAAGAACCTGGCCCCGCGTCGGCGGCACGATGCCCGCCAGCATGTAAAAGGTCGTCGTTTTGCCGGCCCCGTTGGGTCCCAGGACGCCAACCACCTCGCCCTGGCGCACATCAAGATCGATGTCGCGTACGACATCCCTGAGCCCGTAGCGCTTGGCCAGCTTCTGGCCGGTCAGCGTGGTCACTGCCCGGCCCCCGGCTTGCTTGCGGGGGTGTTGAAAATGGCTTCGACCCGCCCTTTGCCGCCCAGAACTTCGCTGCGGCTTTCCTTGATGAAGAGCTTTATGACCTCGCCCTGGATCTTGTTGGCGCCTTCCATGAGCATGGGATTGTCTTCCATGGTCAAGAGGTCCTTGTCGGCTTCGTAGGTCGCCTTGCCGCAGGTGCCGGTGCGGCCCTGGTCGGCCTTGATGCGCACGTTGCCCTTGGCGATGATCTTTTTGATGGACCCCTGCTCGTCAGCCACGCTCTGGGTGGCATTGCCGGAGCCTTCCTTTTTTTCCAGGAGCACGGTCAGCGTGTCGGACCACAGCTGGATGTCCTGGCGGATGACGTACACGGAGCCGGTGAAGACCACCTGATCCCCTTTCTGGGTGTAGGTCATGGTGTCGGAAGTGATCTTGACCGGGACGTCTTTGGCTGGGGCGGTTTGTGCGGCCCAGAGTGGAGTCGCGCAGGCAAGGAAGAGAAAAAGTATGAGTGAGCGCATTGGTAACCCGCTTGTCAGTTCATGATAACCTGGACGTTGCCTTGGGCCAGGAAGTCCCCTGTGTCCAGAAAATATGTCAGAGTGTCTGAGCGACCCCGCATGGATTCGCCAGTCAGTTCAACCGTGCCGCCGAGGAGAAGAGTGCTGTTTTGGCCGGTGTAGTCAAGGGTTTCGGAGCGCATCACGTATTGGCCCTGGGTGCCGTGAACCCCGCCCCACATCCTGGCCCGGTCTTCTTTCTGCCAGACCTGGCCCTCGGGAGCCCGGACTTCAATGGGTGCTCCGCCTTCCTCGCCCCAGTATACTATGATCGGGTCGGTGAGTGTCAATTCGTCACCGTTTTCGGCATAGTCGGCGCCCGTGGCGTTCAGGTTCCACAGTTTTTTGCCGTCCTTGCCCTGGCTTAGGTTCACGCCCTTGAGGCTGAGGTCCACGTCCAGATTCTCGATGGAGAGGTTCTCCAGCCGTTCGGGCCAGAGCAGCCGTTTTCCCAGCATGGCGATTCCGGCCAGGACGGCAAGGGCCAAAAGGCCGATCACCACGCGTTTCATTCCCGGACCCAGCCCTGCCACATGTCTTCGAGTTTGCCCTGGGCGCGCAGCACGAAATCGATGGCTTCGCGCACTGCGCCCTGGCCGCCCATGGCCCTGGTGGTCCAGACGGCGAGTTTGAGTATTTCGGGCCGGGCATTGGGCACGGCGATGGGCAGTCCGACCAGGGACATGGGTGCGGCGTCGACCCAGTCGTCCCCGACATAGGCCATGTTCGAGAGGGGGATGCCGGTCTGTTCGGAAATTCCGCGCAGGACCGGGGCCTTGCGGTGATGGCCGGGATGGTAGTGGGTGATGCCAAGCTCCGTTACCCGGCGGCGTACGGCCGGAGAGTCCAGGCCGGTGATGACCGCGAATTCCAGCCCCGCCTGGGGGGCCATCTTGATGGCCAGTCCGTCCTGGACGTTGAAGCGCTTCAGCACGCAGCCCGATTCGTCATAATAGAGGCCGCCGTCGGTCAGCACCCCGTCCACGTCCAGAACCATGAGACGCACGTCCCGGGCGAGGCGCTCAGCATTCATTGGGGATGCTCCAGATGGCAGCCAGTTCGGAGAGCAGCGTGCGGGCCTTGGCCAGAGGCCAGGAATTGGGACCGTCGCACAGGGCCTTGTCCGGGTCCGGGTGGATCTCCATGAACAGACCCTGGCAGCCGCAGGCCACGGCGGCCCGGGCCAGGGGCGGCACGAATTCGCGCTGGCCGCCGGAGGACATGCCCCGCCCGCCGGGCAGCTGCACCGAATGGGTGGCGTCGAAGACCACGGGGCAGCCGAACTGCTTCATGATGATCAGGGAACGGAAATCCACGACCAGATTGTTGTAGCCGAACATGGAGCCGCGCTCGGTCAGCCAGATGCGGTCGAAGCCTTCGGAGCGGATCTTTTCCACCGGCCCCTGCATGTCCCAGGGCGCCATGAACTGGCCTTTCTTGATGTTCACGATGCGCTCGGTGCGGGCGGCGGCCAGCAAGAGGTCGGTCTGGCGGCAGAGGAAGGCCGGGATCTGCAGCACGTCGGCCACTTCGGCCACCAGGGAGGCCTGGCGCGGCTCATGGATGTCCGTGATCACGGGCAGCCCGGTGCGGCTCTTGATCTGGGCCAGCCAATCAAGGCCCATGTCCAGCCCTGGGCCTCGAAAGCTCGCTCCGGCCGTGCGGTTGGCCTTGTCGTAGGAACTCTTGAAGATGAGCGGCAGGTTCAGGTCGCGGGCGATGGCCTGCAGCTCCACGGCCACGGTCATGGCCAGGTCCAGGCTTTCGAGTACGCAGGGACCGGCGATGAGGAACGGGCGTCCGGCGACCAGGGTGGAACAATCAATCATGGTATTCTACTCGGGTTTCTTGTTGGCCACGGCCGCGCGAATGAATTCACGGAACAGCGGATGCGGCTGCATGGGGGTGGAGGTGAACTCCGGATGGAACTGGCAGCCCAGGAACCACGGATGATCCTTGATCTCCACGATCTCGACCAGGCTCTTGTCCGGGGACAGGCCGCTGATGGTCAGGCCGGCATCCTCGAAGCGGCTTTGGTAGGAGCTGTTGAATTCGTAGCGGTGGCGGTGGCGCTCGGAGACCTCGACGGCATTGTAGGCTTCGAAGGCGCGGGTGTCTTTTTCGATCACGCAGGGGTAGGCGCCAAGACGCATGGTCCCGCCCTTCTCACTGGTCATGTCGCGGCGCTGCACGCATTTCTTGCGGAAATCGAACCATTCCTTCATCAGATAGATGACCGGGTCCGGCGTGGTCAGGTCGAATTCCTCGGAGTTGGCCTTGGTCAGGCCCATGACGTTTCTGGCGTATTCGATGACCGCGCACTGCATGCCGAGGCAGATGCCGAAGAAGGGGATCTTGTTTTCGCGGGCGTAGGTGATGGCCGCGATCTTGCCTTCCACGCCGCGAATGCCGAAGCCGCCGGGAACGAGGATGCCGTCGGCGGAAGCGAGCATGGCGGCCACATTCTCGGACGTGATCTCTTCGGAATTGACATACAGAAAACGAATGGCCGCGCTGTTGGCCACGCCGCCGTGGGTCAGGGCCTCATGCAGGCTCTTGTAGGCTTCCTTCAAGTCCACGTACTTGCCGACGATGGCGATGCTGACTTCGGTTTTGGGATTGTGCAGGTTGTAGACGAGATCCTTCCATTCCTGCAGATCCGGATTTTTGGCCGCCAGACGCAGCAGGATGGCGATCTTCTGGTCCACGCCCTCATGATAAAGCGTCAGGGGCAGTTCATAGATGTGGTTGACGTCGATGGCGGTGAAGACCGCGTCCCGGTCCACATTGCAGAACAGTGAAATTTTACGCTTGATGTCGTCGCCAAGGTCCACTTCGGAGCGGCAGAGGATGATGTCCGGCTGGATGCCCAGGCTGCGCAGTTCCTTGACGGAATGCTGGGTGGGCTTGGTTTTGAGTTCGCCCGCGGTCTTGATGTAGGGCACCAGCGTCAGATGGATGTAGAGGACGTTGTCCTTGCCGAGGTCCGCGCGCAGTTGGCGGATGGCCTCCAGGAAGGGCAGGCCCTCGATGTCGCCCACGGTGCCGCCGATCTCGACCAGGGTCACGTCCAGGTCGTCGCTGGCCAGGCTGAGGATGGACGATTTGATCTCGTCGGTGATGTGCGGGATGACCTGCACCGTGCCGCCGAGGTAGTCGCCGCGGCGCTCCTTGGTGATGACGGTGTTGTAGATGCGCCCGGACGTGTAGTTGTTGCGCTGGCTCAAGTGGGTGCCCAGGTAGCGCTCGTAGTGCCCAAGATCCAGATCCGTCTCGGCGCCGTCGTCGGTGACGTAGACTTCGCCGTGCTGGAAGGGGTTCATGGTGCCCGGGTCGACGTTGATGTACGGGTCAAGCTTCTGGATGGAAACCCGAAGCCCCCGCGCCTTTAACAGAGCCGCGATGGATGCGGCGGCCAGTCCTTTACCCAGAGAGGACAATACCCCGCCGGTCACAAAAATGAATTTGGTGTTCATCGCTGCCTCGCTCACCTGAATAGTTCTTCGGTCTGAGTCCGCGCATTGCGGGTCAGACATGGTCCACAAAACAAATGGGCCACCTGTCGGCAGCCCGAAATTTGACATCCGTATGTCCGCCGGCACAATTGGCAGCGGACTTCCGGCTTGTCAAGCGGCCCCTGGTGTCCTGCAAACACCTTGGGTTCAATAGCAGAAAGAACGCGGAGTGCAAACAGTCCGAAAGGCCGATTTTCAGGCTTGCGCCGGTTTTGCTTGGACTGTAATGGGCTTGGGTACTTAATCAAACAGCACGGCTACGGCCGTTTTTGGAGGGGTGATGGCTCAGGTCAAAACATTGGTAATTACCGGCTACGGTACTAATTGCGAGCGGGAATGCGCCTTTGCGGCGGATCAGGCTGGTTCGGACCAGACCACTATCGCCTATTTTTCCGACCTGACGGCGGACAAGGTTGCGCTGGCCGACTACAATTTTCTGATCCTGCCCGGCGGTTTTCTCGATGGCGACGATCTTGGCTCGGCCCAGGCGGCGGCCCTGCGCTGGCGGCACATGAAGACCGCGAGCGGCAAGTCGCTGATGGAAGAACTCAAAAGCTTTCTCGACGCCGGGGGCCTCATTCTGGGTATCTGCAACGGCTTTCAACTGCTGGTCAAACTCGGCCTGCTGCCCGCTCTGGACGGGGCCTATTTCACCCGCCAAGTTTCGCTCAGCCACAATGATTCGGCCAAGTACGAGGACCGCTGGGTGACACTCAAAATCAATGCGGATTCCCCCTGCGTGTTCACCAAGGGCCTCGACTATCTCTATGTTCCCGTGCGTCACGGCGAGGGCAAGCTCGTGCCCGGCGACGAGTCGACCTTGCCGCGCCTGCAGGCGCAGAACCTCATCGCCCTGCAGTACGTGGACCCAGAGACGAAGGAAGTGACCCAGGAGTACCCGGCCAACCCCAACGGCTCGCCTCTGGGCATCGCCGGGCTGACCGATCCTTCCGGTCGGATTCTGGGACTGATGCCGCATCCCGAGGCCTACAACCACCCGACCAACCATCCGCGCTGGACCAGGGGCGAGACGTCCACTCTGGGCACGGATCTGCTCAAGGGCGGGATCGAGTATCTGAAGGCCAAATAGGCGGTCATAAAACGTGTCCAAAGAGGATGCAAAGATCATTGACAGCGCCCCCGTGACTTTCTACTGTGCGCCTTCCCCGACGCCGGGCCTGGATGACCTGCTGATCTGGGAGCCCTTCATGTGCGAAGCCCTGCAGCTTGCAGGTCTGGCAGAAGGGCGGGGAGACGTCCCGGTGGGCGCGGTGGTGGTCGACGGGAATGGCCGTATCCTGGGCCGGGGCGAAAACAGGACCATATTTGAAAACGACCCCACGGCCCACGCCGAAATTCTGGCCCTGCGTCAGGCTGGCGCGAAAGTCGGAAATCACCGCCTGACCGATGCGGTCCTGGTGGTCACCCTGGAGCCCTGCATCATGTGCCTGGGCGCGGTCATTCAGGCCAGATTGGCCGGGGTAGTCTACGCGGCCAAAGACCCCAAGGCCGGATGCCTGGTCAGCCGCATGAGCGGCACCGAGCTGCCCTGGAGCAACCATCATTTCTGGTCTTTGGGCGGGGTGCTTGAGCAGGAATGCAGCGCGAAACTGAGCGGCTTTTTCCAGAAACGCCGCCAGGAAAAGAAAATTTCAAAAAACCTCGCGGAGAGGTAGCGAAGTCCGGCCGTAACGCGCTCGACTCGAAATCGAGTTACCGGCTAATCCCCGGTACGTGGGTTCGAATCCCACCCTCTCCGCCATTTAAATAATTCAAGGGCCTGGATGTAAAAATCCAGGCCCTTATTCTTTATTCAATGGTCCACTGCGGCCATCGATTCCGGTTGACTGGTTATGTTATCAGGGTTGAGTAGTTCAAGATTCGGGATCTGCCCTCGTCCCCCCCTAGAAGTCTCTCACAACTCGGCAATGAAGGCTTCCATCTGAGCAGCCAGTTCTATTTTTTCGCCTTCGCCAAAGCCTCATCCACCTGCTGGATCATTTCACGCACTGTCCGTGCGTCAACATCAATGGTGGCGGCTGCGGCCTGCAGATCCTTTTCGGTAATGTTCAGCCCTTTGTTGTTCACCATGCAGGTCTGTTCCCCGTTGATACCTTCGGAAGGGTTCAGGTCATAAACCGGGGCCATGCGCCACTGATTATCCTTGTCCAGCAGGAAGGAAAAGTTTTTAGAATGATCGTCCTTGTTGCCGGAACGCACGTTGAACACCATGAGGCGGACCATCTTTTGTACTTCGCGCATGTCCTTGGTGAGCAGCAGTGTCAGGCGCAACAGACTTTCATAGGTTAGCGACGGTTCGCGATGCGAGGCGTGCAGCAGGCCGCAGGCGGTGTGCACATGCACTTTCATGCCCTGTATTCTGTCAAAGCGTTTGACGCCAAAGTAGCCTGGTGTGGTCTCGGACGGGAAGAGATGTGTCTCAGGCATATCGAGCCCGGCTTCTCTGGCGGCGATGGAGTAAGTATATTCCATCAGCCCGGTATCTGGTGACTCGTGCGTGGAGCGAAATTTGATAATCCAGGGCTCTCCATCCGCGCCTTGAGGCGCAATGCAATAATCATCGGCAACGTTCACCAGAATTTTGGGCCTGGCCCCGGCGGATGAGCCATTAAGCTGGATGAGTCTGTCCAACTGGTTTGCATCCACTGGGGCGTCACGCAAGACCTTGAGGGATTCTTCGGCCAACGCATCCAATTCCGTCACAGAAACAACCTCGTCGGCCCGATCACTTGCGGGGGTGTACTCGAGTGCCCCCATTCCATGCGTGCCCACCATGGCAAGACGTTGAAGAGGCAAGCAGGCATGCAGAGACGTGCCTTTCTTGCGCAAGGCCCTGTCCAGCAGGAGCAGCCCCCATCCGTCCGGCAAACTGTCGTTAAAGACACCGAACAGACCGTCAAAGGTGCGCTTGGGGTCTTCCTTGACCTCCGGGCTTAGGGGGAGTTTAAACGGCGAGATGTTGATGCCAGAATCGAGAAACTCCGGTGCATACTGGAACAGTATAGTGCCGCCCTGTTCGGCAAGCTTGCCCATATAGCGGCGTTCGCCATGGGCGTGTAGATGGACATCAAGATTCATGGCGTTTTCTCCCGGCTCTTTTACGGGGTGTGGGCTCTTCCAGTGTGAACAGGTTCTCTGGGCGTGGAGGGATGAACAATTCCGCAAAGGCCCCAAGGTCGTTAAGGACCATTGCAATGGACAAGAGAGAAGACAGAGAGATTTCTCCCGTTGTCTCAAAGCGCTTCACTGAACCAAGAGAAACACCGCTACGCGCTGCCAGTTCCTTCTGGCTCATATTGAGCGCGAGACGCCGAGCCTGAGCCCTGGCGGCAATATCACAGCGGACTTCTTGAGGAGTTTTGAGGATTGAGTCTAGCATTTTATCCCTTAGTTTGGATTTTGCAAATAGTAGCTAAAATACGAGACGAAGACAATATTATAAACTATGGCCGGCTGCCGTGATTTGTGGGGGCCCATTCTCGGTCGCCAGCTGCTTGAGCCTACCCGTCATGCCGTGGAAGAATTTACATAACGTGACGCACACAACTTGAGTCGTTTTGAAGCCCAGCCTTCTGCCTCCGTCAATTCTGCTTCTTTCGGCAACCCGAACGGGAAGCCTTTCCGCACAATCCGTTCCCGTCTTTAGCTCTCCATCTCCTGGCCATTGGGAGTTTCAGAGGTGGCTTTTTTGGGAGCCGTTGCTTTTCCGGGCCACCTTTCGGCAGGCCGATCCTCTCCGAGCGACCCGTCATATATCCCAGTTGCGGTATATGCGGCGGATTCAGGCATAAGCCTCTTTTCGAACGTTTAAATAATGTTGCTATTGTTTTACAAAATCAGACTGTTACGGACTACTGTCCGCAGGATCGTCTTGGCGTAATCGTTGCTTGATCAAGGTGTTGCCGAGCAGGAACGTTCTTCCTCGTATGAGTTAAATGGGGAGAGTGTCTTGGGATAAATTCCTTCTTTTTGCCGGCATGCAAACATGCTGACCGAGGGGGGGCGCTCGAACGAACCGGATTTGCCATTTAAAGCCAGTTTGACACCGTATCAGGAGAGTCGCTCGTGAAGAAGTTTCAACCAATGAACCTGTTCGTCGTCTGCCTGCTTTTGCTCCTGCCCTTTTCAGTTCATGCGGAGGACCTTCAGCCTGCCGCCGATTCTGCGCCCATTGCGGTGGACGCTTCACCTTCCGGGTCCACTGATATCTGGGCGGGAGCGGTGGGCCACGGTTTTCGCGCCGGGACGCAGACGTTTCGTCTCGGTGTCGGGATGGGGTACGGAATCAAGATTTTCGGGGCCCGGGAGCGGCACGACCTCCTTCCGATGACGGTTTCTTACGGCCGCATGGTCGGCGATGTCGTGGGGGGCGGACACTGGTACCGAGGAAATTTCGAGGTGCGCGGGGAGGTCTTTCTCGCTCCGCAGGTCAATTCCGATGGTTACTGGACCATCGGACTGACGCCCCATTTGCGCTATAATTTTGCCAGCGGCACGCGCTGGATTCCCTACGTCGATGTCGGTATGGGCATTGCCTTCACCGAAATCCGTGCCCCCGACCTGGGCGCATCGTTCCAATTCAATGAACAAGCGGCGGTTGGAGTGAACTATTTTTTTACCGACGACGTTGCGGTCAACTTCGAGATCCACTTTCTTCATCTTTCCTCTGCCGGCCTGTCCAAACCCAACCAAGGGGTGAACACGCTGGGGCCCTGCATAGGAGTGAATTGGTTTTTTTGAGTAGCGGCGTTGTCGGGCCGTCAGATTTCAAAGGGCACTAATGAATTGACCGGTTTTTATTGAAATTCCCCAAGGGCTGTAAAATCTGCTCAGTCTTCTCCCATCCGCTCCATCATTTTGAAATACCCCCCTGTTTTCCTAAATCCAGGAAAACAGGGGGGTATTCGTTTTGAGGAAAGCTGAAAGATTATTGCTTGACCATGGGCTGGTCGCAACACACGAGTTCGCCCTCACCGCCTTCTTTCACGAGCACGACGGCGCCACACGCTTCACATTTGTAAACCTCGCCTTTTTCCGAAGACATAGAGTTCTCCTTGTTGAATGTTGTAGTTGGTCGTGATTTGTCGCAAGGAGCATGCCGGACGGGAGTTGGACACGCTTATGAGGGTAACGTCTTGATTCTGTGATGAAAATGGCGAGAGAACAGCGGACGCCGCGCAGGCGGAACCGTGGAGCAAGCCATCATATGTGATAATTTTGCGGAATGTCACGGATCATGGAGATGAATGACGGAGCGCCGTTTTTTCGTCCAGGTTCATGAAGCTTGAAATGTCTTGAATCCGATCACCTTCATGAATAATCGAACGGGCCTGTGCTTTGCAGCGCAGGCCCGTTCGATTGGTGAAAGCTGGGCGGTTGCCCGGCAAGGGCGGGGCGAGTCCTTAGTACGGCTGCTGAGTGGTGTTCGGATTGACGCGGATTTCCACGCGGCGGTTCATCTGGCGGCCTTCCGGGGTGTCGTTGGTGGCCACCGGGCGGGATTCGCCGTAGCCCATGGCCGTTATGCGGGACGGGTTGACCCCGCGTTCGACAAGCAGTCGCTGCACGCTCCAGGCGCGGCGCTCGGACAGGGCCTGGTTGTAGGTGTCGGAGCCGGTGCTGTCCGTATGGCCCTCGACCACGATGGTGGTCTGGGGGTACTTGACCAGGACCTGGGCGATTCGTTCAATCTCGGTGTAGAGGCCGGGTAGGACCACGTCGGAGTCCACGGCAAAAGTCACGTCTCCTTTGAGGGTCAGGGCCAGGAGGTCTCCCTCGCGCCGGACGGCCACTTCTTCGGACTGGGACAGGGCCTGGCGCATATCCGCTTCCTGGTTGTCCATCATGCGTCCGACTCCGGCTCCGGCCAGGCCGCCGATGGCCGCTCCGGCTGCCGCGCCGATGAGGGTGCCCTTGGTATCCTTGCCGATGATCTGGCCCACAATAGCTCCTGCCGCAGCGCCGCCAGCCGCGCCATAGGTGGCTCCCTTGGTTGTTTTGGACTGCTGATCCATGGTGGCGCAGCCGCTGATGGCGATTGCGGCGACAAGTACGATGAGAATCAATTTTTTCATGGCTATGCCTTCCTTGCTCGGCTAAAATTTATCGGTCATTCTTGTTTTATAAAACTTTCTGGAGGCGGGTCAACGTCATGACCGGACATTGACCACCGGCGAGCGTTCCAGAATCCCTTCCATCATTGTGGGCATTGTTTTTCTCGCGTTCGCGCCGGGACGTCGAACAGCGGATCCTGGCCATACGTGCGGATGTCCCGGCCCATGGCTTGGGCGCTGTGGAAGAAGGCGAAAAATTGAATCATCTTCTGGAGATCGAAGCGTCTGATCGCACCGTCTTTGCGCAATCCCCACAAACGGTTTTCGGCCCCTTTCAGGGCGCGTTCAAGTTTGTCTCCATGCAGGCCGGACCCGGAGGCAATGCCGCGCATGGTGTCCACGGTGCTGGATACGAGTTCGCGCAGTTCGTTTTCCATCAAGATTTCGTAGCCTTGTTCTTGTTCGCTGTTTAACGCTTGCAGCATGGTCTGGAGATGGCCTCCGCATTTTTCGAGGGTTCGGATTTTGAGCCCCAGCAGGTCCGTATCCTCATTGTAGATCCGCCGCTCGTGGCGAAGGACCTTCTGGAAAAGGGCGCGGTCTTCAAGCAGGTCCGTCTGCAGTTGCTGGAGGAGGCGCGCATCAAGCCCGGACTGCATGGCCAGAAACGCGTTCATGATCGTCTCGTAGTGCCCGGCGCAGTCGTCGAAGCGTGCCTTGAGTCTGGTCTTGAGCGTGGTTCCCGCGCGCAACGGCCAAAGAACGATGCTGACCAGAAACGCGGAAGCCACGCCCAAAGCGATCTCCACGACCCGAAGCATGCCGAAGACAAGACGATTGTCCTGATCGGTGGTTCCGGCCAGGACCACGATGCACACGGTGATGGCGGCCATGCGGTATCTGGCGTTGAAGCGGGTCATGTACGCGCAGAACGTCACCGACAGAAACAGGGCGAGCACCGTCATGGCGGGGGTCTCGGGAAAAAGCAGGATGGCGGCAATGCCGATGACGGCCCCGACGGCGGTCCCGGATAAGCGGTAGAGGCACATCTGGACGGAGTCCGCGACATAGACCTGCATGACGATGACTGCGGACAAGGCCGCCCAGTATCCGTATTTCAGATCGAAAAAAGAGGCGATGGCGTAGGCCAGCACTGCGGCGCCGCCGGTTTTCAGGCCATGGCGCAGCATGGCTGGATGTGAATTTGGATCGATGAAGGCCATGGTTTTCCTTGAGGCATTGCGCGGAGACGTCGGTTTTGGCGCGGAGCTCTCGATGTCGGTGCGGGCAGATTTTTTTTTGTAAGTAAACTCGTCCTGGACCGCAATGGCCGGTCGTGGAAGGGCATCGGCCTGCCTCTTCACAACCGATTTGCGCATCCTCGGCCCGTGCATTATGGCCTGTTGAGCTTGAACCCGAAAACCTTCAAAAAACGAAGTTCCCCCTTGAGCCCACTCACTCCCGCACAGTTTGCCCAGGCAGACGCCATTATCGCCGCGCATCGTGACACACAAGGTTCTCTTATCACTGTTTTGCGGCTTTGTCAGGACATTGTCGGATATTTTCCCCTCGAACTCATAAGGTATATCGCGAGCGGGATGAATCAGCCCTTGTCCACGGTTTATGGGGTCATCTCCTTCTATTCCCTCTTTTCCCTGAAACCCAAAGGGCGGCACAACATCCGCGTCTGCACTGGCACGGCCTGCTATGTGCGCGGTGTGCGCGAGGTGCTGGACCGGGTGGAGCGCCGCTTCGGCGTCAAGGCCGGGGGCACGTGCGAGAGCGGCCGCTTCAGCCTGGAGCCGGTGCGCTGTCTGGGCGCGTGCGGCCTGGCTCCGGTCATGGTCGTGGACCGCGACACCCACGGCGGGGTCACGCCCGACTCGGCCTGCGAAATTCTGGAGGGCTACGAATGAGCGCGTCAGACAAACTCGACCGCGCCGGACTCCTGGCCCTGCGCGAGCAGGAGAAGGCTCTTCTGGACACGGCCGCGCCGCGCATCTTCTGCTGCAGCGGCACGGGCTGCCACGCCACGGGGTCCATCCCGCTCATCGCGGCCCTGCGCGAGGAGGCTGCGCGACAGGGGGGCTGCGTGCAGGTCATCGAAACGGGCTGCAACGGCTTCTGCGCCCTGGGGCCGGTGGTCATCATGCAGCCCGGCGGCATCCTGTACTGCAAGGTGCGCGTGGAGGATGCGGCCGATGCGGTCGCCTCGGCCGGGGCTGAGCCCGTGGAGCGCCTGCTGTACCGCGATCCGGCGGGCAAGGCCGTGGCGAGCATGGACGAGATCCCGTTTTTTGCCCTGCAGCGGCCCTGGACCCTGCGCAACAAGGGGCGCATCGACCCCGAGAACATTGGCCACGCCATCGCCCACGACGGCTACCAGGGGCTGGCCAAGGCGCTTTTCGACATCGCGCCGGAGGGCATCATCGAGGAAATGCGCCTTTCGGGCCTGCGCGGACGCGGCGGGGCGGGGTTTCCTACGGGCCTCAAATGGAAGTTCGCCGCCGCCTCGCCCGGCGATGTGAAGTACGTGCTCTGCAACGCCGACGAGGGCGACCCCGGCGCGTTCATGGACCGCTCCATCCTTGAGTCCGATCCGCACGCGGTGCTCGAAGGCATGATCATCGCGGCCGTGGCCATCGGCGCGCATCAGGGCTACATCTACTGCCGCTCCGAATACCCCCTGGCCATCCAGCGCCTGACCTTAGCCATCGGGCAGGCCCGGGAACTCGGTCTTCTCGGGGAAAGCATCCTGGGCAGCGATTTTTCTTTTGACCTTGAAATCTATCAGGGCGCGGGAGCCTTTGTCTGCGGCGAGGAGACCGCGCTCATGCGCTCCATCGAAGGCCGTCGCGGCATGCCCCGGCCCCGGCCGCCATTTCCGGCGCAGCAGGGTTTGTGGGGCAGGCCGACGGTCTTGAACAACGTCGAGACCCTGGCAAATGTCGGGCGCATCATCCGCCTCGGCGGCGGGCACTACGCCGGCATCGGCACCGAGGGCAGCACAGGCACCAAGGTCTTCGCCCTGTCCGGCGACGTGAACAACATCGGGCTGGTCGAGGTGGACATGGGCACGCCGCTGTCCGTGCTGGTGAACGACATCGGCGGCGGGGTGCCCGGCAAGCGCGCGTGCAAGGCCGTGCAGCTGGGCGGCCCGTCCGGCGGGAGCATCCCGGCGCACCTGCTGGACACGCCCGTGGACTACGAGGCCATCGCCAAGGCCGGGGCCATCATGGGTTCGGGCGGGGTCATCGTCATGAACGACCGCACCTGCATGGTCGACATGGCCCGCTTCTTCATGGACTTCATCCAGGACGAGTCCTGCGGCAAGTGCACGCCCTGCCGGGAGGGGACCAGACGTCAGCTCGAAATCCTGACCCGCATCTGCGAAGGACGGGGCGCGCCCGGCGACCTGCGCACCCTGGAGGATCTGGCCGCCGTGATCACCGATGCATCCTTGTGCGGTCTGGGCCAGACCGCATCCAATCCGATCCTCTCGGCCCTGCGCCATTTCCGGGACGAATTCGAGGCCCACATCATGGACAAGCGCTGCCCGGCCAAGCGCTGCGTGGCCCTGCTCAAATTCGAGGTGGACGAGTCGCGCTGCCGCAAATGCGGGCTGTGCCACAAGGCCTGTCCGGCCGGGGCCGTGATCTGGGCCAAAAAACAGACCGCCCGCATCGACCGCGAGAAATGCGTGCGGTGCCTGGCTTGTTTTTCGGCCTGTCCCTTTGACTGCATCGACTGACGGAGAGACCATGGAACTGACCATCAACGATACGCCGTGCGTCTTTTCTCCCGGACAGACGATTCTCGAAGTGGCCACGGACCACGGCATCTTCATTCCGACCCTGTGCCATCTGCCCGGCTGCACGCCCACCGGCGCGTGCCGCATCTGCGTGGTCGAGGTCTGGGGCGCACGCACGCTGGTCGCGTCCTGCGCGGCGCCTGCGTCCGAGGGCATGATCGTACATACCGATTCCGAGCGCGTGATCCGCGCCCGCAAGACGGTCCTGCGCCTCATGCTGGACTCCGGAAATCACGACTGCCTGCTCTGCCCGGCTGCTGGTGATTGCACTTTGCAGAGCCTGGCCTACCGCTACGGCGTGGGCACAGGAACCTTTGAGCGCACGAAGCCGCGCTACCGGCCCGAGACCGGCAACCCGTTCATCGTCCGCGATTTTTCCAAATGCATCCTCTGCGGCCGCTGCGTGCAGGCCTGCAACGAGGTGCAGGTCAACGAAGCCATCGACTTCGGCTACCGTGGCGCGGCCACCAAGATCGTGGCCGGATGCGATACCACTCTGGCCGAGTCGGACTGCGTGTTTTGCGGCGAGTGCCTGCAGGTCTGCCCGACAGGGGCGCTCAGCATGACGGATGCCCGCCGCAAGCCGCGTCTGTGCGAGACGCGCCCGGTGCGCACGACCTGCCCGTATTGCGGGGTGGGCTGCCAGATGGATGTGTATGTGCAGGGCGGCCGCATCCGGCACGTGCGGGGAGCTGAGGACGGGCATAACGAAGGCAGCCTGTGCGTCAAGGGCCGCTTTGCCCTGGATTTCACCGCCCATCCCGATCGCCTGACCACCCCGCTCATACGGCGGGACGGAGAGCTTGTCCCTGCCGGGTGGGACGAGGCGCTTGATCTGGTGGCGTCCCGACTTCTGGCCGTGCGTGAAGAGCACGGGCCGCAGGCCCTGGGCTTTCTGGCCTCGGCCCGCTGCACCAACGAGGAAAACTATCTCTTCCAGAAGCTGGCGCGGTGTCTTGGCACCAACAACGTGGATCATTGCGCGCGGCTGTGTCACGCCTCCTCCCTGGTGGCCCTGGTACGGGCTTTCGGCAGCGCCTCGGCGACCAATCCCATGGCTGATCTCGACAATGCCGAGGTCATTCTGGTCACCGGCTCCAACACCACCGAGACGCACCCCGTGTTCTCAAGCCGCATCAAGCGCTTGGCCCGCACCAAAGCCACGCTTGTGGTCGTGGACCCGCGCGCCGTCGGCCTGACCCGTCACGCAAGTCTTTGGCTGCGGCCCAGGCCCGGCACGGACATCGCCTGGATCAACGGGCTCATGCACGTCATTCTGCGCGAAGGCCTGGAAAACCGTGCTTTCATCGGCAGCCGCACCGAAGGGTTCGAGGAATTGCGCGCGGCGTTAGGTCCGTATACCCCCGAATACGTGCAGTCCGCGACCGGAATTCCCGCCGTCGATCTTGAGCGGGCGGCCCGCCTGTATGCCCGCGCTGGGGCGGCGACGATCCTGTATTGCATGGGCATCACCCAGCACACCTGCGGCACGGACACGGTGCTGGCCCTGGCCAATCTGGCCCTGCTCTGCGGACAGGTCGGGCGGCCGGGGGCGGGGATCAATCCGTTGCGTGGGCAGAACAACGTGCAGGGCTCCTGCGACATGGGCGGCTTGCCGGGCGTCTTGCCCGGATACGGGCGGGTGGACGACGATGCTGCTTTGGGCCGGATGGAAAGCCTGTGGAAGACGTCCTTATCCAAGAATCCCGGCCTGACCGCCACGGAGATGTTCGCCACTCCGCAGGTCCGGGCCATGTACGTCATGGGCGAGAACCCTGCCGTGTCGGATGCGGATGTTTCCCATGTGCAAGCCCGGCTGGCGGGTCTTGATTTTCTGGTCGTGCAGGACATTTTTCTGACCGAGACGGCGCGGTTGGCCGACGTGGTCCTGCCTGCGGCGTCCGCGCTGGAAAAGGACGGCACCTTCACCAACACCGACCGCCGCGTGCAGCGCGTGCGCGCGGCCGTGCCGTGTCCGGGTCAGGCGCTTCCCGACTGGCGCATTTTGAATCTTCTGGGACCGCGTCTGGGCGTATCCATGGGGTATGATCATCCCGGGGAGATCATGCGCGAGATCGCTCTGGCCGCGCCCATATACGGCGGCATCGACTACCGTCGCATCAAACGCGAGGGCCTTGTTTGGCCCTGTCCGGATGCGGCCCATCCCGGTACCCCCCTCCTGCACCGCGAGACTTTTCCCCGGGGCAGGGGGCGTTTTGTGCCCACGCATGCGCAAGTCCCGGCGGAGATGCCCGACGCGGACTATCCTTTTCTGCTCAGTACCGGCCGGGTGCTTGAGCATTACCACACCGGCACCATGACCCGCAAAAACGAGGGGCTGAACAGGCTGGTGCCCGCATGCCAGGCAGAGATTCATCCGGAGGATGCGAAGCGGCTTCAAATCGTATCCGGTCAGCAGGTCCGTGTCGCGTCGAGGCGGGGGGAGATCACGGTCACGGCCCTGCTGACGGACCGGGTCGCGCCAGGCATGGTTTTCATTCCTTTCCATTTCGCTGAGGCGGCGGCCAACGTTTTGACCAATTCCGCCCACGACGCGGCGGCCAGGATTCCGGAGTTCAAGGTCTGTGCGGTGCGTATCGAGCCTGAATGAGGCCGCGTCGTATTCAGGCGGCCACGAACCAGGCGTGAAATTCCCGCTTGGCCTTGAAACCCACGCCCACGGCTCCCTTGTGCAGGTACAGGCAGTAGGCCCAGTCCGGGCCATAGGCGCTGCTGGTCGAGGACCAGTAGGCTTCGCGGATGTCCGTGAAAGGATGATTCGAGGGCAGGGCGGGGTTGTGGTGCTCGGCGTCGACCAGCGATTCCAGCTCGCGGATGCTCGGCAGGCGCCATTTGCGGCCTTTCTTGCTCCGCTTTTTTGCCTCCCGTAACGCGTCTTCCCAGGCGCAGATCCCGCATTGGTCCGTTGATCTGGTCCACAAAAGTCCGGTCAGCAGATCGCGCACCCCGTCTTCTTCCATGTCAAAACGCGGTTCCGGCCACGGCGCGCCGCTGCGTAGATCCCCGTCCTGACCCGTCGCGGCGCAGTCGATGATTGTCCCGAAAGCGTCCCAGCAGCGCCGCTGTCCGGTGCGCGAAAGAACGGGGCTTTTGCCGCGCACCGGCCAGACCATGGCGTCGCGGGTCTTGTCACCGTAGAACATGCGCCCGCCTTCCAGATGCACGTGCCAAGCGTAGGCCGGCGCCAGGCTGGCCGTGGTCGAGGTCCAGTACCAGGTCTGGCTGACCGTGAAGGGATGCCCGGCGGGCAGGGCCGGGCGGTGATGGCTGTAGCTGACCAGGCTGGAAAGCTCGCGGCGGTTCGGCAATCGCCAGTCGGCATGGTCGAAGGCGTTTCCCTCGTTCATGAGCTTCACGGCGGACAGGGCTTCGGTCCAGGACATGGGAAAGTCCCCCAGGCTGGCCGTGCGCGGCCAGACGAGGCTTGTCAGCCGGTCCAAAACGAGGTCGTTTTCCAGTAACTCGAATCGAGGTTCGGGCCAGGGGAGTCCGGTTCGGAATTCCCCATCCTGCCCGCTGCCTGCGCAGTCCACGGGCTTTCCTTCAGCGTCGAAGCACAAGGTCTGTCCCGTGGCCAGAATGTGGCGAATGGCGCTGGCGGGCATGAGGGGGCCTACTCCGCGCAGTCCACGCACAGCGTGGCTTCGGGCATGACCAGCAGACGGCCGACGGCGATGTCCTCACCGCATTCGGCGCAGACCCCGAAATGTTCGTCGTCAACTCTGTCCAGGGCGCGTTCAAGCCGCATCAGGGTTCGTCTGGAATCCGTCAGGCGCTGTTCGCTGATGGCCTGGTTGGCCATGGAGTCCATGCGCGACAGTCGTCCGATGGGCTGGTCCAAAGACACGGGCTTGGAGGTTTCCTGCAGCTGGGCGATGGTGGTTTTGAGTTCTTCCATGCGCTTCTCGATGCGCGTTCTGATTTCGCGGCGTTGTTCCGGGGTCATTGTCTGGTCCTTGAAAAGGTTGTGCGGCCGCTCCTTCCCAGGGAGAGGGCGCGCGACGTGAGACGTCACTATAGGAACCAAAACAAGGCAGGGTCAATGCGCTGGTCGGAATACGGGCATGAAAAGCCTGGAAGGGCCGAAAGCCTGAGCTTCCGACCCTTCCAAATTCTGTTTTCTGGCCGATCCTTATTTGGGCGTGCGAAAGTAGAGCATGGACTGGGCGCTCATCTTTTTCACGATCTCCTTGCCCTCGGCCTCGAGCTCCATTTTCAGGATTTCCTTTTCTCCGAAGCGGATGGCGTCGGTCAGGCAGACCTCGGCGCAGACCGGCTTTTCGCCCACATGCACCCGGTCCCAGCACAGGTCGCATTTGTGGGCCTTGTTTCTGGCCGCGTCGAACTGGATGACTCCGTATGGGCAGGCTTCGATGCAGTCGCGGCTGCCCCGGCATTTATTCGCCATGATGCGCACGATGCCGGTCTCAGTATCTTTGACGATGGCTTCGGTCGTGCACGCCTTGATGCAGGCTGCGTTCTTGCAGTGCTGGCAGGGCATGACCCAGGAACGGATGGCGATGTCCGGGTAGGTGCCCTGGCGGTCGCTTTCCACGCGCAGGTAATAGGGGATCATGCCCGGCGCGTCCGTGGCGTGGTCTGTGAGGCCGTGATAGTTGCGGCAGGCCGCCACGCAGGTCTTGCAGCCTATGCAGCGGTCCAGGTCAATGGCGAGACTTAATTGTTTCATGGTTTGCCTCCTTCATCCTTCCACGGTGACGCGGGTGGACACGTGCGATTCTCCGCCGACGACATCCTGCCAGTCGAGCGTCATGCCCGAGTCCGGGATGAGGATGTTGTCGCTGACCCCTTCGCCAAGCACCGCCACCCGGCCGACAGTGGCGCCGAACCCGTGATGCAGGCCCAGACAGTCAGGCCGGATGCGCTCGGTGCATTTGGCCCGGACTTTGAGCGTGCCGGTACGGGAGCGCACGCTGACCAATGCCCCGTCCTCGATGCCGAGTTTCTTGGCCGTGGCCGTGTTGATGAGTAGCGGATTTTCCATGAGCCCGCCCACCGGGTCGCGCAGCTGCGGGTTGTTGTGGGTCCACTGGCCTGAGCCCTGGTGGAAGATGGTCCGGTAGGAGATGAGGATGTAGGGGAATTCCCCGGCGTCGGCCTCGTATTCCGGGGCCAGACCTACGCGCGGCATGGCCTGGTTCACGTCCTCCAGGTCCTCCCAATACAGCTGGACCTTCTTGCTCGGGGTGCCGAAACCGTTCTGTTCGTATTTGCGAAAGCCCGTGGTTCCGGGCGACCAGAGCCCGCCCATCTCCCGCAACGTGTCCACGGACAGGTCAAGGCTCGCCAGCTGGATATCGTAGTATTCCAGGTCGTCCTTGAAGGCGAAGTATTCGGGGCACAGACGCTTGCCGAGGTCGATGAAGACCTCGTTGGAGTGCCTGCATTCGCCCGGCGCTTCGACCACCGGCTGGCGCAGGGCCACTCCGTGGCCGAAGTTGTACCACCATGGCATGAAGAGCAGCTCCCAACGCTCGAAATAGCTTTTGTCCGGAAGCACATAGTCGGCGTACCTCGCGGTATCGGAGAGCATGATTTCGTAGCTGACCAGCATTTCAAGCTGATACTCCCCCTTGTCGTTCGTCATGGTCACGGCCTTGCGCCATTCCTCCTGGCCCATCTCGGTCAGGGCCGGGTTGCACTCGGCCACGATCAGGACCTTCAGGTCGCCGTTCTTGATGGCCTGGGCTTCGTACCAAGTCGGCTCCATGATGAAGGAATACTTGCCGAACGTGTCCTTGTCCGGCCCGGTGCGGTGCCACCCCTTTGCCGCCAGGTCCGGGCCGGTCGGGGCCGGGAGGACCGGGGAGAGCGGGGTCAAGTCGGGCAGGGGCTGTCCGCCGGGGTTGTCGATGTTGCCGGTCACGGCCAGGAAGTTGGTCCAGGCATGGCCGAAGTCCAGGGCCTGGCCGAGCATGATGCCCTTGAAGCTGTCTACGCCAACGGAGGGTGCCGAGGCGCACATTTCGGCCAGCTTCACGATGTCCTGGGCCGGGACATCGCAGATTTTGCTCATGGCCTCGGGGGTCTTGTCCGCCAGATAGCTCTGGAGCTTTTCGAAGTCGCCCTCGCGGATCCAGTTCTGAGCGAACCCCTTGTCGTAGAGCCCGTTCATGACAATGTGATGGGTCATGCCCGTGAACAGGGCCGTGTCCCCCGAAGGTCTGATGGGGATCCACCAATCGGCCTTGGCCGCGTCGGCGGTGAAGATGGGGTCGATGACCACGAGGATGGCGCCGCGATCCTTGGCGTTCAAAATATCGCGGGGTACGGCCGCGTCATCAAGGCAGCCCATGGCGTGGCGGCCGGCCAGGATGATGACCCCGCCCCTCGGCACGGAAGCGAAATTAGGCGGGATGTGATGATTGGGCACGCCGCCCATGGCCTTGATGCAGGCCACGATCTTGGCCGAGTCGCAGTGCGGCAGGGCCGTGTTGATGAAGCCGCCGTAGGCATTCAGGAAACGCCATTTGGGGTCGGTGATGGAGTGGGGGAAGAAGCTGGCCGTGAGCTTGTGCGCATCCCCACGGTCGCGCAGGTCTGAGAGCTTTCCGGTGATGGCGTGCAATGCCTCGTCCCAGGAGCAGGGCTCGAATTTGCCTTCGCCGCGCTTGCCGACCCGCTTCAGGGGCCGGGTCAGGCGGTCGGGGCTGTACTCCAGCGAAACTCCGGCCATTCCCTTGACGCAGGCCTTGCCCCTGGCCTTGGGGTTGCCCCGGATTTCCTTGAGCACCCCGTCCTCGACCCGGGCCAGAATGGGGCATTCGGCCTTGCAATGGTAACACACGGTGGGAATCCATTTACTGTCCATGTTTTTCCTCCTTCGTGTTTGACCCGGGAATGGGCCCGGATCTGCCCGATATCGGCGCTGCGGACGGGCATTCATCCGTCCGCGCGACCAGCACCCGCGCGCCGAAGAAATGATGCAGGGACATGACGGCAAGCCCGGCCGACATGACCCAGAGTCCTGCGGTATAAGCGCCCTCGCTCCACGGCTTGGCGCACATGAGCAGGGACGCGAGAACGCAGATGCCCGTGCCGGCGATGTCGGGCTTGTCCATGCCCAGGTTGAGCCATGATCGTGGGCAGCCCTCGTCCGGGGCCGGGCATTCGAACCAGACGCGGTTCCAGACCACGGTGAAGACCACGGCCAGGACCGCGCCCCAGGCCATGTGCAGGGGCAGCATGGCAATCGGGACCGGCAGCGGCAGGATGGCCGGGATGGCTGCGGTGGCGGCGGCCGGGGGATGGTCGGCGTCCAGGATCTGCATGAACACGGCCGAAAAAAAGACGGCCAGGCCGAGTTTGGCGGGGATGGCAAGGCTTGTGCCGCCAAACATCGCCTCACCTGCCGCGACGCCCAGCAGACCGCCCACGGCGGAGATGAAATGTCCGACGATGACCGATTTGGGCCGGGCCACGCGCAGGTAGGTGCAGGTTGCGCCGATGAAGCAGGTCGCGGCCAGGGGGGGATAGAGCACGCTCACGCCGGTGGCATCACAGGCCAGGGCGATGAGCGCCAGAAACAGCCCCGCACCCGTGGAGCCCCACAGGATTCTCGACAGGGAGATGACTCCGGGCCGATAAAGGTCCCGCCTGAATTCGCGCCTGTTCGGCAGTACCAGCCGGATTTCGATCATGGCCTGTCTCCGTCAATATTTTAAGGACGTATATTGATTGCCCATACGATGATTATCCGCCGGACGTAAAGGCGACCGGGAAAATTATCGGATTACGGGGTTGCGGGCAGTTCCAGGAGATCCGAAGTTATGACGGGAGAAATGCTTCGTGATGGAAGAGAAAAAGCAGCGCCATGTGGTCATGGGCTGCTTTTCTTCTCAGATGATTGCGCGGTGATGTCGGGATTGGTTTGGTGCAGGGCAAAAAAAATTACAGGCCGTAATTCGGTCTTTTAAATTTGTCGTTGACGTCCAGAATCAGACAACGTTCAAGCCGCCCGGAAATTTTTCCTTCTGTCGGAGGCCTCGGCCATTTCCAGGCCGACTCCGTACCTGCTCGAAAACAGACCTTCCTGCGGGGCGCACCAGCGGACCATGCCTACGCAGTAGGTTTCGCCGAGCCGCTGCGCGTTTTCGGCTCCGGGACGGAAGAGGATTTTCACAGGCTCTCCCCGGGTCAGGGGATGGTCCATCTCGATCATCAGGCCCCTGTCACTGTAGTTGACGATGCGGGACTCGAACGGGCCTTTGGACGATGCATACAGTTCAACGCTGCAACGCTCCAGACTGGCCTTGCGTGGCGATCTTCTTTTGTTGATCATGACCGAATCCTCCCGAATTTATCTGGAAAACGTCATACAGTTAAGTCGGACTGCGGCTTTTGTCCAGCCCTGTAAGACAAAAAACATCGCTGTTACACGTTCAGATCATGCATGAGCCTGACCACGGCCAGTTCCTTGGCCTTGGCTTCCACGTCCACGGTCATGGTCCGGCCATGCCAGCATTGCGGAATATCGGCCGGGTCGATGTAGTCGGCGTGGGGCCTTTGGTTGGCGTTCCAGCCCTCGCGCGGGGATGAAATGTGGCAGTATGGCTCGCGGCCGTGCCAGGTCGTCGCCGCAAGTTCCGTGGCCTCGCAAACGCCCAGGCCATCGGGATTGCAGCGATGATGGTGCGCGTCGTAGACCAGCGGCAGGCCAAGCTCCGTACACAGGGGCAGCAGGTCGGCCACGGTGTAGCTCACGTCGTCGTTCTCCACGGAGAGCCGCGCGGCCACGTTTTCGGGCAGGCGCTTGAAGGCTTCGGCGAAGCGGGCCAGGGCTGCTGTCTTGTCCCCATAGACCCCGCCGCCGTGGATGTTGATGACGTCCGCGCCGACCATTTCGGCCAGCAGGGCGTGGTATTCCAGTTCGCGCACGGAGTTTGCGACCACGTGAGCATGGGGCGAGGACAGGACCACGAACTGGTCCGGATGGAAGCTCAGGCGGATGTCGTGTACCTGCGCGAACGTTCTGACGGCGGACATGCGCGCGGCGATGGTTTCGGCCTGGGACAGGTCTTCCAGGGCGTAGCCGACTTCGGGGTGGGTCATGCGCGGAAACAGGGGAGAGCTGATGCGGAAGGCTCCGATGCCGAGCCGCTGCGCCGCCCGCACGGCCAGGAGCAGATTGTCCGCGTTGTGCAGGCAAATGCCTGATACCTTGGCCAGGGCAGCGTTGCGATCCATGGCGCCGAGAACCTTGGCCGTGGTGGCGCGAAAGGAAATTTTTTCGGCCACGAAGAGGCAGCACAATCCGAAACGCATGATGTTCCTTGCGGGTGAAGAGGATTAATGAACCACGGGCAGCTCGGCCCAGGAGGTGGTATAGCTGGGGGAGCGGCGCTCCTGGCGCATGTGCCATTCCTTTTTCCCAAGGCCGGAGGCGGCCAGGGTCAGGGTGCCCCGGCCATGGACGGTGTTGATGCGGTCCATGACCCGCATCAGCGCGTCGCGTCTGGTTTTCTCCTCTCCGTGGGGCTCCAGGAAGGAGAGCTGGCGGCCAGTGGCCGGGGAGAGGTCCTGCAGGATCACGCCCGCCTTCTGGTATCTGTAGCCCGGCTTGTGGATGTCCCGCAGGATTTCAAGGGCCGGGCCATGCAGCGCGAGGGTGTCGGCCGTGGGCGCGGGCAGGGCGCGGCAGCGGCTTCCGGCGTACTGGGGCCCGGGCTGGAAGCGGTTTGTCTCCAGAAAGACTTGCACGGCTCCGGCCACGAGTCCCTTGCGGCGCAGTTTTTCCCCGGCCCGCTGCACGTAGGCCGAGACCGCCTCCTCCAGACTCGCGAGATTCTCGATGCGCGTGCCGAAGGAACGTGAGCAGACCAGGGAACGGGCTGGGGGCGGGGCGTCCTCCAGGGCGATGCACGGGATCTGGCGCAGCTCCAGCACGGTGCGCAAACCGGTCACGGTCAGATGGCGTCGGACCCAGTCGTCGTCCCGGCCTTTCAGCTCCAGCGCGGTACGCACCCCGCAGTCGCCAAGACGCCGCGCGCTCCTGCGGCCGATGCCCCAGATGTCGCCCGTTTCCAGGCCGCTCAGGACCCGGTCGATATCCTCCTCGTCTTCCAGAAGGCGCACGCCGTCGCCGCTTTCCTTTTTGGCCAGCCGGTTGGCGATCTTGGCCAGGGTCTTGGTCCGGGCGATACCCACGCAGACCGGGATGCCGGTCCATTGCCGCACGGTGCGGCGGATTTCTTTCGCCGTGCGCAACAGGGAGGCGCTGCTGAAACCCCGCAGCAGCAGAAAACATTCGTCGATGGAATAGACTTCCGCTTCCTCCGAGAAGCCCGCCAGGATGCGCATGACCCGCGCGGACATGTCGCCGTAGAGTGCGTAGTTGGAGGAGAAGACGTGCACGCCGCTGCGGCTGAAAAAGGCCTCGCGCTTGTAGGCCGGTTCGCCCATCACGACGCCCAGGGCCTTGGCCTCGTTCGAGCGGGCGATGACGCAGCCGTCGTTGTTGGAGAGCACGACCACGGGCTTGCCTTCAAGGCTCGGGTCGAAGACCCGCTCGCAGGACGCATAAAAATTGTTGCAGTCGACCATGAGGTAGAAGTCGCGCATCTAGAGCTTCCGCACCACACCCGTGACCACGCCCCAGACGTGCAGGTCCTGGCCTTCGGTCACCGTGATGGGCTGGTAGCAGGGGTTTTCCGGGGCGAGCAGGGTCTGCCCGTTTTTCATGACCAGGCGTTTGACCGTCAGTTCCCCGTCCAGCACCGCGACCACGATTTTGCCGTGGGCGGGCTGTTCGGAGCGGTCCACGACCAGGACGTCGCCGTCGCTGATGCCCGCGCCGGTCATGGAATCTCCGCTGACCCGGACCATGAATGTGGCGGCGGGGTTACGGATCAGATAGGTGTTCAGGTCCAGGGCCGTTTCGATGTAGTCGTCGGCCGGAGACGGAAAACCGGCCGAGATGCGGTCCAGATAGAGGGGCGTGCCGTGACGTGGCTCACTGACGGCGCGGCCCAGGATTTCGAGCCGCTCGCGGCTGGGGGTGCTCAGCTGAAGAAGGTTTGACATGCATGAACCATTGCCTCCCGTCTTGGCTTCCGTCAACGCCGGGATTAGTACTGCTCTCGACAGACGGCAAACACGAACCGGGAACCGCTACACTGCGTGTCCTCAAGGGAGAATACATGACCATCACCGCCTGCACCCTCGATTGTCCCGATGCCTGTTCCCTTGTGGCCGAAAGCGGCGTGGATGGCCTGCGTCTGCGCGGCAATCCGGACCACCCCTTCACGCGCGGCTTTGCCTGCCCCAAGCTCGACGTGCATCGCAGACGCCAGATCAGCCCGCACCGCCTGCGTTCCCCCCGGCTCAAGGTGGACGGGCGCTGGCAGGACATAAGCTGGGACGAGGCCATGGGGCTGTGCGCCGAGAAGATCGCCCTGTACCGGGACGAGCCCCGCTCCATCCTGCATGTGCGCGGTTCGGGCAACCGGGGCGTGATCAAGGCGCTGTCGAACCTTTTTTTTCGCAGGCTGGGAGCCTCCGGCCTGCACGGGTCGTTGTGCGACGAGGCCGGGATAGCGGCGTGCACGGAAGATTTCGGCTGCCTGCGCACCAACGACATTTCGGACATTCTGAACACGTCGGCCCTGGTCAACTGGGGCCGCGACCTGGCGCGTGGCTCGGTGCACACGGCGGCCCTGGTCCGCGCCCTGCGCAAGAAGGGCGTGCCGGTGCTGACCATCGCCCCCGGAGAGGACACAGCCAAAGGTTTCACGGACCATTTCGTGCGCGTGAGGCCGGGAACGGACCGTTTCCTGGCCGCGGCCGTGCTGCGCGAGGTGCTGCGCCGCCAGGGAATCGCGCCGGAGGTGGGGGCCGCGTGCCGCGACCTTGCCGGCTTCGAAGAGCTGCTCGCCGGGTGCGGGCCGGAGCTTCTGGAGTGGTGCGGGGCGACGCCTGCGGATGTAGCGCTGCTGGCGGACCATTACGCCGGGCCCATGCCCGTGGCCACGCTTCTGGGTTGGGGGCTGCAACGCTATTGTTTCGGCGGCCAGAACGTGCGCTTCATCAACGCCCTGGCCATGCTCTCGGGCCAGGTGGGTAGAAGCGGCGGCGGGACCTACTACGGATTAAGCTCCATGGCCAACTTCGAGCTGCCCTGGAAGACGGAGACGGCGTACGGCCGGACCCTGCTCATGCCCGACCTGGCCCGGGAACTCCGCCGCGCCGACCCTCCCGTGCGCATGGCCTGGATCGAATGCATCAACCCCGCCAACCAGTTCCCGGAGGCGGCCGAGGTGGCCCGCGCCCTGGCCGGGCTCGATTTTGTGGTGGTCGCCGACGCCTTCATGACGGACACGGCGGAGGTGGCGGATCTGATCCTGCCCGTGGCGCTGATGCTCGAACAGGAGGATGTCGTCGGCTCCTTCCTGCACGAGTACGTGCAGCTGAGCGCCAAGGCCGTGGAGCCGCCGCAGGGCGTGCGCACGGATCACCGGATTTTGTCCGATCTGGGGGCCCGGCTCTCTCCCCCGGTGACTTTGCCAGGGCCCGAGGAGGCCCTGCGCCAGGCGCTCGGTTCCTCCACGCTGAATGGGAGTCTCGAAGAGCTGCGCAGCCGGGGGTATGTCCGTTCCACCCACGGGCCGGTGGCCTTCGAGGGCCTGCGCTTCGGGCACGCGGACGGTCTCTACCGCCTGCCGCCCCGTCTGGACCCGCCGATGACGACCATGGACGACGGCTATCCCCTGCAGCTCTTGACGCTCATCAACCGCCGCTTCGTCCATTCCCAGATCCTGCCCGAGGATCAGACCGGCGAGCCCGTGGTGAGCGTGCACCCGCGCACCCTTGAGGGGCTCGGCATCGAACCCGGAGCGGGTTGGCTGGTCACGGCGCTCGGACGGCTCGCGGTGCTGTTCGCGGCGGACGAGTCCATGCACCCGGATTGCGCGGTCTACCGGCGTGGGCCGTGGGGCAAATTGGGAGGCGGGGTGAATCGTATCATCGGGTTCGTGGAGACGGACATGGGCGGGGTCGGCGCGTACTATGAGCAGCGCTGCCGTCTGGAGCGCAGGGGTCAGTAGCGGCCGTTCTTGACCGTGGTCACGTAGAGTTCGTAGTCGGGGTCGTTTTCGACATTGACGCCCGGGTAGGACGGTTCGCTCCATTCGAAGCGGTCGCCCCTCCATGCCACGATCGTGCGCCGCGCCTTGAAGGCCGCGTCCACATAGACCACCTCCACGGTGCTGCGCGTGTCGTAGGCGGAGGCGTCACAGACGATGCCGACCTTGGTGAAGGCCTGGCCATGAATGGTGACGGGATAGCCGGTTCTGATCTTGGGCCGCATGGACTGCTTTCCCTGGTTGATGGTTTGACGGGAGGCCTTTGGGGCCGGTGCTTTTCGCGAAGTATCGCGGTTTTATTTTTCTGGAAAGAGAAAATATCCGCCACGGCTCGTGGCGGGTACGATTTATGGCGCTCCGGTTCGGCGCGTTTGCAACTGGAGGCGTTCGGTTCAGGCCGCCGGTGCGTGAAACTTCGACATATATCGGCGCGTAAGCCTGCAGAGCCGGCCGTTCAAGACGATTTTTTGCCGCATACGCGAGCGATGATCTTGGTCAGGTCCTTGATGGAGACGGGTTTGGCCAGATATTCGTCAAACCCGTCTTCCAGATACTTTTCCCTGTCCCCGTGTAGGGCGTGGGCCGTGAGCGCGATGACGGGCAGGCTGTGCCCGAATCTTTCCCGAATATGCCGTGTGGCCATGCTTCCATCCATGACCGGCATCTGGATGTCCATGAGCACGCAGTCCACGGTGGCCGTTTGCAGAAGATCAAGCGCTTCCTGGCCATTGACGGCGCAGATGACCCGGTGTCCGAGTTTTTCGAGGGATTTTTGCAGGAAGAGGCGGTTGATGGGGTTGTCCTCGGTCACGAGGACGGACAGCCCCTGCACAAGCAATTCGTCGCCCAGGTCCGGGTCCTGCGCGGGCTCTTCCGGCAGCGCCCGTTCGACCGGGATGTTGAAGAAGAAGGTGGTTCCCACCCCTTCCGTGCTGCGCACCCCGATGGAGCCTCCCATGGCCTCGATGAGCTGCTTGACGATGGCCAGCCCCAGCCCCGTGCCCTGATAGGTTCTGGTCGGAAAGCGCGCCGCCTGGGTGAAGCGCTCGAAGATACTGTCCTGCTTGTCTGCGGGGATGCCGCACCCGGAGTCCATTATTTCAAAATGGAGCATCATGCGGGCGCTGTTTTCTTCGGAAGTCAGCCCGGTCAGACGCAGTTCGATCTTTCCTTTTTCCGTGAACTTGACCGCATTGCCGACCAGATTGAAGAAGATTTGGCGAATCCTGTTCTCGTCGCCGACCACGGCCTGCGGCAACTCTTCAGCAAGGACAAGGGACAGGGTGACGCCCTTTTCCCGAATGCCGGGCTTGAAGAAGGCGATGGTGGCTTCGAGCATGCTTCTGGCGTTGAAGCGGTTTTTTTGCAGCTCGATTTTTCCGGCTTCGACTTTCGAGAAATCGAGGATGTCGTTGATGATGTGCAGCAGATTCTGTCCGGATTGGCGGATAAGGGTCAGATATTCCTGCACGCCCGGGTTGCCGGGATTGCCGATGGCCAGCTCGGCCAGCCCCATGATCCCGGTCAGGGGAGTGCGGATTTCGTGGCTCATGTGCGCCAGAAAAAGGCTTTTGGCCTCGTTGGCCTCATCGGCCTTGCGCCTGGCCGATTGCAGTTGCAGCAGGGTCTGTTTGCGGATGTGCACAACCAGGGTCAGGGAGATGATGATGACCAGCAGGGCGATGACGATACTCCCGAAGATCAGGAAGAGCCGCTTGTTGGCTTCGAAGATGTTTCGGGGTCGATGCACGATGACGGAGCCTTTGGGCAGGGCCTTCTCGTCCAGGTTGAAACGCGTCAGCTCCCGGTGATCAAAGAGAAATCGATTGGCGATTTCCTTGACTACGGGCAGCGCTGAAGGCGCGGTCCCATCCAGGATTTGCAGGGCCATGCGGGCCGCGATTCTGCCGTGTTCGGCGCCGTTGACCAATTTGCCGCCCACGATGCCGTGTCCCAGGAAAAAATCCCAGAATCCATAAATAGGGCTCTGCGTGTTGGCTCTGACCAGGGCCACGCTGGGGCCGAAATCAAGCATGCGGCCATCCAGTCCTGCAATGGCGTTGCCCAGAAAGACAAGTGTTTTTGGGCTTAGGGCCGCGACTTTTTCCAGCAGGGCCGGGGTGGGGATGTCCTGCCAGAAGTGAAAGCGCAGCCTTCCGGCATAGGAAGGCATGAGATGCAGAAACTGGCTGCGGTTTGACCTGTCCGTGCTCGAAAGAGATCCTCCGATGACGACCACGTTGCGCGTATCGGGGTGCAGGGCCAGGGCTGCGTCCAGTGTCTCGCGCGCGGAGATTATCTCCGATACGCCTGTGATGCCTTCCGCGTCGCCAAGCATTTCCGGCTGGAAATTGTTCACGCCGCAGAAGATGATGGGCACGTTTTCAAAGAGCTTGTCGCGGTGTCGCAAAACGAAGCTGAACGCCGCGTCATCGGAGACAATCACCGCGCTTACGGCGTGATCGCGCACGTGGGTTGCGATCAGTTCCGACTGCATCGAAAGAATGTGTTCTTGCGGGTAGCGTTTGGCGTCCAGGTACTCGGTGCTGAGCGACCAGGGCTTGCCGGATCCGGAAAAGGTCTCGACGATGCCCTGATGTATGTCGTCGGTCCAGCTCAGGCCCGGATTGTAGGAGTGAATGACCAGAATATCGGGGACGGTCTGGGCCTGCGCGCAGAGAGCGCTCAGGCCCAGCAGCATCAGCAGCAGGGAAAAGGCTTTATTCCACAAGTGCCGTCGCCTCCTGAAGGAGACCTTCCGGGATGTCGATGCGCAGTTTTCTGGCTATTTTCATGTTGAGCATGGTCAGCCCCCGCGTCGTGCCTACGCTGGGGATATCCGCGACGCGCTCGCCGTTCAGGATGCGCAGGGCCATGCCCCCCGCCAGGGTTCCGTGTTCGAATCCTGTCTGGATCACGCCGCAGAGGGCTCCGTCGGCGACAGTGTAGTCGAAAAAACCCACGGAGGGGAGGACCACGTTCTCCCGGGTCCAGCGCATGACTTCGTGGTCTGGGACGACCTGTCCCGCGGCATCGGTCAGGTTGTGGTAGTTCAGGATGGCGAGGGCGTCGTGGGTTGAGCCGCTGGAGCTCAGGATCTGCCGCCAGTTTTCATAGGTGTCGACAATGATCCACTCGGCTTCGATGTCTGCCGGGGTCGAGGCGCGCATCGAACGGACCGCTGCAAGGCTTGAGGGCCGGGAGTCCAGGAGCACCAGGATTTTGCGGATGTCCGGACGCAGGCGGCGCAGCAGCTTCAGGCTTTCGCCCCAGGCGAGTTCCTCGACCACGCCCGTGACGTTGACGGCCGGATAGCCATACTGCGCCGGATCCTGGTTGACCCCGCAGAAGACGAAGGCCGGAGCCGAGCTGTTGCCGGCGAATTGCGCCGCGAAATACTGCTGCGCATCGTCGTCGCTGGTGATGACCACGTCCGGTTTGAAGTTGAGCATCGTCTCGGTCGCGATCCGTCCTGCGGCGGTGAGTCTGGTCTCGTCGCCTTTGATGCGGTTGACGTTGGTGTCCATGAAAACGGTGCGCAGTTCGATTTGATGCCTGGAAAGCATCCTTTCCAGGGCGTCATGGATGTCGGCGGTCCAGGTGAAATTACGGTCGTAGCTGTGCACGATCAGGACCTTTTTGCCGGTATTGCCGCCAGTCTCGCCGAGGTGAGGGAACAGGGCCGCGAGGAAGGCCAAAAGGATGATGTGCGGGATTTTCCGAGACATATTTTTTTCTGTCACACAATGTCGTTGCCCGCAATATGCGCCGGAGGTTTTGCAGCGTCTGTCCGGCGCGCGTTTTTGCGTGCTTCCCGCCGGGAAGGTTCTGGAAATCAATGCCTGCCTTTCGCCGTGTCCGACCTTTTCGCGCTTTCCCGGTGCAGCATTTCCGAAATGGCGCTCATCAGTTCCTTGATATCGACAGGTTTGGACACATAGGCGTTCATGCCCGCTTTCAGAAATTTTTCCCGGTCGCCGTCCATGGCGTAGGAGGTCATGGCGATGATGGGGATGTTTCTCGCGCAGTCTCCGGCATCGCCATGACGGATGCGCACCGTGGCCTCGACGCCGTCCATGACCGGCATCTGCACGTCCATGAGCACAAGATCGAAGGGTTCGCTCCTAAGGGCCTCAAGTGCCTGCCGTCCGTTCTGCACATGCCTGACCGAGGCCCCGAAAGCGCCAAGGAGCTTCACGCCCAGAATGCCGCTGAAATGGTCGTCTTCGGCCATGAGCACGTTCAAACCGTCCAGAGCGGGAGCAAAAAAGGATTCGCGGGCAGGCGTGGACGCGGTGTTCGGTGCGGCGGCGCCGAAGGTGACGCTGAAATACATGGTTGTGCCCACCTCAAGCTCGCTGACAACGGAGATGTTGCCGCCCATGAAGCTCACCAGGCGTTTGCAGATGGACAGGCCAAGACCTGCGCCCTGATAGCTGCGGGTGAAGCCTTCCGTAACCTGGGAGAAGGGCTGGAAAAGGTTGCCCAGCTTGTCGTCGGGGATGCCGATGCCGGTGTCGGCGACGGAAAAGAGCACGCGGCACTGCCCGCCGTGCACGGAGGGCAGCAGAGAGGCGTCGACGGTTACGCCGCCCGAGTGGGTGAACTTGAGGGAATTGCCGACCATGTTGCTGAGGACCTGCTGCAGCCGCGTCGCGTCTCCGAGGATTTGACTGGGGATGGCCGGGTCCACGTCAAAGCGGAGCTTCAGGCCTTTTTCCCTGGCGGTGGGCGAGAAGAGGTCCCCGGTCTGGCGCAGCACTTCGGACAGCTCCATGGGCGCGCTCTGGATGCTGAGCTTGCCCGCTTCGATGCGCGAGAGGTCCAGAATGTCGGTCAGGAGCCGGACCAGCCGGTTGCAGGACTGGATCGCCGTGTCCGTGTAGTCTTCCTGCACTGGATCAAGTTTCGTGAGCTGCAGGAGTTGAAGCATGCCCATGACGCCGTTCAGCGGCGTGCGGATTTCGTGGCTCATGTTGGCCAGAAATTCGGACTTGGCGCAGTTCGCGGCTTCGGCCAGATCCCTGGCCCGCAGGATTTCCTCTTCGGCCCGCTTGCGGTCGCTCAGGTCCATGGAAATTTCGATGCGCACGAGGCGTCCGTCGGTCCAGGGGATGACCTGGTCGAAGTTCCTGTACCATTTGCGGGTTACGGGATTGAAGCATTCCCAGGCGATGACTCCTTTGGGGCGGCCCGTTTCGTCAAGCAAGCTGCTGTTCGTGCAGTGGCCGCAGGGCGCGGATTCGTGGTTGAACGCTGTGTGGCAGAGCTCCCCGGTACAGTCGCGTCCAAAGCTGTCTTTCATATACTGGTTCATGAAGAGGATGCGATAGTTTTTGAGGTCGGCCACGTAGACATCCACGGGCAGGCTGTCGAGGATGGTCAAGAGCGTCCGGTTGCTGCCCGCAAGCTCCTCCTGGGCCTGACGGCGGGCGATGGCCGCGCCCAGGCTGGCCGAGACGATGTTCAGGACATGCTCCTCGATGGGCGTCCAGGAGCGGGGATCGCGCACCGAGTCAAAGCCGAGAAATCCCCACAACGTGCCGTGCAACTGGATGGGCACCACCAGGATGCTGATGATGCCTTGTGGTTCGAGGATTTCTTTTTCATCCGCGGGGAAATCGCGGACCAGCCCCTTGATGGAGCGTCCGGCGCGCAACTCCGCCAACCAGCGGGGGGTCACGTCGTTCATGGGCAGGTTTTGGAGGTCTGGATTGTCGATCTGGGTCGGAATTCCGTCCCGCGTCCATTCGTAGATCTGGCTGGTCAGCACCGTGCCGGAATCCGTCTCGGGGTGGTTTCTGAAAACGTACACGCGGTCCGTGTCCGTACCCTGACCCAGGCGTGCCAGGATCCTGGCCATGGACTGCTCCAGGTCGGGTTCGAGGAGAAGCTCAAGAGATGTGGTGGCCGCTAGCTCCAGGGCCTTTTCCCGCAAGAGGGAATTTTTTTCCGCGAGCTTGCGCGGCGTGATGTCGATAATCAGCCCTTCAAGAGTTGTTATCTCGCCGTTGCAGGACGGCACGGGCACGCCCACTTCCCAGACCCATTTGGGCTGTCCGTCGGCGGTCATGATCTCGAATTCGAGCTGCACCTGGGCGTGATTTTTTATGCCTTCTTTCCAGCTTTTCCGGATTTCAGGCATGTATTCGGGCAGGACGAGATCATTGAACGAGAGCCGTCCGCCGCTAAGCAACTCCTCCGCGCTGTATCCCGTGAGGCCCTGGCAACCTTGCGAGATGAAGTCCATGCCCAGTTCCGCGTCGTTGTGGCGGCGAAAGGCCATTCCGGGAAGGCTGTCGATCAACACTGATGTCTTGTCTCTTGCCGGTCCGGTATTTCCGGCCATGCAGCGTTCATCCGACGGGAGGTGAGAGGGCATCCGCAACTCGCTGGCGTTATGGGTGGAGTGGCCGCTGGGCAGCCGGTTTCATGGGTGATGCCTAAGTTTGGGTTTGACAACCTTATCAAGACCCATGCCGGGAAGATTCGGTTTTTCCATTTTGTTTCATCATTTCCGGAAAATATCAATCAACGCGCGATTTATTCCAGTGAAAACAACAAAAAAGGGACCAGGATGAACATCCAGGCCCCTGGTTTCCTGCGGTGGAGATGATGGCCGCCGAAACGCGCGGTTCATTGATGCGCAGAGCCCTCGCATTCACGATTTGTCGTTCTTTCTGGTCTGCATTCGTGAAATGATATCCTGGCCGAGAACCGACAACCGGTATTTCTGCAAACTGCTTCTGGGTTTTTCCGGGATGGTCATGACAATCACGCCCTGCTCCAACGCGGGATTGAGGTAGCGTTCGCGCAGATGCGTGCGATCCTTGAGATCCAGGGCGTTGCGAATTTCCGCATTGCCCAGGGGACCAGCCGTGTTCAATAGTTTAAGCAACGCCAGTACGGAAGGATCCACTGGTGGGGTGACTGGTGGGGTGACTGGTGGGGTCTGCTCTGGAACCATCGGACCTCCCCCAAGAAGGATCAGATAGGTCTCCGCAAAGAGGAATTCCAGACGCAGACCGTTGGCTTCAATCCGTAGCACGGGATCGGGAGTGCCGTCCTCCCGGCAAGCTTGGAAAATGCGCTCGATACCACGGCCCCAGGCTTCGATTTCACCGGCACGGAAAAAGACGTTGGCGATTTCCGGATTGAAGGGATGGGACACATGGCCCGCCAGCAGGGTCTGATCGGTCCATCCCTCCGGCAGCACTGCAGGGTTCCAGATCACCAGACGGTCATTATAGACGCGAATTTGAATAGGGGCGGCCACGGCGTAATCCCGATGGACCAGGGCATTGAGCACCGCCTCACGCAGAGCCCCGCGCGGCACGGGAAAGCGCTCCACGCGCAGGATATCCTCGTAGGTCACAGCCGCCTTGAGATATTTTGTCTGGAGCAGGTCCAGGATTTGCCGGGTCTGGCTGAACAGATCGCCAGTGACTTCGTCGTGGTAGGCCAAGTCCGAGGGTGAGCGGAAAAAGCCGATCTTCACGAACGCCCCGGCCACGTAAGCCTGCGGCTCCGGGTGGAACAGCAGCACGGCGGCGCGTTTCAGATACGCCCCTTCGGTCAGCTTCAGCTTGAGCAGTAAGCCGGCGTCTTCTTCCTCCAGGTCCGCCATATCCAGACGGCCGCTGCGAGTGGCGAGTTGACGGAACCGGGAGAACGCGGCGGCGGAGAGGTCACTCGATTGGATTCCCGGCACGGGCGCGCCGTCCCATGTTCGTCCGAAGCGGCGCAAAAGGAAGCGATCCAGGGCGGGTCCTTTCAGTTCCTGCAGGGTGCTGCCGCTGCGTTGGTAGTAGTGTCCTTTGTAGCTGATGGGTGCCGGGTGCGCGGGGGTGACAATTTTCAGATACTCTTTGCCAGCTTCCTCATGCAGATGGACGCCGACCACGATGCCCAGCAGGTCGCGCGTCTTGTTGGGCAGGTCCTCCAGCAGTTTGTGGGCATCAGCCAGACCGAGCACCTCGCCCCGGTCATTGCGGCCAATGTGCAGCACGCCACCCTGGGCATTGGCAAAGCCACAAATCCATTTCAGGTACTCGTCCCGCCAGGATTCTTTCCATTCCATAAGCTGATTTTCTTTCACAGCAGGCGTATCCTCCCGGTCAAAAGTTCCTGCTTCGGGAAAGCGCTATTAGTCGCAGCCTGCCACCTAAGCCCGATCAGTTCGGAAGTGTCAATAATGAGAGGTGATAATATGAATTTGGAATGGAATTTGGAGAGGTCTTTTGTTGAAAAGAAAAAGGGCCTGGATTGTTATATCCAAGCCCTTTGATTTCTCGTGGTGGAGATGAGGAGGATCGAACTCCTGGCCTCTGCATTGCGAACGCAGCGCTCTCCCAGCTGAGCTACATCCCCACGTGTGGGAAGCCTGATATGGGGTCCGGGCTCGGTTGTCAACAGGCGGCCGTCCAAAATGCGTTCTGGACTGCCGGCTCCAGTTAAATCAGGTAGCTTTGCAGGATCATGCCTTCCGGAACCGGGGCCTTGTCCTGGTAGATTTCCCAATAGGTCTGCCGGGCGCGGCCCAGGGCCTGGTATACGGGGTGTTCGGTCTGGGCCCGCATTTGGGCGCAGGGCGCGTTGTTTTCATCGACCATGACCAGCCGCTGGGCGCGGTTCAGGATGCCCGCCGTGCCGATGGATGCGATGGCCGCGATCTCTCCGGCTTCGGCCCGGGCGATGAGTTCGCCGTAGGTCATGTCCCGTTCCTCCACCCTCACTCCCGCTTCGCGCAGGATGGCGCAGATGCCCTGGATGGTGACCGAGGGCAGGATCAGCGGGCTTTCGGGGATCTTGACCACCGCGCCGCTGGCCAGGGCGATAAGACAGCAGGAGGAGTCCCATTCCGTGACACGCCGGTCGCGCAGGGGCAGGTCCAGACGATCGTCCAGAAACAGGGCCGAGCTGGCCTCGGGCAGGATGCTGCGGGCCTCGTCCACGGCCTTGACGCTCAAAAGATAGTTGACTCCCAGCTTCAGATTGCCCGTGCCGTTGGCCCCCACGGCCCGGACCAGATGCGGCACGACCACGCCGCTGAAGGGTTCGCCCATGTAGCGGTCGTAGGTGCAGGTGACCATGCGGATGGACGGGTTCTCCGGGAAGGTCACGCCGATGGACTGGGACTCGTCCACGGTGAAGGGGCGCAGGTAGCCCTGTCCGCCGGATTTTCCCATGTCGTGGATGAACTCCGACAGTTCCGGGCTGCGCAGGTAGTGCAGGATCATGGCCTCCAGTTCCTCTTCCGAGGGAACCAGGGTCTGTTGGGCCGTGCCCAGATTGAAGGAGATGGAGCGCCGGAAGCGCTGCAGGTTCTTGTGCAGGTTCAGGAACTGGATATGCAGACCGCCGTCTTCGGCCGGACCGACAAAGTAGCGGATGCCTTCGAAGGCGAGGCACAGTCCGTAGTGGATGGAGCGGGACACCGCCGGGACCTTGTCCGCCATGGGGACCATGGCGAAGGATTTGCCCTGGAGCAGGTAGCGCGACTGGAAATCAGCCCATTTGATGCCTTCAAATCCGGCCATGGGTCCTCCGTGGGATGGTGAATGGTTTATTGGTGAATGCGCGGCAGCAGCGGCTTGGGATTCGGCCGTCGGTTCGGATCGCGTGGAGCAGGCTCCGGATGAGTGTTCACGGGGTGCCGCTTGAATGCGTTCATGATCCGGCCCGTTGCGCGGCCTTGGGACCGGGACCGCCCGCGGGGTAGGTGTGCAGGGTCAGTTCGCTGTCCGGGCAGTCGCAGCGGTCCAGGATGGGGGTCAGGAAGCCCCAGCACAGTTCCACGGCGTCCTGCCGCCAAAAAAGGGTCTGGTCGCCGGTGATGCAGTCCAGCAGAACCTTGGCGTAGTCGTTCAGACGGCCAGGGCCCGCGCCCGCGCCGTAGGAGAACTCCATGGACTGCCCCTGCAGGCAGAGCGTGGAGCCCCGGCCCTTGGTCTGGACCTCCAGACGGACCACCTCCTGCGGGTGGATGCCGATGACCAGCCGATTGGGAGGGATGATCTCGCCCTGGGTCTTGCGGAACATGGATACGGGCACGCTCTTGAATTGCACCGTGATCTCGGTGTGCTTGGCCTCCAGACGCTTGCCCGAGCAGAGATGGAACGGCACGCCCTGCCAGCGCCAGTTGTCCAGATAGACCTTGAGCCAGGCAAAGGTCGGCGTGGTCGAGTCCGGGGGGATTCCCGGTTCCTGCAGATAGCCGGGTACGGACTGGCCATCCGACATGCCCGGTCCGTACTGCCCGAGGATGAGCTGTTCGTCCAGGCGCTCCAGATCGAGCGGACGCAGGGCCCGGAAGACCTTGGAACGTTCGTCGCGGACCAGTTCGGCCTCGAACATGGACGGCGGTTCCATGGCGCACAGCGAAAGCAGCATCATCATGTGGTTCTGGAACATGTCCCGGAGCACCCCGGCCTGATCGTAGAATTCGGCGCGGTGGCCGATGCCCAGGGTTTCTGCTGCGGTGATGCGGATGTGGTCGATGTAGCGGCGGTTCCAGATCGGCTCGAAGAGGGCGTTGGCGAAGCGCAGCAGGAGCACGTTCTGCACGGTTTCCTTGGCCATGTAGTGGTCGATGCGGAAAATCTGTCGTTCCTTGAAATAGCGGTGCAGGACCGTGTCCAGTTCCTGCGCCGTGGGCAGGTCGCGGCCAAAGGGTTTTTCCACGACAATGCGCACGCTTGCGCCTTCTTCCTCCCTGCCCAGGTCGGCCTCGCCGAGCATGGTGGCCAGAGGGATGTAGGCGGCGGGGGGCACGGCCAGATAGAAAAGCCGGTTTCTCGGCTTCCCGTCGTCAAGATCGCCCAGGGCCAGGCTCAACGTGTAGCCGGATTCCGAGGCGTCGGGATCCAGGCGCAGGTAGCGGACGCGCGGGACCAGGTCGGCCATGCAGGATTCGGGGATGGATCCGCCCAGTTTTTCGCCCATGAGGCGCGTATACTGCGGCGTGTCCAAATCCTTTCGCCCCACGGCCAGAATAGACGAGTCATGGCTGAGCAAGCCGTTTTTGCACAGGGAGGCCAGAGCCGGGTAGATCTTGCGCATGGCCAAATCTCCGGTGGCGCCGAATATGACAAGGTTGACCGGCGCGGCCTGGGTCGGGGTGGGGCAGGAAGGTGTCATGGTGCTCCCGGGGCGATGAGAAGGTTTGGAGCGACCAGAAATATCAGGACGAAGCCAAAAGGCAAGCTTCGGTTCATCGCCATGGCCTCTGCCCGGCGAGGGCTTTTTCAGCGGAAAAAGAGGGCCACTCCGGCCAGGGTGACCAGGGCGCCGATAACGCTGCGCCGGGAGACCTTGTGCCCGAACAGGACGGCCAGGCCGAGGGCGAAGAGGGGGCTGACCGAGATCAGGGTCTGGGCGATGGCCGCGCCCGTCAGCTTGAGGGCTGCCTGTTGCAGCCAGATGCCGAGGAACGTGCCCAGAAAGACGGCCAGGGTGAAGAACGCCCATCCGTTTCGGGCCGTGCCGACGGCTCTCCAACAGGCCCGGCGCAGTACGACTTCGGGCTTCAGCAGAGGCAGCACGGTCCACAGCACCAGACTGGCCGCGGCCAGACGGATGAGGGCGGCCCAGAGGGGAGTGATTGCGGTTGCGACCATGACCTGCCGGGACATGACCATGCCTGTGGCCTGGCACAGGGCGGCCAGGGTGGCGAAGCCGAGGCCCGGCAGATTCAGGCCTTTCTGTTGCGGCTGATGTTCCGTGACCACCCAGAGGATGCCGCTCATGGTCAGAAAGATGCCCGCCCAGGCCCAGAATCCGATGGCCTCGTGCAGGAAGCACAGAGCCAGGACCCCGGTCAGCGGCGGGGCCAGGGATTCGACCAGGAGGGTCTGGCTGGGGCCGACCCGCCTGATGGCCGAAAAATAGGCGCTGTCGCCGATGCTGATACCGACGATGCCGCTGCCCGCCAGCCACAGCCACTGGGGGGGTGTCAGTTCCGGGGGCGCGTCGCCAAGGACGAAAACGGTCGCGCTGAGCATGATCACGGCGATGCTGCCCTTGATCAGATTCAGAAACAGCGCCGGAGCCTGATTGCCGGTGCGGGCGTAAATGATGGTGGCCAGGGCCCAGATGAAGGCCGCCGCGAGGGCCGCGAGCTCACCGGCAAAAGGCATGACCGTCACGCCTGGGGAAGAAACGCGGTCTGATTGGCGAAGAAGAATTTCGTGTCGAACGGGCCGAAGCTGCCGGTTTCGGCCATGAGGGTGAAGTACTCGACCCGGCCGTAGCGGCGGGTCAGGTCTTCGCGCACGCCCATCCGCTCGTAGTAGTCGGCCTTGCCGATCGGGCGCTCGCTCTCTGTCAGGTCATAGACCGCGTCCTCGACTTCGGCCCAAGCATGGACCACATAGCCCGCACCGCCGGGGATCCAGGCGTGGACGACCTCGGCCAGTTCGCTTTCGCTGCAGATTTCCATGGCCGCCGCAAAAGATTGTTCCCTGAAATGCATGTTCACTCCTTGGTGATGGTGTCCATGAGGGCAGCGCCCAGGGCGTTGCCGACTTCGTAATGCTCTGGAAAAATGGCATCTGTGCCAAGCCGCGCGGCCACCGCAGGCAAAAGGAACGGAGCGGCCGCGCCGATGCCGATGATGCGGGGACGAACCCGGACCGTGATGTCCAGGAGCTCGTTTGGCCCGGAGTGGTTGAAAAAACGGGCCAGGGCCGGTCCGACTTCCCGGTTGCCCAGCGCGGTGAGGATGGTGGCGGCGATGGTTGCGTGGGCTTTTTCAAGCACATGCTCGCAGAACGCTTCCGGAGCAAGGCGCAGCAGCGCGGCCAGCACGCGTGCCCCATCCATGGCGGGCCTGGCGTCACCCAGGCGCAGGCGTCCGAGCACATGCAGGGCGTCTGTGGGAGTGAATCCGCAGGTGATGACCTGTTTTGCGGCCTGCAACCTGGCGATGGTTTTTTCCAGACTCGATTCGGCCAGCCCCAGCTCCTGCCGCAGGCGCACGGGCGTGGCCGGTCCATGCTCGGCCAGCCAGCGCAGGACCCGGTCGTCCTTGGGCTCGGTGCCCGGAGCCAGCTGTACGCACTGGGCGCAGAGGTCCGCGCCGAGCCAGTCTTCGGGGCGCGTCATGGTCTCAAGGGCCGCGCCATCAAGATGCAGGTGGATCTGGGACAGCGGCACGACCCGGGCCGGACCAAGGGAAAGTCCGCCGTTTTCGACACGCGCCAGACTGTCGCCGCCAATGCCTACGGTGTACATCTCCACGGCCCGCACATGCGTGCGCCAGGAGCCGATAGTCATGCCCTCCTCGCGGACCACGGGCAGGCCGTCCTTGATCAGGGTGATGTCCGTGGTGGTGCCGCCCACATCCACGACCAGCGCCGTCTCGCCTTTGGCTGCGTGGACGCCGAACAGGGCCGTGGCCGCCGGGCCGCTGGCCACGGTGGCCGAAGAATTGCGGACGGCATCCTGCAGGTCCATGCTCTGGCAGTCCCCGCGCACGATGCGCACCGGACAGGACAGGCCAAGGCGCTGCATGGACAGGGCGATGCTGCGCAGGAAGTCCTGCATGACGGGCAAGAGGCGGGCGTTCAGCACGGCCGTGGCCGCGCGTTCTTCCATGCCCGGGCGGGTGCTGGCCTGGTGGGAGCAGAACACGGGCCTGGGGTCCATGAGTTCAATGGCCTTGGCCGCGACCAGTTCGTGGGTCGGGTCCTCGAAGGCGAGCATGGCGCAGACGGCGTAGGCATCCACATGACCCTTCATGGCGGCGATGCCCTGGATCAGAAAATCCATGCCCAGCGGTTCTGATTCGACGCCTCTGGCCTTGTGCCCGCCGGGGATGAAGCGCATGTCCGCCGCCGGGATGCGCAGGCGCTTGTCGTGGCCGATGACGAAGAGTCCGACCTCCGCCCCTTTGTCCTCCACGAGCGCATTGGTGGCCAGGGTCGTGGACACGGTCACCAGCTCGACTTTTTGCGGATCCAGGCCCGAGGCCAGGAGCACGTTCTCCAGGCTGCGGGCGATGGCCCTGGCCGGGTCGTGGGGGGTGGTCGGGGTCTTGACGCCGGCCAGAACCCGACCCGATGAACGGTCGAGAGCTATGGCATCCGTATAGGTGCCGCCGGTGTCGATGCCGATGACGCAGTGTGGTGAGGACATGAAAATTTCCTTTCTAAGGATGAGCCTTCAGACGCGATTGCCTTAAGGATTTCCGCCAGTCCCGTCCAGTGGGACGGTGCGTTGGAAGGATCCGGGAATGCCGCTTTTTTATGACGATCATCCGCCGGTGGTTGTATCCTTCCGCAAAATATGCCAGCAGGAAGATGGTCGAAATTCATGTCGCGGAATCGCCGCGCGCATGGGCAACCAAGGAGATATTCGTGCACGAAGAACTGCATTTGATCATGGGAGGGGAGGCCGGTCAGGGCCTGGATACCGTGTCCGGGCTGCTGGTGAAGGCCGTGGTCCGCTCGGGCAGGCATCTGCTCGGGGCCCATCATGTCATGTCCCGGGTACGGGGCGGGCACAACAATTTTCGCCTGCGCATCGGCTCGCGTCCCGTGCAGGGACCGCCGGATACCTTTCACCTGCTGGCGGCCATGAGCCGGGAGAGCGTGGATCTGCACAAGGACAAGCTCAAGGATCCGGGCATCATCCTGGCCGACGCGGCCTGGGAGCTGCCTGCGCGTCCCGGCATGGTGGCCATCCCCTTTGAGGAGCTCGCGTCGCGTCCTGTGTTCCGCAACGTGGCCTTGCTTGGCGTGATCGGGGCCATGCTGGGCCTTGAGGCATCCCTGTTCGAGGAACAGCTAAAGGAAGAGTTCAGCGACAAGGGGGAAAAGATCGTCTCCAGCAACCTCGATGTGCTGGCGTCTTCCATGAAGTGGGCCGTTGAAAATGCGCCGAGCCTGCCCCTGCCCAAAGCCGATGCCTCGATCAAGATGCTCAGCATGGACGGTAACCAGGCCGTGGTTCTGGGCGCGCTGGCGGCCGGGGTGCGTTTTTGCGGCTACTATCCCATGTCTCCGGCGACTTCCATCGCTGAAGGGTTGGTGCAGATGGCTGTTGAAATGGGCGTCGTGGTGGAGCAGGCCGAGGATGAGATCGCGGCCGCGAACATGGCGCTGGGCGCGTCCTACGCCGGAGCGCGGAGCATCGTGCCCACCTCCGGCGGCGGGTTCGCTCTCATGACCGAGGCCGTCAGCCTGGCCGGAGTCTCGGAGACGCCCGTGGTCTTTGTCGTGGTGCAGCGCCCCGGCCCGGCCACGGGTCTGGCCACGCGCACGGAGCAGGCGGATCTGGAACTTGTGCTCTATGCCGGGCATGGCGAATTTCCACGCGCCATCCTCGCTCCGGCCACGCTGGAGGATTGCTTTTATCTGACCCATAAGGCGTTTGATCTGGCCGAAAAAAGCCAGGGCCCGGTCTTCGTGCTCTCGGACCAGTATCTGGCCAGCGCCCCGCGGTCTGTCGCGCCCTTTGATCTGGAGGTGCTTGCGCCCATTGCGGAGCCTGACCTGAACGATGCCGAGCCGGAGAACTACCGTCGCTACAACTGGGACAATCCCATATCCCCCCGGCGCATCCCCGGGCACGGGCAGAGCCTGGTCCTGGCCGATTCCCATGAACACGACGAGGCCGGACACATCATCGAGGACGGAGGCATCCGCGTGCGCATGCAGGACAAGCGCCAGGCCAAGATGGAGGTGATCCTGTCAGAAGTCCTGCCGCCGGAGTTCTCGGGCGACGAAGAGCCGGACCTGCTGCTGGTCGGCTGGGGATCCACCTGCGAGGTCTTGCGCGAAGTGACCGCAGGCCTGCGCGCAAGCGGGGTCAAGGCCGCCTGCCTGTGCTTCACCCAGGTCTGGCCTCTGATTCCCGAAACCTTCATGCCGCGTCTTGAAGCGGCACGGACAGTCGTGACGGTGGAAGGGAACAGCACCGCCCAGTTCGCGGGCCTGCTGCGCAAGACCACAGGTTTTCACATCCACGACACCGTTCTGCGCTATGACGGCCGGACCCTGACGGCCGGGTTCGTCATGGAGCGGCTGCAGCCCATCCTGGAGGCTTTATGATCGACACCAAGACCTACGGCGAATTCAAGACCAGCTGGTGCCCCGGCTGCGGCAATCATGACGTGCTCGTGGCCGTCAAGGACGCCCTGGCCGATCAGGGCATTTTGCCGCATCAGTTCGTGATGGTCTCCGGCATCGGCCAGGCGGCCAAGATCGTGCACTATCTCAAATGCAACGGTTTCAACGGGCTGCACGGGCGCGCCCTGTCCCCGGCCCAGGCCATCAAGCTGGCTAGTCCGGAGATGACCGTGCTGGTGGAGTCGGGTGACGGCTGCACCTACGGCGAGGGCGGAAACCATTTCCTGGCCGCCATCCGCCGCAACGTGAACATCACCCTCATCGTGCATGACAATCAGATCTACGGCCTGACCAAGGGACAATCGAGCCCCACGACCATGACCGGGCACAAGACCAAGAACAACCCCCTGGGCGTCTTCGATCAGCCTTTCAATCCCGTGGCCGTGGCCGTGGCCATGCGCGCCTCTTTCGTGGCCCGGACCTTCTCGGGGTTTCATGAGCATGCCGTGCAGACCATCGTGCAGGCCATGCGGCACCCCGGCTTCGCCCTGGTGGACATGCACTCGCCCTGCATTTCGTTCAACAAGGTCAACACCTTTGCCTGGTACAAGGCCCGGTGCAAGGAAGCGAGCCATGATCCCAAGGACTGGGCCGCCGCCATGACCGTGGCCCAGACTTTCGGCGAGGAAATTCCCATCGGCGTGCTGTTTCGCGAGGAGCGGCCTTCCAAGGACACGATGCTTCCGCAGTGCGCAGACGGCGCTCTGTATAGCAAGGCGGTGGACATGGCGGCCGTGAAACGGTGCATGCTCGCCTACGCCTGACCCCGGGAGCGTCTTGCCAAGTGACGGGCATACGGGTAGGGCCACAAAAAAAAAGAAGGAGAGTTCCATGGCCAAAGCACGTGCCCGTCACATTCTGGTGGCAACCGAAGAGGTTTGCCAGGCTCTGAAAAAGAAGATCACCGAAGAGGGCGGAGATTTCGCCGAGATCGCCCGCAATTATTCACAGTGCCCGTCCGGCAAGCGCGGCGGAGATCTGGGCACATTCGGCCCCGGTCAGATGGTGGCAGAATTCGACCAGGTTTGCTTCAACGAGGCCGTCGGCGTCGTGCACGGACCGGTCAAGACCCAGTTCGGCTTTCACCTGGTGGAAGTGACCGAGCGCTCCTAAAAGGCAGGGCGCTGAGCCTGTCTGTGAAAACCGGGCTGCTTGGTGGTCCGGTTTTTTTTGGGGAAGAGAAGAAAATGGGACCTCTGGGACGTATGGGGGCGTATAAAAAAGATACCCCATGCGTCCCATAGGCCCCATAGGTCCCATTTTTTAAGAGGAACTCCATGGAAGATCACATTCAGTTCGATGCCGATGCCTGCGCCCTCCTGCTCCTGGACCAGCGCAAACTGCCCCTGGTGGAAGAGACTTATCCCTGCCGCACGGTGGAGGACGTCATCTACGCCCTGCAGACCATGGTCGTGCGCGGGGCGCCTGCCATCGGCGTCAGCGCCGCCTACGGATGCCGCATAGCGCTGAAGCAGGCCATGGCGGCCGGAGCGTATTGGCGCAACGAGCTTGAGCGCCTGCTTTCCATGCTGGCCCAGGCCCGGCCCACGGCGGTCAATCTGGCCTGGGCCGTGGGCGTGATGCGCGAGGCCGGAGCAGGCATCCAGGACCCGCGCGAACTGGGCGAGGTCTGGTCGGCGCTGGCCATGAAGATCCACGCCGAGGACATTGCCATGAACAAGGCCATGGGCCGTTTCGGCGGGGCTTTGCTGGACGACGGCGACACGGTCATGACCCACTGCAACGCCGGAGCCCTGGCCACGGCCGGGTACGGTACGGCCCTGGGCGTGATCCGGGGCGCGGTGGACATGGGTAAGAAGATTTCCGTCATCGCCAACGAGACCCGGCCTTTTCTGCAGGGCGCGCGGCTCACGGCCTATGAACTGCACAAGGATTCCATCCCCGTCACCGTGGCCTGCGACAACGCCTGTTCGCTGCTGATGAAGCGCGGGCTGGTGCACAAGGTCGTGGTCGGGGCGGATCGCATCGTGGCCAATGGCGACGTGGCCAACAAGATCGGCACCTCCGGCGTGGCCATCCTGGCCCGGCATTACGGCATCCCTTTCTACGTGGCTGCGCCCAGTTCCACCTTCGATCTGGCCACGCCCGACGGCAGCCTCATTCCCATCGAGGATCGCACCCCGCTGGAAGTGACCCATGTGGGAAGTACGCAGATAACCCCGGACGGAGTCCCGGTTTTCAATTTTGCATTCGATGTCACGGATCATTCGCTGATCACGGGCATCATCACTGAACGCGGGGTTCTTTCCCCTCCCTACACATCGAGTATCGCCGATATCATCGGCCAGGACCCAAGATCATGAACCAGCACCTTCCCATGGTGGCCCTTATCGGGCGTCCCAACGTGGGCAAATCCACTCTTTTCAACCGCCTCATCAAAAGGCGGGTCTCCATTACCCACGACATGGCCGGCGTGACCCGGGACAGCATCTTCAGCGAGGTGCGCGGCGAGACGCGCACCTACATGCTCATCGACACGGGCGGACTTGTTCCCGACTCCAGCGACGAGATCGAGATCAGCATCTTTGACCAGGCCAGAGAGGCCATGGCCGGAGCGGACCTGATCCTGTTCATTGTCGACGGCCGGACCGGGTTGCACCCCCAGGACGAGCAGGTCGGGCAGTATCTGCGCCAGAGCGGCAAGGAAGTGCGCGTCCTCGTCAACAAGGTGGACGGCCCCGAGCAGGAAGAAACCCTGGCGGCGGATTTTTACAGCCTGGGCTTTCCCCTGCAGTGCGTGTCCGCCTCCCACGGTTTCGGCATGGGCGATCTGCGTGAGATGATCGAAACGGCGCTGCCGAAGGACGAGTGCGAAAACGTCGAGCAGCCCCAGGGAGGCCTCAAGATCGCCCTGCTTGGCCGCCCCAACGCGGGCAAGTCCTCGACCATCAACGCGCTTCTGGGCAAGAAGCGGCTCATGGTCAGCGCCGAGGCCGGCACCACCCGCGACTGCGTGGACGTGACCGTGCAGCGCGGCGGCAAGACCTACACCTTTGTGGACACCGCCGGGGTGCGCCGCAAGTCCAAGGTCATCGATTCCCTGGAATATTTCAGCGTCGTGCACTCCATGCAGGCCGCCAAGCAGGCCGACGTGGTCGTGCTGGTGCTCGACATCATGGACGGCGTGGTCGGGCAGGACAAACGGCTGTTGTCCTTTCTGGACACGGAGAAGGTTCCCTTTGTCATCGTCGTCAACAAGATCGATCTCTTGAGCAAGGATCAGCTGGCCAAGACCAAAAAGGATCTGGTGGACCAGTTCGCTTTCTGCGCCCATGTGCCGGTTCTCTATTCCTCGTCCGTGTCCATGGCGGGGCTGGGCGGGCTTTTGCCCCTGATCGAGAAGCTCTGGGAGCAGTGCGGCCAGCGCGTGACCACGGGCGAACTCAACCGCCTGGTCAAGATGGTCACCGAACGGCATCAGCCGCCGGTCATGGGCGGTCGCCGGGGCAAGATCTACTACATGACCCAGGCCGACTCCCGGCCGCCGACCTTCGTCTTCTTCGTCAACGACGAGAAGCTCTTTCACGGCAGTTACGTGCGCTATCTGGAAAATCAGCTACGCAAGGTCTTCCGCATGGACAAGACGCCCATCCGCATGGTCTTCCGTTCCAGCCACGACAACGAAAAAGGCAAGTAGGACCGGGCTCCCTTGACCGGGCTTTGGCCATGTCCTAGTGTCCGTCCACGCCCCGGACCGCGAGTTCCGGGCCATAAAAAGACGCCCAAAGGAGGATGTATGGTTCAGAAAGCTGACAAGATTTGGTTCGACGGTAAGCTCGTGCCCTGGGACGAGGCGCAGGTCCACGTTCTGACCCACACCCTGCATTACGGCGTAGGCGTTTTCGAGGGCATCCGCTGCTACGTCTGTTCCGACGGAAGCTCGGCCGTATTCCGGTTGCAGGAGCATGTGGAGAGGCTCTTTCTGTCGGCCAAGATCAACGAGATGGTCATCCCCTTCACGCAGCAGCAGATTTTCGACGCCATCATCGACACCTTGAAAGCCAACCGCCAGCCCGAGGGCTACGTCCGGCCCCTGTGCTTCATCGGCGCCGGAGCCATGGGCGTCTTTCCCGGCGACAACCCCATCCAGACCATCATCGCCACCTGGCCGTGGGGCGCGTATCTTGGCGCCGAAGCCCTGGAGAAAGGCATCCGCATCAAGACCTCGACCTTCACCCGGCATCACGTCAACGTCATGATGACCAAGGCCAAGACCTGCGGCAACTACGTCAACTCCGTGCTGGCCAAGCGCGAGGCCCTGGCCGACGGCTATCACGAGGCCCTCATGCTCGACGCCGAAGGGTATGTGTCCGAGGCGACCGGGGAAAATATTTTCATGGTCCGCAACGGCGTGGTCAAGACTCCGCCCCTGGGCTCCATCCTGGCCGGCATCACCCGCGAGACGCTCATGATCCTGGCCGAGGACCTCGGCTACACCGTCGTCGAGGACCGTTTCACCCGTGACGAGCTGTACTGCGCCGACGAGGCCTTTTTCACCGGTACGGCGGCGGAGGTCACGCCCATCCGCGAAATCGACCGCCGCACCATCGGCCAGGGCAGTCGCGGCCCGGTCACGGCGGCCTTGCAGGACGCCTATTTCAAGCTGCTGCGCGGCGACAATCCGAAGTACGGAAAGTGGCTGGCCCGCTACACGATCTAGACCTTTCGATCCTTGGACGCATGCCGGGTTCCGCCTTGCGGGGCCCGGCGTTTCATGAACTTCCGCACCCCCTCCACGTACCATGAGCCAGGAAAGCCTTACCGCCCGTTACCGCCCTCAGAGTTTTGCAGAAGTGGCCGGCCAGGACGCTGTCAAGCGCATCCTTTCCCGGGCTGCGTCCACCGGACGGGTCGCGCCGGCCTATCTGTTCAGCGGGACGCGCGGGGTGGGCAAGACCACCCTGGCCCGCATCTTCGCCAAGGCCCTGAACTGTCAGAACGGCCCCGCCTCCGAGCCCTGCAACCAGTGCCCGATCTGCCGCCAGATCACCCTCGGTTCGGCCGTGGACGTGGTCGAGATCGACGGCGCCTCCAACACCGGCGTGGACAATGTCCGCCGCCTGAAAGAGGACGTGGGCTACGCGCCGCTGGAGTGCCGCTACAAGGTCATCATCATCGACGAAGCGCACATGCTCTCCAAGCAGGCCTTCAACGCGCTCCTCAAAACCCTCGAAGAGCCGCCAGGCCACGTGACCTTCATCATGGCCACCACGGAGCCGGAAAAATTTCCCCAGACCATCATCAGCCGTTGCCAGCATTTCGTCTTCAAGCGTCTGCCCCAGGCCGAACTGGTGCGGCACCTGGATGGCGTGCTCAAGCGCGAATCCTTTCCGGCCGAGCCTTCCGCCGTGACTCTTGTCGCCCGGCGCGGGGCCGGATCGGTGCGCGACGGCATGTCGCTTTTGGGCCAGGTCATGGCCCTGGGTTCCGATTCCCTGACCCTGGCCGACGTGCGCGAGGTGCTGGGCCTGGCCGGTGGCGAGGTCTTTGTGCGCCTGATCGAATGCGTGCAGTCCCGCGACCTGCAAGGCCTGCACGCCCTGCTGACCCAGATCCTGGACCAGGGCGTGGACCTGGGTTTCTTCCTGCGCGAGCTGGCCGGTTGCTGGCGCAATCTTTTTCTGTTGCACCAGATGGGTGACGCCGCGCGAAGCATCATCGACCTGCCGGCCGAAGAGGTGGACATCTGGGCCGCTGTCGCGCCCGGCTTTTCCCTTGGGCATTTGCACGCGGCCTGGCAGATGACCATGGACAGCCAGCGCAAGGTGCTGACCAGCATGGAGCCGGCCCTGGCCCTGGAACTTTTGCTCCTCAATCTGGCCTGCCTGCCGGATCTGCTGGCCATGGGCGCCGGTGACGCCCGCCCCGGCGGCGATCCCGGCGGCGGAGCTGCCCCGGGGCGCCCCGCCCCGCCCCGGCCTCAGGCACCGCCCGTCCCGCCCCGGTCCGTTTCCGCGCCGGCGCGCCCTGCCTCGCAGCCTCCGGCGTCGACGGTTACGCTGCGGGAAGCGCAGGCTGATTTCAAAAGCCGGGCCGATGGTCCCGGCGCTGTTCCGCCCAGCTCCGCCACGCAGGCCGCGCCTGCCACGCAGTTCGCGCCCGTCGCCCAGCCCGCGCCCGTCCCCCAGCCCGCGCCCGTCGCCCAGCCCGCGCCCGTCGCCCAGGCCGCGCCTGTCGCACAGGCCGCGCCTGTCGCACAGGCCGCGCCTGCCGGTCCCAGGAATTGGGCCGGATTCGTGGCTTTTTGCGCCAAGCGGGGGGAGGGGGCAAAGCCTCTGCCAGGTCTGGACAAGGCCCAAGGGGAGCTCCGGGGCGCGGAGCTTGTGCTGACCAGCCAGCATATTTTTTTGTGCGACCGCTTAAAAGCCAGCATGCCTTTGTTGACGGAAGCGGCGCGTGCCTATTTCGGCCCGGGGGTGGCCGTGCGGGTTGATGCCCCTGCGGAGTCGGTGCGCAGGACCCGCACCGAATTGCGCGAGCTGGCGCTGGCCGATCCCGTGGTGCGTGAGGCTCAGGAAAAATTTCAGGCCCGGATTGTCGAGGTCCGGCCCCCAGCAAACGGAAATTCCAAGGAGAGCGAGATATGAACGAACTTATCAGACAGGCGCAGATGATGCAGAAGAAGATGCTGCGCACCCAGGAAGAGATAGGCAAGAAGGAAGTGGAGACCAGCGTCGGCGGCGGCATGGTCACGGTCAAGGCGACCTGCTCCGGCGAGATTTTGTCGGTGGTTATCGACCCGGCCGTGCTCGAAGACGTGGAAATGCTCCAGGACATGGTCCTGGCCGCGGTCAACGAAGCCTTGAAGAAGGGCAAGGACATGATGCAGGGCGAGATGGCCCAGATCACCGGCGGGATGAAGATTCCCGGTCTTTTCTAGGGCATATCGGTGCAGCGCCTTCCCGCCCCTTTGCAAAAGATAGTTGATCAGTTTTCGGCCCTGCCCGGGGTGGGGCCGAAAAGCGCCTTGCGCATGGCCCTGACCCTGCTCAAATGGCCCGAGGAGTCCGTGCGTTCCTTTGGCCGGGACATCGAGGGCCTGCGCAGCGCCCTGCATATCTGCTCGCGGTGCTGCGGCCTGGCCGACAGCGATCCCTGCCATCTCTGCGCAGACCCCAAGCGGACGCCGGAACAGCTCTGCCTGGTCTCGGAATGGGACAGCCTCATGGTCATGGAGGAATCCGGCATCTTCAAGGGCCGTTATCTGATCCTGGGCGGCCTGCTTTCTCCCCTGGACGGGATCGATGCCAGGTCGCTCGAGATGGACAAGCTCGAATCCATCCTGCGCGAGGGGCAGGTGCGCGAAGTCATCCTGGCCCTGGGTTCGACCATGGAGGCCGAAGCCACGGGGTCCTATGTGCACAACCTGCTGACGCGCAGCTTTCCGGACGTTGCCGTGACCCGTCTGGCCCAGGGCATTCCGCTGGGCTCGGAGCTCAAGTACGTGGACCGCGAAACCCTGAAACAGTCCCTCAAACACAGGCAGTCCCTGTAGCCCCATGTGCAGCATACAGGGCGAAGTCATTACCGTCGTCTACCACAATCCCGATAACGGGTACGTCATCGCGCGGCTGGATTCGCCGTCCGAGCCCGGCCAGGTCAACGTGGTCGGGCTGCTGGGCGATGTGGCTCCGGGTGAATCCCTGCGCCTGACCGGCGAGTGGGTCGAGCATCCCAAGTTCGGACGGCAGTTCAAGGCCGAGTCCTGCGAGCATCTTCTGCCTGCGTCCATAAACGGCATCCGCCGCTTTCTGGGCTCCGGCGCGGTCAAGGGCATCGGCGAGAAAACCGCCGACCGCCTGATCAGCCGCTTCGGCAGCCAGATTCTCGACATCATGGATTCGGACCCCGAGCAGCTGCTGGAAGTGGAGGGCATCGGCCCGGCCAAATTGAAGACCATAGTCTCGTCCTGGCAGGAGAAGCGGGAAGTGCGCGGGCTGATGCTCTTTTTGCAGACCCACGGCGTAGCCACGACCTTCGCCCACCGCATCTTCCGTCATTACGGGGTCAACGCCGTGCAGCGCCTGCGGGCCAATCCCTATGATCTGGCCTACGACATCCATGGCATCGGGTTCCGCACCGCCGACGAGGTGGCCTTGAAGCTCGGCTTTGCCGAGGACGCGCCCCAGCGTCTGGAGGCCGGGGTGGAATACTGCCTGCGCCAGACGGCGGATGGGGCGGGGCACATGTTCCTGCCGCGTCCCACGCTGGCGGAGGAGGCGGCCAAGCTGCTGGGCTGCCATGACCTGGAGCTGATCGAGGAGCAGATCGACGCCCTGGCCGAGCGCAAGCGTCTGGTGATCGAGCCCTTGCCGGAAAAGGGCGTGGCCGAGGCCGTTTTTCTGACCTATTTCTACCGCACCGAGCGCGAGATCGCGTCGCGCCTGCAGGGCCTCCTGGATCATGTCAGCCGCCTCGACCCGCAGAAGATATCAAAAGCCGTGGAGCGTGAGGAGCAGCGCCAGTCCCTGACCCTGTCGGAAGAGCAGCGCGCGGCGGTGGAGTCGGCCTGCGGGCACAAGGTGTCCATCATCACCGGCGGGCCGGGCACGGGCAAGACGACCATCACCCGTGTCGTGGTGCGGGCCTTGAAAGCCCTGGGGCTGAAGATTTCCCTGGCCGCGCCCACGGGCCGGGCCGCCAAAAGGCTGGCCGAGGCCACCGGGTTCACGGCCACGACCCTGCACCGCCTGCTGCGTTATCAGCCGGCCACTGGGTTCGAGTTCAACGAGGAGAAGAAACTCTCCGCCGACGTCATGGTCGTGGACGAGGTTTCCATGCTCGACTGCGGTCTGTGCCTGTCGCTCCTGCGCGCCCTGCCCCTGACCTGCCGCCTGGTTTTCGTCGGCGATGAGAATCAGCTGCCGTCGGTGGGCGCGGGCAACGTGCTCGGGGACATGATCGAAAGCGGCGTGGTCCCGGCCGTGCGCCTGACGCACATCTACCGCCAGGCGCGGGAGAGCATGATCGTGGTCAACGCCCACCGCATCAACGAGGGCGAGTTTCCCCTCGGCAGCCCGGAGGCTCCGCCCAAGGCCGATTTCTTTTGGGTCGAGAAAGAGAATCTCATTGAACTGCAGGCCCTGGTCCTGCGCATGGTCTGCGAGCGCATCCCCGAAGCGTACGGCCTTGATCCCATGACCGACGTGCAGGTGCTCACCCCCATGCACAAGGGCGAGGTCGGTACCGTGGCCCTGAACCGCCTGCTGCAGGAACGCCTCAATCCGGATGGCCGGGAACTGGTGCGCGGCCAGCGTGCCTATCGGGTCGGGGACCGCATTCTGCAACTCAGGAACAACTACGACAAGGAAGTCTTCAACGGCGACCTTGGCCGCATCCTGGCCATCGACACCGAAGACGAGACCTTGCATGCGGAATTCGATGGCCGGGAGGTGGAGTACGGGTTCGACGAACTCGACGAGATCGGTCTGGCCTACGCCATCAGCGTGCACAAGAGCCAGGGCAGCGAGTATCCGGCCGTGGTCATGCCGGTGGTCTCGCAGCACTACATGCTCCTGCAGAGAAATCTCATCTACACCGGATTGACCAGAGCCAGGAAGCTGGCCGTGCTCATGGGCTCGCGCCGCGCCATGCACATGGGCCTGGGCAACGAGCGCGGGCGGCAACGCCATACGTCTCTGGCCGTGCGCCTGGCAAAAGAGGGTCAAATCTAGCCCAAGGGGCTGAAAGGACGGACAAATGGGGCCGAAATCATGGATTTGCGGGCGCGAGATGCGTTGACAGGGCCGCGAAAGCTTGTCTATGGAGTCTCTTTTGTGGATTGCGGGCGTGGCGGAACGGTAAACGCACCAGCCTTAGGAGCTGGCGCCAAAAGCTTGTAGGTTCGAATCCTATCGCCCGCACCAAAAAATAGTGAGCAAGCGTCCTGGCAAAGAGGCCCGAAGGCCAGAACTATTCAGGACTGTTCGGACTTATTGAGGAAATGGCGGGAACGGGCAGACCACGGAAAACAGTTTCGGTCCGTCTCCCGTATCAGATCGATTATCCGGGCCCCCGAGGGAGCGCCCATCACCTAAGGAGTGGAGTCATGGAATACAAAGTCGAAGAACTTTCCCCGGTCAAGCGCAAAGTGGCGGTGGAAGTAAGTGTCGAGGAAGTGCATGCCGCGCTGGCCGCCACCGTGGCCCTGTACCGCAAGGGTGCCGACATCAAGGGCTTTCGCAAGGGCAAGGTCCCGTCCTCCGTGGTCGAGGCCAAGTACCGCAAGCAGATTTACGGCGAGGCCACGACCGACCTGATCAACTATCATATCAATGATATTCTGGGCGAACTCAAGCTCTCCCCCCTGTCCCGCATCGACGTGGATGCCAAGGAGATGGAGCGGGACGAGAATTTTTCCTATTCCTTTTCTTTTGAAATCGCTCCCTCTTTCGACCTGCCCGAGTACAAGGGCCTGGCCGTTGAAGAGGAAGACGTGGTCGTCGACCCGCAGCAGGTTGAGGACGTCATCGAGCGTATCCGTCAGAACATGGCCAAGACCGTGATCATTAAAGAGGAGCGTCCCGCCGCTACCGGCGACATCGCAGTCATCGACTTCCAGGCTTTCCAGGACGGAGCCGCCATGGAAGGGATCGCAGCCAACAAGTTTGAGCTCCCCTTGGGCGAAGGCAATTCCTTGCCCGAGTTCGAGGATATCGTCATCGGCATGACGCCCGGCGAAACCAGGGAGAATGCGCTGACCTTTCCCGCGGATTTCATCAACGACAAGCTGGCCGGCCAGACCGTGTCCATGCAGGTCACCCTGCATGCCATCAAGGCCCGCAATCTTCCCGAGGTCGATGATGATTTTGCCGACCAGGCCGGCGGCTACTCTTCGGTGCAGGATCTGAAGGACGCCATCGAGAAGTCCTATGTTTCGACCCGCAAGCAGCTGGTCAAGGGCGATGCCCAGAAGAAGCTCCTGGACGGCATCAAGGCCGAGATCAGCTTCGAGCTGCCGCAGAGCATCGTCGAAGAGCAGATCGACAAGCAGATCGTGGAGCTGCAGGGCAAGCTTGAGCGTCAGGGCAAGAGCCTCGACTCTCTGGGTCGCACTCCTGCGGAGCTGCGCGAAGAGAACCGCGCGCAGGCCGAGGACGTGGTCAAGTCCTCGCTGGTCCTGCTGGCTATCGCGAATGCCGAAAATCTGACGGTCGATCCGCAGGAAGTGGATCTGGTCCTGCAGAAGATGGCCGCATCCACCGGTCAGGACTTCCATTCCATCAAGGATTATTACGAGCAGCACAATCTGATGATCCCGCTGAAAGATCGGGTCCTGGCCGACAAAGCCATGGAGCTTATTTACGAAAACGCCACGGTGACCACGGTTCCCCCGGCAGCCGCCCCGAACGCATAGTTTCTTGGAGGGCCGGGCTTGACCCGGCCCCTTTTCTTTTCCGGGGAGTTCGCGCTCGATCTGGCAGGCAATGTGCAGGTGGAAGCGGACGAACCGCGAGTCTCAGCACACAACCCTTGACACCCTGCTTCGGATCGTTATTTTTCAAATCTTTGGTGTCTGTCCCTATTTTGTTTTTCAGGAGCTTTCATGGTCAGTAATTCCGTATTCGTCATTGAAAACACCGGCCGCGGCGAGCGGATGTACGATATATATTCCCGCCTGCTCAAAGACCGCATCGTGCTTCTGGGCACTCCCATCGACGACCACGTCGCCAATTCCATCTGCGCCCAGCTGCTTTTTCTGGAGTCGGAAAATCCGGAGAAGCAGATCTACATGTACATCAACTCTCCCGGCGGGGCAGTGACGGCCGGCATGGCCATCTATGACACCATGCAGTACATCTCCGCGCCCGTGGCCACCCTGTGCATCGGCCAGGCCGCAAGCATGGCGGCGGTGCTTCTGGCCGCCGGCGAGAAGGGCATGCGCTACACGCTGCCGCATTCACGCATCATGATCCACCAGCCCATGGGCGGTTTCCAGGGCCAGGCCACGGACATCGCCATCCAGGCCAAGGAAATCATCCGTCTGCGCGGGGAATTGAACGGCATCCTGGCGAATCACACCGGCCAGACGCTGGAAAAGGTTGAACAGGACACGGAACGGGATTATTTCATGAGCGGGGAAGAAGCCTGCGCTTACGGTCTCATCGACCAGGTCCTGGCCTCCCGCAAGGAACTGGAATAGATTTCGGGAATTATTTTAGAATTTTTGAGGTAATCATGGCGGAAAGAAAAAAAAGAACTGGCAAGGATCTGACCTGCTCTTTTTGCGGAAAGGGACAGGACGAAGTGTTGCGACTCATTGCCGGTCCGGATGTATACATCTGCAATGAATGCATTGGCCTGTGCGATGACATTTTGAAAAATGACAATCGCAAGGAAGATATTGATTCATCGGACATCCCGTTGCCCCAGGAGATCAAGGCCGCCCTGGATGATTACGTGGTCGGCCAGGACGACGCCAAGAAGATCCTGTCCGTGGCAGTGTACAACCACTATAAGCGCATCAAGTACCACGCCCTGGTCAAGGATGACGTGGAACTCGACAAGAGCAACATTCTGCTGATCGGGCCCACGGGTTCGGGCAAGACCCTGCTGGCACAGACCCTGGCCCGCATCCTGAAAGTGCCCTTTGCCATCGCCGACGCCACGACGCTGACCGAGGCCGGGTACGTGGGCGAGGACGTGGAGAACATCCTGGTCCAGCTGGTGCAGAACGCCGACTACAACCTGGAGACGGCGGCCAAGGGCATCATCTATGTGGATGAGATCGACAAGATTTCGCGCAAGTCCGACAGCCCGTCCATCACCCGCGACGTGTCCGGCGAGGGCGTGCAGCAGGCGCTTTTGAAGATCATCGAAGGGACCGTGGCCAACATCCCGCCCAAGGGCGGCCGCAAGCATCCGCAGCAGGAATTCATCCGCCTTGATACGTCGAACATCCTTTTCATTGTCGGCGGGGCCTTCATCGGACTGGACGAAATGGTCAAGCAGCGCGTGCAGGGTTCGAGCATGGGTTTCGGCGCCACGATGCGTCGCAAGCAGGACGACAACACCGACAGCCTGCTCAAACAGGTCCACCCCATGGACCTCATCCGTTTCGGACTTATTCCTGAATTTACAGGCCGCATTTCGGTCATCACCTCGCTCACCGAATTGAACGAGGACGATCTGATGCGTATCCTGCAGGAGCCCAAGAACGCTCTCATCAAACAGTACCAGAAGATGTTCGAGCTTGAGAACGTGGAACTCAAATTCACGCAAAATGCCTTGAAGGCCCTGGCCGCCAGAGCCATCAAGCTGGAAACCGGGGCCCGGGGCCTGCGGTCCGTGATGGAATCCATCATGCTCGACATCATGTACACTCTGCCGTCCACCAAGGACGTGACGGAATGCGTTATCAACAAGGCCGTGGTGGAAGAGGGCAAGGAACCTTTGCTCCTGTACAAACCCGAGGCCAAGAGCGCCTGACCATCCGTGGTCGGCCAAGACCTGCGAGACCAACCATGACCGATGCCATTGTTTTCGAGAAATCCACCTACGGGAGCATGATCCTTCCGGTCATGTCCCTGCGCGAAGTGGTCATGTTCCCCAAGTCCATCGTGCCTCTTTTCGTGGGCCGGGACTCTTCCATCAAGGCCATCGAGATGGCCTTGGACAAATACGAGAAGCGGATTTTTCTGGTCGCCCAGAAGGACCCCGGCCAGGAGCGTCCCGATGTGGACGGCCTCTACGCCGTGGGCACGGTCAGCAAGGTGTTGCAGATGCTGCGCCTGCCCGACGGGACCATCAAGGTGCTCTTCGAGGGCCTGTACCGCGCGTCCTGGGACCATGAGCGCGGGCTCATGATCGAGGACGATATCCAGATGGTGCGGACCACCGCGCTGCCTGACATCGAGGGTAGTCTCATGGAAGGGGAAGCCCTGGTCCGTGCCACCCACGAGGCGGTGGAGGAGTACTCTCAGGTCAACCGCAAGCTGGCCAAGGAGACTATCCTGGCCATTACCAGCGTGTCCCAGCCCGGCCGTCTGGCCGACAGCATCGCCCCTCATCTCAAAGCCACCTACGATCGCAAGCAGGGTGTTCTCGAACTGCGCAATCCCGTCCGTCGTCTGGAGCGGGTCTATGAACTCATCCAGGAAGAGGTCGAGGTCTTTTCGCTGGAAAAGAAGATCAAGGGCCGGGTCAAGAAGCAGATGGAGGAGAACCAGAAGGATTACTACCTCGGCGAGCAACTCAAAGCCATCCACAAGGAAATGGGGCGCGACTTCGATCCCAAGGCCGACATGGAGGAGCTCGAAGTCCAGCTCAAAGACAAGGACATGCCCGCAGAGGCCCGCGCCAAGGCTATGGCCGAGATGAAGAAGCTGCGTCAGACTCCGCCGTCCTCGGCCGAGTATGCGGTGCTGCGCAACTACGTGGACTGGATCCTGGCTCTGCCCTGGAACGTGGTCCGCGACGTGGACATCGACATCAAGCAGGCGCAGAAGATTCTGGATGACGACCACTACGGGCTGGAAAAGCCCAAGGAGCGCATTCTCGAATACCTGGCCGTGCAGGCGCTGGTCAAAAAATTGCGCGGCCCCATCCTGTGTCTGGTCGGCCCTCCCGGCGTGGGCAAGACATCCTTGGCCAAATCCATCGCCCGGGCCACGGGGCGCGAGTTCGTGCGCCTGTCGCTGGGCGGCGTGCGCGACGAAGCCGAGATTCGCGGCCATCGACGTACCTATGTCGGAGCCCTGCCGGGCAAGATCATCCAGTCCCTGAAGCGCGTCTCGACCAACAATCCGGTCTTCTGCCTGGACGAGGTCGACAAGATGAGCATGGATTTTCGCGGCGACCCTTCGGCCGCGCTGCTTGAAGTGCTCGACCCGGAACAGAACAGCGCCTTCAACGACCATTACCTGGACATGGACTACGACCTGTCCCAGGTCTTTTTCATCACCACTGCCAATTCCTTGCAGACCATTCCGCTGCCTCTGCAGGACCGCATGGAGATCATCACCATCCCCGGCTACCTGGAGACGGAGAAGGAACGCATCGCTTCGGATTTTCTGCTGCCCAAGCAGCTTGAGCAGCATGGTCTCAAACCCGAGAACCTGAGCATGTCCAAGGGCGCGATCCTTGAGATCATCCGCCGCTACACCCGCGAATCCGGGGTGCGCAACATGGAGCGCGAGCTGGCCTCGGTCTGCCGCAAGGTGGCCAGGGCCCTGGTGGAAGAGGGCGACATGGACAAGACCGTGGCCGTGACCAAGTCCATGCTCGGCACCTACCTTGGAGTTCCCAAGGTTCGCCACGGCCAGCGCGAGGAAGAGGCCCAGGTCGGCGTGGCCACGGGCCTGGCCTGGACCCAGGTCGGCGGAGAGCTGCTGTTTGTGGAAGTGGCGCTCATGCCCGGCACGGGCAAGATCGAGATCACCGGCAAACTTGGCGACGTCATGCAGGAATCGGCCAAGGCGGCCATCAGCTACATCCGTTCCCGGTCGGAATTTTTCGGGCTGCGCAAGGATTTCTACAAGGAGATCGACACCCACATCCACGTGCCCGAAGGGGCCACGCCCAAGGACGGGCCTTCGGCCGGGATCACGCTGGCCACCTGCCTGGCCTCGGCCCTGCTCGACATCCCCGTGCGCAACGACGTGGCCATGACCGGGGAGATCACCCTGCGCGGCCGGGTTCTGCCCATCGGCGGGGTGCGCGACAAGCTCCTGGCCGCCCACCGGGGGCTCATCACAAAAGTGCTGATGCCCAAGGAGAACGAGCGGGATCTGAAGGAAGTGCCGAAAGTCATCCTGAAGGATCTGGAGATCGTCTTTGTCGAGAACATGGACCAGGTGCTCTGCGAGGCCTTAAAAGACGTCACCATGGAGACGCTTTTCTGCCCGACCGCCGATATCATCCCGGTCTCCAAGGCCCTGCACAAGGGGCATGAGTTTACAAGCACGCAGTAATCGTATTTCGCGGGAAATGATTCAAACGCGAGAACCCCCGTCGCGCAAGCGGCGGGGGTTCTCGCGTTTGTTTTAGGCTGCGCCAGGGACTTCTCGTCGAGAGAATAATGTCTTCAGCCAAGCCGACGGTTTTTTTCCGGGGCTGGAGGTGGATTCACCCCATGCGGTAGACCCAGACGGGCTTGTCCGCCCGGTTTCGGAGCACGACGACAGGTTTCAGCGTCGGGGCTTCGAATTCAAGGCTGACCAGCCAGCTTCCTTGGGAAAGCTCCTGCCTTGCTTTCGCTGCTGCCGGTCCCATGCTCTCGGGTCGCTGAAACATGTAGACCATGGAGTAGCCCGACCAATCCTCTTTCCAGATATCCGCGTGGCGTACTCGGGCGAAAGGGCAGCGCCAGGCGCACAAAAAGCGCAGGGGCCAGCTTTTCTCGAGCCCGTCAAGCTGCGCCACAGGATAGACCCGGTGCAACTCCGCAAGCCCCGCACCGAGTCCGCAACCGGCGTCCAGAATGCGATCCGTGCATTTGAGCGGCGCGATCGTGTCCAATCCGTCCAGAATGCCATGGGGAGTGGGGAAGAGCGGGGCGTCCCGCCAGGCGCTCATGGGGTAGAGGAGCAGCAAAAGTCCAAGCGGGATGAGCCAGGCCCAGGGCGAAAGCCCGGCTCCGAGGTTTGAGGCGGCCAAAGACAGGGGAAAGCCGGCGCTGATGAAAAGTTTGCGCCAGGCAGAGGCGGCGCGCAGGCCGGCCGCGAAACCAAGGCTTGTGGCCAGGATCAGACTCCACAAAACAGGAATTTGCAGGGCACTCAGGCTCAGGAAAAGCGCCCAGCACACGCTCCAGGCGATAAGGGCGGGTAGCGGCCACGGCAGGACCGGGCGGCGGCCTGGGGCGTGATCTGTACTACCCGGCACGGGCTTTGGCCGAGTTTTGGGTCTGGTCATGCTGATTCCGGAAAAAGGGTGAGCCTTGAAGGCCGGACTGTGCGGGAAACGCGGGCAAAAGAAAAGGGGCGCAGAGTATGCGGAGGCGCGTTTTTTTGTTGTGATCCCTGCGGTTTTATGCTGCGCTGCCAGCGCAATGAAACACGATTCCTCCACCTCCGCTCCAACCGATCTGGCCCAGGCCCGCGCCACGCGCAACCCTTTGCGAAAGCTCTATTACTGGGTCCTGCATTGGGCTGCCACGCCCTATGCCCTGCCCGCCCTGGTGGTTTTGTCCTTTGCCGAGAGCTCTTTTTTTCCGGTGCCGCCCGACGTGCTGCTCATCGCCTTGTGCTTTTCGACGCCCGCGCGTTGGTTCAAGCTGGCCGCCTGGTGCACCGCGGCCTCGGTTGTGGGCGGACTGCTTGGCTATTTCATTGGTTGGGGTCTGTGGGAGACGGTGGGGCAGCCCATCGTACGGATGTATCATGGCGAGGCCGTGGTGGAGATGGTCCGCGTCTGGTACGAAAATTACGGATTTTTCGGCGTGCTGGTCGCGGCGGTGACGCCCATTCCCTACAAGGTCTTCACCATCGCTTCCGGCATGATGAGTTTTGATTTGGCACAGTTCGTCCTGGCCTCGGTGCTGGGCAGGGCGATGCGCTTTTTCCTGGTGGCCGGCCTCATCCGCCTCTATGGGGCGCGCATCAAGCCCTTTATGGAACGGCATTTCGAGCTGGCCGCTTCGGCCCTGGTTGTCCTGGCCATTCTCGGGTTCATGGCCATCAAATACCTGAAATAGCGCCTCCCCTTCGCGGAGCAAAACCTCTGTCAGTTTTTGGGCCAGATCTTGGTCAAGGCGCGCATGCTCTTGCTCTCCACCCAGGGCGCGGTGGTTCGCGCGTACTCCGTGAAATGGGGCGTTTCACGGTGGATGCCGTAGAACGTCGCCGCATCCGTATATGATTCGTAAAGGGTGATGCGGGACGGGTCTTCGGGGTTTTCGAGGATGTCGAAGCCAAGACATCCCTCTTCCCTGCTCATGGAATTCTCTCCCTGTCTGAGCACCGCTTCCCTGAAATTCTCCACGAATTCTTTTTTGATAACGATATCGACGATGACGACGAACATGAATCCCTCCGGTTTTGTATCGGCCGGGGAGGCGCTCCGCCCTGTCTGATCGGCTCCCCGGCCGGACTGGGCAGGATTTTCTCCCGGCGACGTGCATGAGAAGCGACGGGGTGCAAAAACGCCCCGGCGGCATTTGCGTTTGTCCACCTTGGCGGTGCCGCCTCGTCCGCCATCGTGTCGCTAACAAACCAGATGGCGGTCGTTTCGCAGCCGCTTGAGTAGCGTTCGCAACGTATTTTTTTAGCACTCAGCGGGTTTCCTGCCAAGAGAGATTTGCCAGCCATCTTTAAGAGTGCCATTGAATTCAGGCAGGTGTCTGGTCAGACGGAACTTGGCCTCGGACCGGGTAGGATAACAGGCGCGCGGTATTGGCTTCTCATTTTTTGCGGTGATGAGTATTGACAGAATTGGGCCTGCCGGGATAATTCGCGCTCATACGAATTAGTCGCGTCTAATAATTATTTGTTGTGAGTCGAGACTGCTGACGGTGTTACTCTTCTGTTTACGGGTGCTTTGGGAAGGTAGTATGTGGCGTAAAGACGTTGTGTATAAAAATAGTTAGCTGTGTCTAATAAATGTGTGCGCACCGCTACCGATCTTTCGAGACATGACGCGGCGCGATGTTCACGGCCGGGAAAGATGAACGGGATATTGCGCCTCGTTCATGGGGACAATGAAAATCAATCGAAATCGTGGAGGATATATGTGTTTCAAGCTGGATAACGGATCGGAATTGTTTTCGATTCAGGAAATGCACCGGTTGCGAAAGAACTCGAGCGGCGTGATGGGGTCACGGTCATGGGCCAGAAAGACGGGCATCGGGGACGCGCAAAGCCTTGAAAATAGCGATGGGGCGGGTTCCTGCCAAGACGAGAGCAAGCGACGCGATGCCGTGGAAAAGCACCGGGAAGTACAGGGATGAGGGAAGTTATGCATCTTCATGGAATTGACTCGTTGCGCGTGGAGATATCCGAATCCACGCTGGCCAGGCTTTTGGCGGAAGGCCATCTGGGGGCCTCGGAGCTGCGCTGCCTGGACCATGCGTCCGGGCGGCGCTTGCGACGCTTGTGTCTGAAAAGCTGCGTCTGGCGCAAGGCCGGAGGCGGCTGCAACGCGCCGGGCTGCTGCCCGTTGCGGCGTGAGGGTGCGAAGTGTTGAATTTTTTTTGCGGCGGCCAGCCCGTGAAGGAGCGAAGTTCCAGCCGCGTGTCCGCTCCGGAAACGGCCGCCCAGGCTTCCTTCGACCCCGGCCGTGCGTCCTGGCCGTCGCGTATCGGCATCGTCAGGCGGGTGGCGTTGCTCCTGTTTGTCCTTGTACTCGTGCCCATGGGGACGACCCTGGCCATGCTCGAATCCGGGACGGTCATCGACCCCGTCAACATGCTCGTGGCCAGCCTGGCCGTTGCGCTGGGCCTTCTGGCGCCGATAAGCCGGATCGGGGCGCATTTTCTGGTGCTCCGCGACCTGCGCCTTCTGAACGAGTTCTGCTCGCAGATCCAGCAGGGCCGCTACGGTGCGCGTTTTCCCGTAGGCCTGGAGGGTGATGACGAGCATGAAATGCTGCGCCTGAAGCGCAACATGAACTGGATGGCCCACCACATCGAGACGCAGACCAAGAAGCTTCATGAACGGCTCGACGAGAGCGACCTGCGCAAGCGCTTCTACGAGGAAATGTCCTATCGCGACCCTTTGACCGGACTGTACAACCGGCGTTACTTCGATTGCTTTGTGCCGAATGCCTTGCGCGACCCCGCGCGACGGCAGGGCGTATTCCTGGCATTGCTTGATTGCGACGGGTTCAAGCGTGTCAACGATACGCATGGTCATCAGGTCGGGGATGAAGTTCTGGCGACCTTGGGCCGTGTCATCGGCGAATCGGTGCGAGAAGGCGTGGACGTGGGTTTCAGGTTTGGTGGCGACGAATTCGGAGTCATTTTCCGTACCGTTGATTTTTCTGCCTGTCTCGGTGCCTGCGAGCGGATTCGAGTCCGTTTCGCGAACAGCAATGCTGACGGATGCACGGTTTCCATCGGCCTGTGCGCCTGGAGCCCCGCGCTTGGGCACGACATGCCCGATCTGGTGCGCAGCTGCGATACGTGCCTGTACCAGGCCAAGGGCCTGGGTGGAAATCAGGTGGTCACGAACGAGACCGTTTCCATTCCGCCCCGCCTTTCCTCTCCTGCCCCGTCCTAGGGCATCAAAACCCACTTCGTGCGGCGTGCCCGCAACGCTCTCATCTTTTACGATGTAAGGAATCGTATGTTTCATAATACCGGATGCCTGTTTTGTCAGGCAGAGTCTGTTACGGCCAAGGCCGATCCCTGCGCTCCGCTGGCGCTGACCCTGCATCAATTGGCGGAATCCCTGGGCAGGGCCGTGGACGCCAAGGACGCCTGGACCTGCGCCCATTCCGAGGAGGTGGCCGTGGTCAGCCAGATACTGGCCCTGAATATGGGCTTCACGCCCGCCCAGGCCGAGATTGTCCATCTGGCCGGGCATCTGCACGACATCGGCAAGATAGGCATTCCCGACGCCATCCTGCAGAAGCCCGGGCCTCTGACGCGGGAGGAATTCGAAATCATCAAGCGGCATCCGGCCATCGGCGAGGGCATCGTGCAGCCGGTCAAGGCCTTGAACGGCCAGAGCGGAGTGGCGCGCATGATCCGCCATCACCACGAACGGTACGATGGATCGGGCTATCCGGACGGATTGAGCGGATACGACATTCCGGTGGGCGCCCGGATTCTGGCCGTAGCCGACAGCCTCTCGGCCATGATGCAGGAGCGACCGTACAAGAGCGCCATGTCTTTTGAAGACGCCGAGGCCGAGATTCTGTCCCAGTCCGGGAAAATGTACGACCCGAGGGTGGTGCGGGCTTTTGCCAAGGGCCGCGACCACATCCTGTCCTGGGTTTCAGGCATGCGCGGGGATGTGAGGGCCGCTGGGTGACTGGTTGGGAAAGGTGCTCCAATCTGACCGAGCGTTGGAAGGGCGAGCGCATGTCGACGGGATCCGGGCAAGGACTGCCTGAACTCCTTCGCGGGCCTCGTAATGCTTCCCGACCTTGAGGTTCGGGCATTCTGCCGCGCTTCGTGCGGCAAACGGCCGGGAAGCAAACGATGCCCGGCTCAGTCAGACAGCAGGCAGCCTTTGCCCGGCCCCCGCCGACACGCTTGAGGCGATGCGGGAAGGGGTTGGAAATGGCAGGCAGTTCCCGTGCGGCCGCGAGTCGGGCTTGGCCGGACAAGGGCTGCCTAAGGGCGGGGTGGTTGCCTCTTCATCTTTTTCTGCGGGCCCCCGCCGACACGCTTGAAGCGATGCGGTAAGGGGTTGGAAATGGCTGGCAGTTCCCGTGCGACCGCGAGCCGGGCTTAGCCGGACAAGGGCTGCCGAAACTCCTTTGCGGGCCTCGTAATGCTTTCCGGCCTTGAGGTTCGGGCATTCTGCCGCGCTTCGTGCGGCAAACGGCCGGAAAGCAAACGATGCCTGGCTCAGTCAGACAGTCGGCAACCCTTGTCCGGCTAAGCCCGGCCCGCTGGAGTGGTGTGGAAATGGGGGGGATGGTTTGATGCGTGTGATCGAAGGCGGTTGTATGATACGATTCGGGTGTCAGTAGATCTTGCGCTTGGAAAAGCTTGAGCCCAGCACCGTGAAGGTGTTTTCCACGATGAAGAGGGCCTGCGGGTCGTGGGTGAAGGTGATTTCTTCGAGCTTTTTGAGCTGGATGTTGTTGACCACGGTCATGAGCACGTTTTTTTCGCGCTTGCTGAACGCGCCCATGCCTTTGAGGAAGGTCGCGCTCTGCTTCATGGAATCGAGAATGGTCTGGCTGATGGCTTCGGAATGATCGGAGATGATGAAGACGACCTTGCGTTGCGAAAAGAGCGCCAGGGTCTGTTCGACCATGGCCGAGGAGATGAAGACCAGAATGAGGGATACGATGACCAGATCGGCGGGCATGATCGTCAGGCACAGGAGGAAAAGGGCAAGGTTGAATCCGAAATAGACCTTGCCCACGCCGATATTGTACGTCTGGAAGAGATAGACCGCGATGATGTCCAGGCCTCCTCCCGATCCCAGAGAGCGCAGGATGAGCCCGCCGCCAAGCCCGTTCAGCACGCCGCAGGCTACGGCCGCGTAGAATTGGTTGTGAATCACGACGTCTATGTCCATGACCTCGAAGGCCACGGTCATGACCACCATGCCGTAAAGGCTGTAGAGCACGAAACGGGGGCTGAGCTTGTACCAGCCCAGAATAAAAGCGGGCAGGTTGATCAGGAAAAAGAGGATGCCCGGCGTCAGCCAGCCCGTTTTGTAATATATGAGCGCGCCCACGCCGAAAAAACCGCCGGGGATGAACTGTTGGGGCACGGCGATGCTTTTCATGGCGAAGGCGCACAGGAGCGCGCCGCTGGTGATCAGAAAGAGATTCCAGCGGACGGAGTAGGCCAGATCAAAACGTTTAATTGCAGGCTTCAAGGGGTTTATACCAGACATTCATGCTCTCAAGATCGCCTTTGATCTGGGTGTTGTTGGGCAGGGTGCCGGCAAAGTCGTACCCCTGCCTGGCGAAAACGATGTTCATGCCGGTGGCGTGGGCCCTGGCGATGGTGTAGGCGGTGTCGATTCCGGCCTTGGCCATCGCTTTTTCCATATGGGCCAGGAGGATGCTGGCCAGACCCTTGCCGCGACAGTCCGCGAGCGTGGCGAAGTCCGTCATTTCCACGTTGCCGGCCGAACAATCCATTTCAGCCGAGGCCAGGGCTGTCAAGCGACCCGCGTCATCGCGAATTCCGAAGTAGCGCACGTGCGAATCCATCGTCGAGCGCAAATACTCCGGGTCGTGGATGGGAAAGGGGTAGGTCTCGAAGACCTGGCGGTAGAGATCCGCCATGGCTTGCGCATCCTCCGGTTTCATTGTGACTGTCTTCCACCCTTCGGGCAGGCTTCGCCCGCTGTGCACGCTTTGCTCCCTGGCCGTACTCAGCACTTTTTGCACCAGTTTGGGGCTGCTTATGACCGAGCGTTCCCGCTTCGGATATTTGGCCATGAAGCAGCCGTCCTGGTTGCCGTTGAACATGCCCGGAACCCTGGCCTCCACCTTGAAGCCCTGGGCCCTGAACCAGCCCTCGGCCTGCCCCGGAACCTTGGCGAAAAGCTTGGAGTAGCCGTTGGTCGAAGCAAGCTGCTCCATGAAGCGGATGATGCGCGGCACGTCCGGGGACGCCAGCTTCATCAGATAGACCCGGTCGCTGGCCGGCCCGTGCTGGAGCAGAGCCCCTGTCATGCGGATCATGCTGTCAGGCTGCATCGGTGCGCCTCCCTATGCGTTCGTTCTCTTCGGGGGTCAGGCTCTGGGTGTCGTCCCAGTCGGCCAGCAGGCTTTCGATGCCGATGGCCTTTTCTTCGGCGTCGGCCTCGCGCAGCTGCAGGTTGCAGGTCGTGCATTCGCGGTCACAGTACGTCGGCTCGTAATGGGCCGGCTCGTGGTAGGTGGTGATGACGCCCTCGTAGTTGCGCAGCACGACCTTGTTCGCTGTCCACGAGATGATGTAGTTGGGCATGAGCGGAATCTTGCCGCCGCCGCCCGGAGCATCGACCACATACGTCGGGATGGAGAAGCCGCTGGTGTGGCCGCGCAGGCTCTCCAGGATCTCGATGCCCTTGCCGATGGGCGTGCGAAAATGGGTCAGGCCCTCGGACAGGTCGCACTGGTACAGGTAATAGGGGCGGACCCGGTTGCGGACCAGCTTGTGATTGAGAACCTTGATCAGGCGCGGGCAGTCGTTCACCCCGGCCAGGAGCACGCTCTGGTTGCCAAGGGGGATGCCTGCGTTGGCCAGCTTGGCCAGGGCCTGCTTGGACGAGGCCGTGATCTCCGCCGGATGGTTGAAATGCGTGTTGATCCAGAGCGGATGATGCTTTTTGAGCATCTCGACCAGTTCGTCGGTGATGCGGTATGGCAGAACCACCGGAGTGCGCGTGCCGATGCGCACGACCTCTACGTGCTCGATGCCGCCGATCTCGGTCAGCAGCCAATCGAGCATGTCATCCGAGAGCAGAAAAGGGTCGCCTCCGGACAGGAGCACGTCGCGCACCTGCGGAGTGTTGCGGATATATTCGATCCCCTGGCGCAGGTCTTCACGGCTGGGGATGGAATCACGGTCGCCGACCTTGCGCTTGCGGGTGCAGTGGCGGCAGTACATGGCGCAGGTGTTGCTGACATGCAGCAGCACCCGGTCCGGATAGCGGTGGGTCAGGCCGGGCACGGGGGAATCCTCGTCCTCGTGCAGAGGGTCGCTCATGTCGTGGCTTTCGATGCGCAATTCGTCGGTCGAGGGAAAGGCCTGCATGAACACGGGGTCGTTGCGATAGTCGCTGGGATCAATGAGGGACAGATAATACGGAGTGATGGCCATAGGAAATTTTTCCGTGGTGTTCCTCAGCGCTTTGCGCTCCTTCTCGGTAAATTCGATGCCAAGCAGACGCTCGACTCCCTCGATGCTTTTGATGCTGTTGCGGACGTGCCACTTCCAATCCGTCCAGTTGGAACGGGTGGCGTCCGCCGCGATGTTTTTTGCCAGGCGCCGCTGGTTTTCGGAATATATGTGCATTTGATCTCCTTTTCCGCGACCGTTAATTTCTGAATTATGACAAGAAAAATTGATTCCAGAATTACAGTATGCAATTGGTGCGTTCAAAAAAAGTCAAAGACAAAGCAGTTCTTTTAGAAAAAGAACCATATCTTGCAAAATGCAAAAATTTGTAATGAGTTAGATGAAGCTTTTCGTGGTCGCAGGATTGGCAATGTAGATCATGTAATATCGTTCTGATCAAGGGGATGCGGGGGTTGTGTTTCGGGTATGGGCGAATACCCGATTGGGTGGTCCATTTTCGATATAAGAGAGACGTGCGCGCATAATCGAAAAAGCGCGCTTGGCGGAGCAAAAAGTCAGAGCCGGACGCGCCCGGCGCGTCCGGCTCTGGGATGTTCAGCCAAGGCCCAGCTTCTTTTCCAGCTCGGCCACGATGAGGGTGGTCTTGATGACCGTGTCCGGATTCAAGGACATGGATTCGATGCCGCACTCGACCACGAACTCGGCGAACTCGGGGTAGTCGCTCGGGGCCTGGCCGCAGATGCCGATGTATTTGCCCTTCTTTACCGCCACCTCGATGACCTGTCTGACGAACCGCTTCACGGCCGGATTGCGCTCGTCGTAGACGTGGGCCACCAGGGACGAATCGCGGTCCACACCCAAAATGAGTTGGGTCAGGTCGTTGGTGCCGATGGAGAAGCCGTCGAAGACTTCAAGGAATTCCTCGGCCATGATCACGTTGGACGGGATCTCGCACATGCCGATGATTTTCAGGCCGTTCTCGCCCTGCTTCAGGCCGAACTCGGCCATGGTCTCGATGACCTTTTTGGCCTCCTCCACGGTGCGCGGGAAGGGGATCATGATCTCCACGTTGGTCAGCCCCATGTCCTCACGGATTTTCTTCATGGCCCGGCATTCAAGGCCAAAAGCCGCCTTGTAGTTCGGGGAATAGTAGCGCGAGGCCCCGCGCCAGCCGATCATGGGATTCTCCTCGTCCGGCTCGAAGAGCTTGCCGCCGATGAGGTTGGCGTACTCGTTGGACTTGAAGTCCGAGAGGCGCACGATGACCTGCTTGGGGTAGAAGGCGGCCGCGATCATGCCCACCCCTTCGGCCAGCTTGTCGACAAAAAACTCCGCCTTGTCGGCATAGCCCGAGGTCATGTCGGCGATGGCGCGCTTCAGGATGTCGTCAGGCAGGTCCTCGTAGTTCAGAAGCGCCAGGGGGTGGATCTTGATATAGGAGTTGATGATGAATTCTTCCCGCGCCAGACCCACTCCTTCGTTGGGGATGAAGCTCTTTTCGAAGGCCTGCTCGGGGCTGGCCAGGTTCATCATGATCTTGGTCTTGGGTTTGGGCAGGGTGCCAAGATCCGTCTCCTGGACTTCAAAAGGCACGAGGCCCCGGTACACGCTGCCGATGGAGCCCTCGGAGCAGTCCACGGTCACGTCCTCGCCCTGGGTCAGCTTCGTGGTCGCGTTGCCTGTGCCGACGATACACGGGATCCCGAGCTCCCGGCTGACGATGGCCGCGTGGCAGGTCCTGCCTCCACGGTTGGTGACGATGGCCGACGCGATCTTCATGATCGGCTCCCAGTCCGGGTCGGTCATGTCCGTGACCAGCACCTCGCCTTTGCGGAAGGTGTGGATCATCCCCGCCGACTTGATGACCTGCACCGGCCCCTGCCCGATGAGCTCGCCCACGGACTGACCTTCGACCAGCGTTTCCCCCTTTTCCAGGAGCACGTATTTCTTGAGCACGGCCAGGTCTTTCATGGAATGCACGGTCTCGGGCCGGGCCTGGACGATGAAGAGTTCTCCGGTCTGGCCGTCCTTGGCCCATTCGATGTCCATGGGCGTGAACTGGCCGCGATGGGCGCTGTAATGTTCCTCGATGGTGCAGGCCATGCGGGCCAGGGCCACGACCTCCTCGTCGCTTATGACCAGCCTGCGCCGGTCCTCTTCGGGCACGGTCACGTTCTTGGTCGGGGCCTTGGCGTCGGTGGTGTAGATCATCTTGATGGCCTTGCCGCCGACCCGCTTCATGATGATGGGCTTGAACCCTTTTTTGAGCGTGGGCTTGAAGATGTACCATTCGTCGGGGTTGACCGCTCCCTGGACCACGTTTTCCCCGAGGCCCCAGGCCCCGGTCAGGAAGACCGCGTCCTTGAAGCCGGTCTCGGTGTCGATGGAGAACATGACGCCGCTGGACGAGAGGTCCGAGCGCACCATCTTCTGCACGCCGATGGACAGCGCGATGGAGAAATGGTCGAAACCCTTGTCCTGGCGGTAGGAGATGGCCCTGTTGGTGAAAAGGGAGGCAAAGCAGCGCTGGCAGGCGTCCATGAGGTCTTCCGCGCCGCGGATGTTCAGGTAGGTTTCCTGCTGACCCGCGAAGCTGGCGTCGGGCAGGTCCTCGGCTGTGGCCGAGGAGCGCACGGCCACGTCCACATTGGAGCCGTACGTCTGCTCCAGTTCGCGGTAGGCGCCTGTGATGGCGCTCTGCAGGTCCGCCGGGATTTCGAGATTGCGTATGAGGGCGCGGATGCGGCTTCCCCGTTCCATGAGGTTGTCCATGTCGTGGGTATCAAGGCCCTCCATGATGGCCCTGATCTTGTCCATGGCCCCGGAAGCTTTGAGCAGGTGGCGGTAAGCGTGGGCGGTGACAGCGAAACCGTTCGGGATGGGCACGCCTTTCGGCACAAGGTTGCGGTACATCTCGCCAAGGCTTGCGTTCTTGCCGCCGACCAGCGGCACATCTTCTATTCCGAGCTCGTCAAACCAGAGCACGAAGGCGTTTTGTTTATCCACGGCAGTCCTCCTCGGGGTGCGAAAGGGGTTTGGTCGCGTCTTTTTTTTCATCTCACGGCTAGGCGAATTGTGCAACTCGGGAAGTGCTTTCCAGCGGGCCGGCGTGTTTCGCGGAGAGTGGATTTCAGGTTCTTATTCCGAGATATTTTAATATAATCTTTTAAAATAAAAGAAGATAATTCGATTGTTACCGCTCTGTGACAGTTTTGTTTCCGAAGAGTAAAAAAACTTTTCTTAACGCCCAAGATACTCTACAGAGGTGCGGGTTTCACGTCTTTGTCATACAATTGTCACAAACATCTTTTATGGATACCTTATGCTCAATATCTTGATTCAGACCCTTGGAGGACTCGGCATTTTCATCCTCGGGATGAAGCTCATGACCGAGGGCCTGCAGATGGCCGCCGGCAACAGGATTCGCAACGTCCTCAAGGCCGTGTCCGACAACAGGGTGGTGGGCTTCGCCACGGGCGCGGCCGTCACCGCCCTGGTGCAGTCATCCTCGGCCACCACGGTCATGCTCATCAGCTTCGTGTCGGCGGGGCTCATGTCGCTGACTCAGGCCGTTGGCGTAATGTTGGGCTGCAACGTGGGCACGACCATGACCGCCCAGCTCATCGCTTTCAAGCTCTCGGCCCTCGCCCTGCCCGCCATTGCGCTGGGCGTGCCCCTCAAGTATTTTTCCACGCGCAAGAAATACCGCTATCTCGGTGAAGTCATCCTCGGTTTCGGCCTGCTCTTTTTCGGCATGACGGTCATGGGCGACGGCCTCAAACCCCTGCGCCTGGAGCCTGAGTTCATCGCCTTTTTCACCAAGTTCAACGCGGCTTCCTTTGGCGGGATACTTCTTTGCGTGGCCACGGGCTGCGGGCTGACCATGATCCTGCAGTCCTCCTCGGCCACGGTGGGCCTGACCATGGCCCTGGCCACCCAGGGACTGCTCGACTTTCCTTCGGCCATGGCCCTGGTGCTGGGCGAAAACATCGGCACCACCATCACCGCCGAGCTGGCCACCATCGGGTCGACCAGTATCGATGCCCATCGGGCTGCGCGGTCCAACACCATGTTCAATGTGCTTGGAGTGTGCATCATGCTGCTCATATTTCCCTGGTTCTTGCAGGGGATTGAATGGGCAACCGCGTCCATGGGCGTTCCGCCCTGGGATATGCACGTGGGCCAGGAATACCCGCATATAGGCCGCTATCTGGCCAACGGTCACACGCTTTTCAATTTGACCAACGCCTTCGTTTTTCTGGTCTTTTTGCCCGTGTTGGTGCGGGTGGGCACCTGGCTTTCCCCCAAGGACAAGACCACGGGAGACTCCCTCTTCCGTCAACCGGTCTTTGATCAGCACGTCGAGGACAACCCCGTGGCGGCCTTGGCCCAGGTTCGGGGCGAAATCCATCGCATGTCCCTGACCGTGCAGGCGGCATATAGCAACGCCCTGGAATGCCTGGAGACGCGGGACCACCGCACCATTCGGCAACGCCAGCGTTTCGAGGATCAGGTCAACGCCATGCACCGGGCCATCTCCACCTTCCTGGCCAAGACCATGCAAAGCGAAATCAACGAGGAAACCTCCAACGACATCGCCGAGCAGATGCGCGTCGTCAACAATCTCGAGCGTATCGGCGATGCCGTGGAGGCGTTTGGGCTATTGTGCGAGGACATTGTCGACAAGGAGCTCAAATTCAACGAAGTCGCCATGCGCGATCTGTTCATTATCGCCGCCAAGGTCGATGAATTCCTGAAGATGATCAGCGATGCCCTGATCAGGCAGCCGGAACATCTCATGGAGAAGGCCGAGGAGGCCGAGCGGACCATCGACGCCATGCGCGAGTCCATGCGTGAAGCCCACATCGAGCGGCTCAAGATCGGCAAGTGCGGGATCGAGGGCGGCCTGACCTTCATCAACCTGCTGGCCCGGCTCGAAAAGATCGGCGATTATTGCTACTCCATCGCCCGTTCCGTGACCTCCGAGCACTAGACCGCTTCGGGCACTCAAGACACCCCAAAATTCCCGCAAGAAGCCTTATCTTGCGGGAATTTCTTGCTTCCATCTCCCTGCGCCGTTATTACTCCGTTAAAAGCATGCACGCTTTGCGAGCGCTTTTTTGTTTGCCGGAGGACATATGAGGCTTCCGTTTTTCTCTTCAATCCGTGCGACCCTCATCTTTCTGGTACTTTTGGCTATGTTGCCGGCTCTGGGGATCATGCTTTTTTCGGGCTACACGCTTCGGGAGAACATGGTGGACAGCGCCGAAGCGGCGGCCCTGCGGCAGATCCAGGTCATGGCTTCGCACCACGCAAAGGTTATTGAAAATGCCCGCTTGCTGTTGGCCACCCTGTCCAAGGCGCGCGAGATACAGGTGCTCGATCCTGAGGGTTCTCAACTTCTGCTGGAGGAAATGCTCTCCCGCAATGGAGACTACGCCGCCTTGGCCCTGTCCGATACCGACGGCCGTATCGTGGCTGTGTCTCCGGTGGCCTCCTTTTCCTCCATCGCAAGCGAGACCTGTTTTCAGGAAGCCAGGCAGGGCGTACGGTTTGCCATGGGGAAATATCATCTGCATCAGGATACCCGAAGCGTGGTCATGGATTTCGCCCAGCCGGTCACGGATCGGGAGGGTACGCTGCGCGGAGTGCTGGTGGCCTCTTTTGATCTGATCTACTTCGGGCGGATTTTTGCCGAAGCTCATCTGCCGGAGGGCTCGGTGTTTACCCTGACCGACGCCGAAGGCATCCGTCTGACCCGGTTTCCGGAAACCGAGAAATACACATGGGTTCCGGATCTGCCCCATATGATAGAGAAGATGTCGGCAGACGCGGAGGAAGGCGCTTTTCTGGACAAAGGCGTTGACGGGGTGCGGCGGCTCTACGGTTTCAAACGCCTGCAGTTCGAGGACGCCCATTCGCCGCCGCTCATGATCCGTCTTGGGCAGCCCGAAGACCTGGCCCTGGCCGAGGCGAGGAGGGCGCTTGTGCGCAATCTCGTGCTGCTTGTGCTCGCGACGGCCCTGGCCATAGGCACGGCTCACTTTGTAGGAGAACTGACCATCATGCGTCGTCTGGATCGGCTCATGTTCGCCGTGGATAGCCTGGGTACAGGCGACCTGGACACGCGCACGGGCCTCGATCACGACGAGGGGGAGCTTGGCGTCCTCGCGGCGGCGTTTGATCGCATGGCGGAAAGCCTGCAAATTCAGGATTACGATCGGCGACGGGCCGAGGAAGAGGTCTGCATACTCAACGAGGATCTGGAGGACCGGGTCGAGCAGCGAACGTCCGAATTGGCCAAGGCCAACGAAAATTTGCAGACGGCCCTGGAGAGCCTGCGTCAGGCCCAGGGACAGCTGGTCATGTCCGAGAAGCTCGCGGCCCTGGGCGGGCTTGTGGCGGGTGTGGCCCACGAAATAAACACGCCTGTGGGCGTTGCCCTTTCCGCCACGTCCACCATGGCCGAAAAGAACCGGATCTTGAGCGAACTGTTCGCCACGGGAGAGATGAAACGCTCAAACCTGACCGAATATCTGGAGTCCACCCGCGAAGGCGTGGAGATGAGTCTCCTCAATCTGAACCGTGCCTCGGATCTGATCCGCAGTTTCAAAATGGTCGCGGCGGACCAGGTCTCCGAATCGCGGCGCAGCTTCAACGTGCGGGAATATATCGGGCAGGTGCTCCTGAGCCTGCGGCCAAAGCTCAAGAAGACGCCGCATCGCGTCGAGGTGGAGTGCGACGAGGATCTGGTCATCGAGAGTTATCCCGGGGCGCTTTCCCAGATCTTGACCAACTTCATAGTCAACTCCCTGACTCATGCCTTCGGCGAGGGGCAGGCCGGTCTGATCCGCATTGTGGTCGCCAGGAATGACGGCACGCTGAGCCTGACCTATTCCGACGACGGATGCGGCATCGCCCCGGAAGTGCAGGACAGGATCTTCGAACCCTTTTTCACCACGGCTCGGGCCAAAGGCTCCACCGGTCTTGGCCTGCATATCGTCTTCAATATCGTGACCGGAACCCTGGGCGGAACCATCACCTGTTGCAGTGCCCCGGGCCAGGGCACTACGTTTCAGGTGCGCATGCCCGTGGAAAGAGAGAGCGCATGACCGATAACGACGAAATCCTGTTCAAGGACGAGATCCCACCCCTGGCTCCTGCCCAGGGCGCAAAGGACGACGGCTGGAAGATCCTGATCGTGGACGACGAGGCGGACGTGCATACCGTCACGGTCTATATGCTCGCCGGGCAGGAGTATCGCGGCCGCACGTTCTATTTTTTGCATGCCTACAGCGGTGAAGAGGCCAAGATAGTCCTGGCGGAGCATCCCGACATCGCCGTGATTCTGCTTGATGTGGTCATGGAGACCGATGACAGCGGGCTCAGGCTTGTCAGGTACATTCGCGAGGAGCTGTGCAATTACACCGTGCGCATCATCCTGCGCACCGGGCAGCCGGGCAAGGCTCCGGCGGCGCAGGTCATCCTTGATTACGATATCGACGACTACAAGGAGAAGACGGAGCTGACCCTGGAGAAGATGCTGGTCACGCTCATCTCGGCCCTGCGCAGCTACAGCTTCATCACCACCATCGAGAACAACCGCAATGGCCTGCGGCGCATCATCGAGGCGTCGTCGGACATTTTCGAACGCCAGTCGTTGCAAAAGCTCGGGTGCGGCGTCTTGAGCCAGCTGACGTCCATTCTGCAGCTGAAAAAAGACGCCGTGTACACTCATGCTTCCGGCCTGACCGCTTCCGGGGTTAAGGATGAATCGATGGTCCTGGCCGCAACGGGAGACTTCAGCCAGTATGTGGGGATGCACATTGAAGAGATCGGAAGCGAAGCGGTGCACCGGGCCCTGGACCGGGCCAAGAGCCAGCCCCACGGCTTTTACTGCGAGGATGACAAGTGCGCCTGGTATTTCAAAAGCAAGACGGATTCGGAGAATTTTCTGTACTTCGAGCTGGCCAAGGATCTGGATGAAAATGACCGGGATCTGCTCGAACTCTTTTTTACCAACGTATCCCTGGCTTTCGACAATCTGTACCTAAACAAGGGCATCGAGGACACGCAAAAGGAAGTCATTTTTCACATGGCCGAGACCATGGAATGCCGTTCGGCCGAGACCGGAAGCCATGTCCGACGCGTCTCGGAATACGTGCGCCTGCTGGCCCTCAAATACGGGCTCGGAGAGGAACAGGCGGAGATGCTGAAGCTGGCCTCCACGGCCCACGATCTGGGCAAGATCGGCATCCCCGATTCAGTCCTGAACAAGCCCGGCCCCCTCACTCCGGAAGAATACGAGATCATCAAGAGCCATGTGCAGCGCGGACATGATCTGCTCATGCGCTCATCAAGCCCCATCATCCAGACGGCGGCCCGCATCATCCTGCTGCACCATGAACGGTGGGACGGCCATGGCTACCCGCAAGGGCTCGTGGGTGAAGAGACGCACATCCATGGCCGCATCGTGGCCGTGGCCGACGTGTTCGACGCCCTGTCCAACAAGAGGGTCTACCACGAGGCCTGGACCTGGAAAGAGGTCTTCGCCCATTTCCTGGAAGAGAGCGGCAAGCATTTCGATCCGTGCCTGGTGGATATCCTGCTGGAGAACAAGGAAGACTTCATCGCCATCTGGGAAGAGTACCATGATGTGTGCGGGGTCTGTGCAGGAAGCCGCGAAGCGCTCCCGGCGGACTCTGACCGCCCCGCGTGAAGCGGGCTGTAACGGTCTCGCCTGTGGTTTAAGAGGTGTGAAATATTTTAAAAATATCGTTGTAACCAGGAAATTCAAGATGTGCTTCTTGGGCGGCAATAGATTGTCAGATCGCTGCAAGATATGTGTGTACACCATATATTTGAAGGTGGCATGATGCGAATTAAAATTAGCAACCCCCTTTGTCCAATAAAGCTTTTTTTAGTTGCGGTAATAATTGCATCCTCTGCTGGCTGCGCTAAATTTACTAAGTACGAGTATGTTTCACACGTTTTCCCCCTAGATGATGGAAATGAGCTTGTCATTTCTACGTTTGCATCTGGGTATCCAAATATCAAAAGTCGAATATCTTTCTTGTATAAGGAATTATATGCTCCACAATCTGTCTATTTCCAATTTTTTGTGCGGGAAGCAGGTGTCACAGGTGGTCGCAATCCAAATATTGAATCCATTCTTGTCCGAAATTTCTCCTATGAGTTTCCAGGACAGGCCTCTGTGGTATTGATTCAAGACTACCCAGACGGTTTCTGGCAGCAAGGACAGCGCGACTATGATTCTGAAAATTTGGAGCCAGTGCCGTGCGTTGATGGTTGGCACGTTCGAGTAAAGTTCGATTTGGTATTGAATGGAAGAGCCTTCAAGGGCGAGCATATTTTGTACGCGCGGGAAGTGTCGAAAGTGTACCCTCTTATTTTCGATGCGTTAAGATAGGCATAATGATTTTTGAAGCATGTTTTGTGCTGGATGCACTTACAATAGTTGGGGGAAATTCAATATCTGGCCGTCTGAATTTTGCGAATTAAGCAAAAGGAACAATGAGTTGAAAAAAATGGGATTGTTTGCAGTTTGCGCTCCGTGATCTTTATTTTTTACTCTGTTGTGTCGTAAAAATATTTCATGAAGGCCAGATCAGGAGGTGCGGAATATGCGGAATTTATTAATTGCCGGTCTATTGGCGGGTGGGATTGCAGGGATGGTTCCCTTGCTGAATGCTGGGGCAACGCAATCTGCGGCAGTCCCGGTTAGCAAGGACACTCAGGATTGTTTGTTCTGTCATGAGGATCTGCATCCAGGGATTGTCTCGGCTTGGCGGGAAAGTCGTCATGCTCGTATCACCCCGGGAGAGGCGATACAGGTCAAGGGGTTGGGGCTGAAAGTGTCATCCACGGAGATTCCGGAACAGTTCCTGAACGTAGCCGTAGGCTGTGCCGAATGTCACACCCAGCGTTCCGAGGCCCATTCCGGAACTTTTGACCACGGCGGGTACGATGTGCATACGGCCGTGAGTCCCAAGGACTGCGCCACCTGTCACGCCCAGGAGGCGGACCAGTTCTCCCGCAATCTGATGGCTCACGCTCGGGGCAATCTGGTCAACAATCCTCTTTACATGGATCTGGCCAGGACCATCGAAGGCCGGGTGGCGCGTGCGGAACAAAAGCTGGAGTTCACGCCTGCTGATCCTTTGACCCAGGCGGAGTCATGCCTTCACTGTCATGGAACTGAACTGGAGGTCGTCGGCTCGGAAGAACGGGACACTTTTCACGGCGGTATGGAATTTCCAGTGGTGACCGGTTGGCCGAACCAGGGCGTGGGCCGGGTAAACACCGACGGCAGCCTTGGGACGTGCGGAGCCTGCCACAATCGGCATCAGTTCTCAATCGAAATGGCCCGTCAGCCCTATACCTGCAAGAAATGTCATGTCGGCCCGGATGTCCCCGCCTACAAGGTCTACTCCGCCAGCCGCCACGGCAACATGTTTTCAACCCACGGCAAGGAATGGGACTTCAAGAAGGTCCCCTGGACCGTGGGTGAGGATTTCACGGCGCCAACCTGCGCCAGCTGCCACGTCAGCCTTCTGGCGGACGCGTCCGGCAACGAAATCGCACCCAGGACGCACCAGATGACGGACCGTCTGCCATGGCGGATTTTCGGACTGATTTACGCCCACCCGCACCCCATTTCCCCGGACACGAGCATTATCCGCAATGCCGACGGGCTGCCGCTGCCAACCAACCTGGACGGCACCTTTGCGGGGGATTTTTTGATCAATGCGTCGACCATGGCCGAGCGCGCGGAAAACATGCAGAAAGTCTGCCGCTCCTGTCATGGCAGCGCTTGGGTGAATAATTTCTGGGAACGGTTTGAAAATACCATCATGACGACCAATGCGGCGACTCTCGAAGCATCGCGCATCATGCTGGATATTTGGGACAAAGGCTACGCCGTCAATCACCTGGCAGGAGGGAGCCCGTTTGATGAAGCCATGGAGCGGCGCTGGAGCGACGTCTGGCTGTTCTACGCCAACAATATTCGCTTTGCCTCATCCATGGCAGGAGGCGGGGACTACGGGGTGTTCGCCGACGGGCGGTATCATATTGCCCAGGCGATCATGGAACTCAACGATTGGTTCGCCCGGCAAAAAGCGATGGACGCCTTAGGGAACACGGGGCAACCAGCCTCGAAGCCCTCCCTGCAGAAGGCCAAATAGAAAAGAACATCTCGGCCTGGCCGCCCCGCGGCACCGGTGAGGTAAGACCTATGTTCTGAAACCGAAGTGCCGGATAGTTTACGCAATTTCGTGTAAAGCCGGGGTCGTATCTTGAATTTCAAGGTTCAATGATCTTTGATCTGTGTTTTTTCAAGTTTAAAGAGGTCAGCAGGTAATTTCTGCTGACCTCTTTGCGTGGGGAAAATCTGGAGTCAGCCATCATGTTGCAGTAACGTCTGTATGACAAAATTCAACGTGTGCGCCGCATCGGAAATAGCCGAACGAGTTGTCGGGCATATTGAGCAGATGTAAATTGATGCGGAGGCATGTCTTTATCCAGGCTGTTGGTCGATACATCACTAGCCTATCGGCGAATAACCTCGCTCTTTCATATCAATACTAAACGAACTTGGTACCGCAGTCAGATAAAATAATGATTGCTACCCATGTCTTACAATCATTCACTCCTTGCTCAAATCAATATTTGTTGCTAACCGACGCATTTGCCGCAATCCGGAGGCCGGGAATGATCATCAAGAGTCGAGATCCGAAAGACAAGGATATTGCCGAACTCGATGCGTTGCTGAAGCAGACCGACGCTCCAGGCAAGCGCTTTCTCATCGAACGCGAACTCAGGGCCATGAAGGCTGGAATAGCGGGGGAGGAGGACTGCGCCTACTACATCAACTTCTATTTCGGCAAATCCGACAACTGGTGCGTGATCCACGACCTGCGCATCGAGCACCAGGGCAGCGTGGCCCAGATCGACCACCTGCTGATCAACCGCCTTTTCGATATCTACGTCATCGAATCAAAAAATTTCTCCTACGAAGTGGCCATCAACGACAGCGGAGAATTCACCCTTAAAAGCGGCTCCCATTCCTTTGGCATCCCGTCGCCCATCGAACAGAACAAGCGCCACATATTCCTGCTGGAAAAGTTCATCGCCGACCGCGGCCTCATCCCCGGCAGGCTCGGCATCCCCATCGTCCCCCGCTACAGAAGCGTGATCCTCATGTCCCCCAAATCCGTCATCACCAGACCGGACAGGAAGACGTTCGATACCGACATGGTGATCAAGGCCGATACGTTGCGGACAAAAATCGACGAGTTTGTCGACAGAATGAACCCCCTTCAGGATCTGGCTGCCATCGGGAAGTTGTCAAAGATCACGATCGTGGCCGAATTCGCAGATTCCCTACAGTCACACCACTCCAGCGCCTCCCCCGACTACCGCAAGAAATTCGGAATCCACCCCGCGCATGACCCTATCCAGACCGTGATCGACAGAAGCAACGGTGAGGAAGAGCAGGGGGAAAAGAAGTATTACTGCTTCAAATGCAGGAAGGCGATTCCGGATAATGTGGCGCGGTTTTGCTGGAACAATAAGGAGAGGTTTGGGGGGAAGGCGTTTTGTTATGAGTGTCAGAGGGGATGTAATGATATTGAATCACTTTAGAAAATTCAAGATTCAAGATCTGAGCCTTAACTCGCGTACACTTATGAGTGCCGCATAACCCTGACTTCAGCCAGAGCATAAATCTGACTTCAAAATTAATCAGAAGATGGTTTTTTAAAAAATATGCAATAAAATAATAGCTGTAGCGACATGCTCACGGAATTAGATTTGCTGAAGGAAATTCAGTAATCAGTGAACTGCCATTTTGGTGAAGTCCGGATAATAACACTGTTAACACAATTCTAAAAGACCACAGAAGGGTTTTTCCGATGCCGAAAGGATATGCTCCCGCAGTCTTCGTAAGCTCCACGTGCTTTGATCTCGGGCAAGTCCGAGCAGATTTGGCCGAATTCCTCGTAACCTTGGGGCTTGACCCGATAATATCAGAGTACGCAAGTTTTCCGGTCAACCCCAATTACGATGCAATAGCGAACTGCTTGGAAACAGTAAAGACACGGGCGGACATATTCGTCCTGATAGTAGGTGCCAGATATGGACAGACACCACGTGAAGGTAAATCTGTAACAAATTTAGAGTATCTTGAGGCACGTGCAAAAGGAATTCCAATATACGTATTCGTGAACAAATCCGTTCTTAGTTTCATGGAGGTATGGAAAAAGAATCCAGATGGAGACTATACAGGGATCGTTGATTCAACTTCAGTCTTTGAATTTATAGAGGCTCTGCGAGGAAACGCGGAGCATTGGGTGTTCCCATTTGAAAAAGCTCGCGAAGTTACCCATACACTGAAGGCTCAACTGGCGTATCTGTTCATGGACGGCTTGGCTAGCCGCTCAAGGATCCGAAGCGTTGCCCTCCCAGACGATCTGCAGACACTTTCTCCCCGGGCTTTAGAAATTCTCCTTCAGAAACCAACAGGCTGGGAATATCTCCTGTTTGCCGAGGTGTTTAGGGAAAGTGTTAGAGCTTTGAGGAACCGAAGATATGACTACGACTACGGGCTTAACTTCGCCTCATCGATAAGCATTAATGAGATGGGCCCCCTGATGAATTGGCTCTCAACTCATACCGATGGCATGGTGCGGGTATCTGATTCGCTTATACGATTAATGAACCAGGCTCTTCCTGTCGCATTTGGTGCGCCAGGTGAGCCTGGTGATCCATCGCATCTGGTCTATATCGCAAAAAGCCTAGGGGCAGCCTATGCAAAGGCCATAGAATGGGGGCTTGAGTTTCAACGTATTCATACTGACGATGCCTACTCGCGGTTGATGCAGATAACGTCAGGGATGACCAAGAACATAATCTCGGAAATTGAAGAGTTCGCTGAGCACGTGCACTCCCAATTGAATACTGCTTTTGCGAGAGAAATACCGGAAGGAGAGATTGTGCGTCTTGAACTCACATTAACGCTTACAGCCCCTGACATGTCAGAGTTTAATGCCGAGATGGAACGCCTTCAAGGCGAGATCTGTTGATGAGAGAAGGATAAGTGGATATCTAGCTAATTTTAAAAAATAAATGTACCAGAGAAGTTGGTGATTTTGACGTTATGCGTCAAATATAGGCCGCCGCAATGGTTGATTACGATCTTGGGAAAAGAATCATCGCGCTACGGGAACGTGTAGTGACGGACTTTGATGTCGGAGACTGGGAGGGGGTCGGTATTCTCACGGGCTATTCCGATCTAATTTCAGGGCACCCGTGGGGCATGGGTCACCCATCAAAAGGACCGAGGTCAAGAGAAAGTGCTCCAGCGGGCCAGAAAATTAGGTTTTCTCGCCTCGGACAAAACTACTTGATAATACCTCGAATTTCTTTGTTTTTGCCTTTCTCGAAATATCAGCTTTGCGATGTCAGCGTATTTCGCCGCACCAGTCACCCATCAGGATCTAGGCTGCCGGAGCAGCCCCACCGTCTTGCGACGGCCAGATAATCTTCGATCCCACGCCATGTCCAAAGTGTTTTTACAGATCTCATGGTTGTGAACCAACCCGTTGCTGGCTCATGTCGTGGTCGGCGAAACAAAGTCATCCGAAAAGCTGGAAGCGATGGCTACCAATCAGATCTGGTGGTTATGACCTGCCCGGCACTTTTCAGACCAGTCGAAACTTGAGATAGGTTCCCCCTCAACCACGAGGGAACTGATGAAAAAGGGACGATTTTCCGAAGAGCAGATGGTGGGCATCCTGCGCGAAGCTGACCGCAGTCCGGTGGCCCAGGTGGCCAAGAAGCATGGAATCAGCGAGCAGACGATCTATACGTGGCGACAGCGGTTTGCCGGCATGTCCGCCGATGACGTGAAGCGGCTGCGGTTGCTGGAACAAGAGAACACGCGACTGAAGAAGATCCTTGCGGAACGGGACCTCGAAATCGAGGTCATGAAGGAGATCGCCGCAAAAAAGTGGTAGGCGCACCCGCCCGACGCCTCCAGGTGGCATACGCCAGGAGTCGCGGACTTTCACAACGCAGGGCGTGTGCGCTGTTATCCACTTCCCGGTCGTCGCTCCACCACTACGAGTCACGGCTGGAGGCCCGGGACAAGCCACTGATGGCGGCTATGACAGATCTGGCTGCGACGTATCCGCGCTTTGGATATCGCCGGATCAACGTGTTCATGGAGCGTCTGGGGCATGTCATGGGCGCCGACAAGGCGTTCCGCCTGTGGTCCAAGGCCGGGTTGCAGGTGCCCAGGAAGCGGCCTCGGAAACGAGTGGCGGCGTCCCGCCCGAGACCGCAACTGCCGATGGGAGCAAACGAACTGTGGGCGTACGACTTTGTCTATGACGCCTGCGCCAATGGTCAGCAGATCAAATGCCTGACTGTGGTAGACGAATACACGCGGGAATGCCTGGCTATAGACGTTGCCGGCAGCATCAGATCGGGCCGGGTGATCGAGGTGCTGTCCCGCCTGATCAGCGAACGTGGAGCCCCTCTGAGCCTGCGTTCTGACAACGGACCGGAGTTCGTGTCGAAGGCGCTGCTCAGATGGGCGGCTCAGGAGTCTCTGGATCTGGCGCTGATTGAGCCTGGGAAGCCATGGCAGAACGGTTTGAACGAGAGTTTTAACGGCAAATTTCGCGATGAGTGTCTGTCGATGGAATGGTTCCGGTGTCGGTCCGAGGCGCGGGTTGTGATCGAGGAATGGAGGCGGCACTACAACTCCATTCGTCCGCATTCAAGCCTGAACAACATGACGCCAGAGCATTTCTGTCGGCAGTATGGGAAAAACCTGAACCGTGGGGAAACTCTCAAGAATTGAGTGGTCCGAAGTTTCCCGGCAGGTCAGTTATTCCAACCCTAATGCTGGTTCCCCACCGCCTCCAAATTTATGCAAAACATTTCTCGTGATCAAAGTTCACGCCCTCCCGCATGATGAAATACGCGGCCCGCGCAAGTTTGTGGGCCAAGGCGCTATGTGCGACCATTCTGTTGCTTCTGGCCATCTTGCGGTCATACCATGAACGGCTTGCGTCGTCGTAACGCCTTGCGAGTTCTGCGACCTCTGAGAAAGCCCACGCCAAGTACTTGTTTCCGTTCTTGGTGTTGCCTCGCCCCTTACGCTTACCGTTGCTAATCCAAGTGGACGGCACTTTCCGGCAATATGAGCTAAAATTGCCCGCCTTGGGGAAACGATCAATTGGACCGGTTTCCAACATGATCGTCAGACCGAGAATCACGCCTACTCCTGGCATGGAAAGCAGGGCCTTGTACGTCGGACGCAGTTCGATTCTCTCCTCGGCCTGCTTCTCGATCTTCTTTATCTGCCGCCCCAGGTAGTCGATGGTGTCTTTGCTGACTTCTCCGCAAAGCGCCAGATCCTCATTGGCGACGCAAAGTGGTGCTACGTGATTTGTCTTAAGCTGTTTGATCTTGTTCACCGAAATCGAATGCCCGTTGTTTCTGGAGACAATACCTTTCAAACTGGTGATCAATGAAGTTCTTAAACGTACCAAGTGGCCGCGTTTACGCAATAAATCTCGGATCGGGCGTTCCGCTTTGGGATAGATGTACCCTTCAGGCAGGACGCCGAGGCGAAGCATCTCGGCCAGCCAAGCCGCATCACTGGCGTCGTCGCTGTGCTTGAGCCCAGAATACTTCTGGATGGCCGCCGGATTGGCCAAATGCACCCGATACCCTTCGTCCATCAAAGCATCGACGATCCAATACCAGTTAAAAGTCGACTCGATAGCAATTCCTTGGACCTGCTCTCGATAGGCAGCAAGCGGATGCAAAATTGCCTGGACATCGTTAGCAAGTTTTCGTTTTTCAATGATCTTTCCTGCACTATCGACCACAGACAAGAAATTTGAATTTGAATGCAAATCGATTCCTGCGTATATAGCCATTGGACACCTCCGATACGAGTGTTTGCCAACTCCTATATAGCAGAGGAATCGGTCACCTGCTATTTTCGGAGGTGTCCTTTTGTATGGTTATCAGATCTTGAATCTTGAACAGTTCCGTTTCTTTCAAATGACCTAGACTCGGCATTCGGCTTTTCAACAATTCAAGGTTCAAGATCTGACCCCAGCCTTCTGTGACCCCAGCCTTCTGCGTTTCTTTCAAATGACCTAGACTCGGCATTCGGCTTTTCAACAATTCAAGGTTCAAGATCTGACCCCAGCCTTCTGTGACGACATCGCCAGGAATGCCTTCCTGGCCGTCCTCCGGCAGAGGTCGCGCAGGTTCAATGCGCTTTGCCACGCCTACTGCCTGATGACCTGACCTGTCGGGATACGGCGAATCCCCCTTGAAAGATCCGTCAGCGGTGGCAGGGGCCCTGCCGGCGTTCTCCACCTTGCGGCACCAGCGTCCGGGCCGGCGGTGATACGCGGTTGAAGGGGCCTCCCCTCAGCAGCATCGTTTTCCTCTTCCGCCGGCTACGGGTATCGAATGTGCGCCCATCGGGGGGATTCCAAATTCCTCCCGCACAAGCTCCATGAACGCTGCCAGGGGCGGGGAAAGCCATTTTTCCTTGTGGTGAAGCATCAGGACCGCCGTCTCGAGCCGGGGCCCGGCCCAGGGCAGGATTTTCAACTCACCGCGTTCGATTTCACCTTTCACCGCAAACCCCGGAAGAATGGAAACGCCGCCGCCCTCGAGCACGCACCCGCGCAAGGCGGCAGCGCTGGAGAACTCCAGTCCGGGTGCCGTTTCGACGCCGCTCTCCTCGAGCAGCCCTTCGAACAGGACCCGGTAGGAGCAGTCGGCCTTGGACAGGACCAGGGTCTCCCCTGCAAGGTCCTCGGCGCGGACCGCGGCCAGTCCTGCGAGTCGATGACCGGGACCGCAGACCAGCGCGAGGGACTCCACGGACAGCGCCTCGACCACGAGATCCTTCCCGGACACGGAGTCCGCCATGAGGAAGGCCAGATCCGTCAAGCCGCCCCGCAGATCCCTGTCCAGCCCCTCCGACGCGCAGGCGGTAAAACTCAACGCCATCCGGGGAAAGCGCTGACGCATGGCGCGGATGGCTGCACCCAGACGGTAGGCGCAAAGGGACTCCGGAACCCTTACGGAAATGCTACCGCGCGACTCACCTTCCCCGCAGACCCAGGCACGCGTCTCGTCCTCCAGGTCCACCATGCGCCGGGCATAGTCCAGCAGGCGACGCCCCGGCTCCGTGAGTACGATCCTGCGCCCGAGCCGCTCGAACAGGCGCACGCCCAGATCTTCCTCCAGGGCCGCGATACGCGCGGACACGGTGGACTGTGCCGTGTGCAGTTCGTCGCTGGCGCGGTGAAAGCTCTGCAGGCGAGCAACGACCACAAATGTCTTCAGGTCTCGAAGCTCCATGTATCCTCCCGTTTCGGAAAATCGATCGGTGCGATCGAAAAAAATCGCTGGATTCGATCATAATTCGTATTAAATCGGATTTCCAGATCGTTAACGCAAACCAGTCGGAAATCAAACACGGAGAGAGATCATGCATCCATCACAAGTTGAAGAACGCACTTACGAAATTTTTCAGAGCGGCATGCACTGTGCCGAGGCCGCCCTCGGCGCGCTGCTTGAAAGCGAGGGACACGACAGGGAGAGTCTGGGCAGGGCCGCCAGCGCCTTCGGCGCAGGTGTGGGCAGAAGCAGAGAGGAACTTTGCGGTGCCCTTTCGGGCAGCCTCATCGCCCTGGGGATCCTGCGCGGCCGCAGCGCTCCGGAGGAATCATGGGACACCGTGGCGGCCATGGCCAAGGATTTTCGTGAGCGTTTCCAGAGCATGCACGACTGCACCGCCTGCGGCGAACTCCTGGCGAATTTCGGCCCCCAGGAGAACATGGAGAAGTGCAAACGGCTGACGGCCAGAGCCGCGGGCATGATGCGCGAGATCATGGACCGGGACGCGGCGGATATAGCTCCGCTGTCCTGCGGCTGCTGCGCATGCGCCGCGAAGCCCTGCGGGGCCGGTGCATGAAGGCCTGACAGGGCGCTCCGGATACCTCCCGGTCCGCCTCAACCGGGATCGCCGGCGGAAGCGCTCCGACCCTGTCCGGGACCTGGCCGCAACGCCGGTCCCGGACAGGCGCTTCCCGTCGAGAACGCCGCCGCGCGGGTCCTCGAGCGGATCGCACCCGCCGGGATCAGAACTCGACGCAAGGGTCGACCTCGGTCTGCACATGAGTGATCCTTGATCTCTCTTGGCCTTCTGAACTCTTTGGCTACCATCCAGAAAAAGGGCTCAGGGTTACCTTTGGCCTTTCTGCCACGAAGACCGCAGGAAAAACCGCAAATAGGTTGGCATGTAATTTCTGCTGACCTATTTGCGTATGCGCTACTGAAAGGTCTATTTCGCGGCCTGTGCTATGATGGCGCGGCAAAATGCAGGCAGATCATCAGGCTTTCGTGCGGATATCTGATTCCGGTCCACGACAACTTCCTTATCCACCCACGTAGCGCCCGCGTTGGCCAGGTCGTCCTTGATGCCGGGGGTGGATGTGCAGGTGAAGCCTTTCATGATCCCTGCGGAGATCGGAATCCATCCGCCGTGGCAGATGTGGGCGACTATTTTCCCGGCTTCGTGCATTTCGCGAGTGAGTTCCAGGACCTTGGGGTCACGTCTGAGTTTGTCGGGGGCGAACCCGCCGGCAATGACCAGCAGGTCGAAGTCCCTCGCCTGCTGATCCGCTATGGCGGCAGTGGATTTGAAGGGATACCCGTTTTTGCCGGTGTAGACGACTCCCGCCTGAGGCCCGGCGACGACCACTTCGGCGCCTTCTTCGATCAGGCGGTAGTATGGGTAGAGAAGTTCCATGTCTTCATAGATGTCATCCACAAACATCAGGACTTTCTGGTCTTTTAATTTCATTTTGGACTCCGGTGGGTTAACGGATGATGCGCATAGAGGAAACAGTTTGCCTGTCCCCGTATCTGACTGTTGAAAAATTCAAAATTCGCAGGCCGTTCAAAAATGGTGAGATGCAAGGAAGCGAAAAAAGCCAGGACGCGCAGTGTATTGCTCATACATAAGCGGTCTGGCTTTTTCCGCTGACGCCGCAGATCGCCGTTTTTCAACGGCCTGATATCCCAATCTTGCGCTGCATGTCCATGTCATGGCTTGGGTTGAGCCCTGCTACAGGAAAAGGGCTACTCATGTATGGTCCCTTCCGCTAATGCGAAGCGGTGCCTGAGCTCCTCCATTTCCCGCTTTGTCACGCCGTGCCCGGCGAAATGCTCTGGCCAGCCTGCGACCGTTTCCCGCATCTCTTCCCAGATTCTTCGTGCCTCACGTTCGCTGAGTCCAAAGGGCCGGACGTCACTCAGGATATTGGACCGTGTGGCCGCGCGGCCTTCCAGTCCGCAGCGCAGGGACAGGTCCCATTGCCTGAAGCGGATGGAGGAGGGCACCAGGTCGTAGGCCGGGGTCATGGCGATGGCTTTGCGTGAGACGAAAAAGGCGTGGTTGCGCAGGTGGTCGTCCCGGTTCGAACACAGGGCGTTGAAAGCCATGCGGCGGAATATCTCCGGGCCGCAGTCCGCGTCGCCGAGCCTGCGGGCCTGTTCGGCCAGGTTCTGATAGCTGCCCCAGTCGCCGTCTTCCTTGGCCCCCGTCACCGTGAAGCCCGAAATGACGTGCCGCGAGCCGCCGTTCAGGCGGTCGAAGCGCCCGACCAGCAGGACGAAATGCCCGTCCAGTTCCATCAGCCGTGTCGATGCGACCGTGATGCCGCAGCGTGCGGCCAGGGTCATGGTCGCGTGCTCGACTACGGGTTCGCGCCACGGGTCCCCGCGTTTGGAGAATTTGGCGATCCAGGACGCCCCGTCCAGGGTGACCATGGCCTTGGGCCTGGCGCCGCCCAGGGACAGGCTGGAGGCGAGGGCCGCCAGGAACGCGTCTTCAGGCATGCCGCTTCGCACGGCATCGAGCTCCTCGTCGTCCTCGACCTCATCGACGCGGGCGACGATGGCCGCCACCCGCCACAAATCTTCGGGCACCATGCAGAACGCATCGCCCGTGGCCCAGGGAGCCAGGGACGCCGGACCATCCGGCGTGGGGCCGAAGGCCAGGGCGCCCATGCGCTGCGGGTGATGGGCCGCCGTCAGAACTTCGAATTCGCTCAGCGTTCCGGGGGCCAGGCCAGCCATGAGTCCCAGCACTTTGCGACCCCAGCGGTCCGGGGCGGCGTCGCGCAGGGCGCTGAAAAGGGTGTTTGCGGAAAACTCCATGTCGGCCAGGGGCATCCGGGCCGGATCGAGGGGAATGGCGTCTGGCCGCTCAAGATACCGGCGGCCGTAGCGGAAGAAATATGCCCGGTCCACATGCCGGAGCAGCCCCGCAGGAACGTAGTCCATGCCGGGCAGGCGGATGAAGACCACGGCCCGCTCAGAAGTCGAGGTCATCGCTCACCTCCGTTGTGACGCGTCGCGGCAGCCTGCTCACGGCCATGGCCCTGCCCACGGGGTCGGATTCCAGGGACGCCATGCCGCCAAGCTGGTCATCGAGCTGCAAGACCCACAGGACATGGGCCAGCACCCCGAGAGAAACCCCAGGGTGCCCGTTTTCCAGGCGGCGGATGGTCTCGCGCGTGGTCATGGTGCGCGCGGCCAGATCCTGCATGCTTAAGGCCCGCAGTTTCCGGGCGGCGCGAATGTTGCGCCCCAGGCGCTCAAGATTGGCGGCGGGGCTCCCCGGCAGGTCGTGTGCGGACGTTTTTTTGGGTGACATGCATCATATATATGTCTTTGTGCGTTTCTATGCAATATGAATCACTCATTTCGTCGGTAGTGATTGGACGCCCTTTTTCTTCTTGGGTAATCTTTTCAAGTCGTCATTTATGGCGAAAAACGTACAAATCAGGGGCGGATGTCGTCATTTTTTACGATATGCGAATTCCAATCAGAAAAGGTGGCAGGTCAAGCGATGACTCCCCCTATTTATTCTTGCCTTTTCCTTTACCCTGGCCGTCAGCCTGACCTGTGGGCATGGGGCGGTCGTCCTGGCCTCCGCCGTGTTTTTTACCCTTTTCGCCTGAATACGAGGCCCCGCCTTTTCCATGGTCGTTGCCTTTTCCGGATCGATCCGTGCTGTACCCGAAATCCCCGTTCTTGAGGGCGTGGAATTCCGCAGACCCCGGCTTGATGCCCAGATCCTTGGCGATGACGCCCCAGCCCTGTCCCTTGTTGGCGCGGTACTGGTTCATGATTCTGTCCCGGCTCAGGCCGGTCCAGCGTCCGATTTGCAGGACCATGAACGCGTCGGCCAGACTGCCGGTGGTGCCCATGATGAGTTCCACATCGGAGTACGGCACGCCGAAATGGGAGCCGACGCTGGTGACGACGCCGTGGCGATCGGCCCCTGCCTGGACATTCAGGTTGTTAAGAAATGTATCCAGACCGTCGGCCATGGCCGGTCCGGCGCAGAACAGCAGAATGCAAAGTGAAAGCGCGAATCTCTTCATGAGGTTACTCCTTGGTAAAAATCGTGGATCGGAAATCTTGCTGATGCAGCCTTCTTCATAAGGCCTGGATGGTGCGCAGGCAATGCCGATGATTCAGACGTCCCCTATGCGGTGGACTGGGCGCTTAAAATTTCCAGCACCCGGTCCGCGACCCGCTGCGCAGGAAGATTCTCCAGGCAGGCGTGATCTTTTCGCGCGCAGGTGTTCTGGTTGCAGGGGCGACAGGGCAGGTCTTCGAAGATGTCCTGGTGCTGCTCGGACGGAAAGCGCCAGCCGGAGCTTGTCGCGCCCAGGATGGTCAGCGTGGGCGTGTTCACGGCCACGGCGAAATGACGCGGGCCGGAACAGTTGCCGATATGCAGTCGGGCCAGCGATTGCACCGCCGCCATCTGGCGCAGGCCGATGACCGTGTCCGGAAAGACGCAGGCCTCGGGGGCGGGGCAATGCGCAAGCACTTCGCGGGCCATGTCCGCCTCGCCCGGCCCGTAGAGGATGAGGAAACGCAGATCGGGCCGCGTGGCATGAACCTGCCCGATCATGGCTCCGTAATGACGGGCCGGCCAGAGGCGGGTGGAGCGGCGGTGGGTCGGGTCCAGGGTGATGTACTGCCCCGGGGCGAGCCCGAATCCGGCCAGATACTCCGTGGCCCAGGCCGTTTCGTCGGCGGTCAGGAAGATTTCCGGGGCCTGGCCCTGCCAGGCGATGCCGAGCGGGGCCAGGATGCTGGCCCGGTAGCTGCCGGAGTAGCCATGCACGGGTTTGGACCAGTGGGTGTAGAGCAGACGGTTGTACCAGGGCGGCGGGTAGGACAGCCGAACCTGGGCGCGGCTCATGAGGGTCACGAAGCGGCAGCGCGGCAGCTGCTGGAAATCCACGATCAGATCGTAGTTTTCGCGGGCAATGCGGGCATAGAATTTCAGTTCGGCCCAAAAGTTGGGCAGCTCTTTTTTGTTCAGCGCCCAGATTTTCCGCACATGCGGATTGTTTTCAAGCACCGGGGTGCATTTCTTTTCGGTGAAGACGTCGATGGCCGCATCCGGGTAGCGCTCATGCAGGAGGCGGATGGACGGCGTGGTCAGCAGCACGTCCCCGATCTGGCGCAGTTGGCAGACAAGGATGCGTTTGGGCTTGAACGTGGCAAGATCGGTCATGAAAATTCCCGGATGAGGTCGGCGTAAGGTTCCAGGCCGCTCAAGGGCGCATAATCCTTTCGCGCGGTGCGGCCTTGGTGGATCAGGGAGCGGATGCGGCCTGCCAGGGCCTGTGCGTCGGTAGGGTCGTTTATGACCGCCTCGGGGCGCAGGAAGACGGAACTGCCGTTGCTGGACGTGGAAATTGTCGGCAATCCGCAGGCCAGGGCTTCGAGCACGGCGTTGGCGCAGGCGTCGTAAAAGGTGTTCAGCACGAAGATGTCCCCGGCCTGATACAGGGCGGGCATGTCGTCCACCCGGCCCAGAAAATGGACGCGCTCCTGGACGCCGAGACTCTCGGCCAGGTCGAGCAGCTCCCGGCTGCCCCGCCCTCCGGCCACGGCCAGATGGAAGGACGGCGGCAGCTGGGCCAGGCTCCGGATCAGGACATGAATGCCTTTCAGGCGAAAATTGGTGCCCGCCGTGATGATGAGGTCAGCGGTTTCCGGAAGGCCGAAGCGCTCGCGCAGTTCCACTTTGGCGGCTGGATCGCCCGGAGAAAATCGGGTCAGATCCGGCTTGTTGTAGATGAGCCGGATGTTTTCGGGCTTGAGCCGGGGGTGGGCCTTGACGGTCAGGTCGCGCACGAACTCGGAGTTGGCGACCAGCACGGGGGTGCTGCGCACGCAGAGCCCTTCGACGAGCCGGCCAAGCTGCTTGCCCGGGGAAAGACGTCTGGCCAGGGATTTCACGGTGCGTTCCCGGCCCGGCGCGTAGGCGCGGATGGAGTAGTCCCAGAAAAGGCCTGTCGGCCCGCCGGAGAGCCGCGCGATGTCCTGGAAGACGGTGTTGCCAAGTCCCACGCTGACGTCGAATTTCCCCCTGCGCCGGGCGACTTCCGCAGCCAGCGCGAACCAGAGCACCTTGCCGAGCTTGCCCGGAATGGGACGCCCGACCCGGATCACCTTGACGCCTTTGGGGGCGGGGCCGTCCTGTTTGGCGCAGATGAAGGTCACCTCGAATTCACGGTCGCAGTGCGTGGCCAGGTATTCGGCCAGGCGGTATCCGAACTGCTCGGCCCCGCCGTAGCGGCTGAGCTTGGGGAGCATGAGGGCCACGCGCTTCACAGGACGCCCTCGTAAACGGCCAGGGTTTTGGCCAGAAAATCGTGGCCGGAAAGATCGCTCATGCGCCTGTGCTGTTCCCGGCGCAGGGAGTCGGCCAGTTCCGGGCGCTCCATCACCTGGCGGATGCGCTCGGCCAAGGCGTCCACGTCTCCGGCCCCGAACAGGGCCTCCGGTTCCAGCAGGTCGGGCATGACGCCCACGCCGGTGCCGATCAGCGGCACGCCGGTGGCCATGATTTCAAGGGCCGCTCTGGCGATGGTCTCGGACCACAGCGAGGCGACCACGCCCAGGTCCAGGGCGTTCAGGCAGGCGGAGATGTCCGGGCGCTTGCCCGTGATGGCGGTGATGGACTCGATGCCCTGCTCTTTGATCCAGCCGCGCACCGTCGCTTCCGGCGTGGCCGAGTCGAAACCGAGCAGCAGCAGGCGGATGTTCGTTATGCCCTGTCCATGCAGCTTGGCCACGGCCCGGATCAGCTCGTGCTGGCCCTTGACCCGGTCGAAGCGGCCCAGCAGGCCGACCACGAAGTCATTGCCCCCGTAGCCCAGTTCCGCCCTGATGCGGTCGCGGGCGGCCGGGTCGGGGTGGAAGGCGTCCGTGTCCACTCCGCCGAGGATCTGGTGCAGTTTGCCTTGCGGCACCTTGAAGACATTCTGGAAATGGCGGGTCATGGGCGAATTGGTGGTGATGACCGCGTCGCTGACCTCATTGTGCAGCCAGCGGTTGACGAGGTTCGCCTTGGGCAGGCGCTGGTCGCCACGGGTGCGGACCAGCCTGAAGCTTCCCAGTTCCTTTTTGAGCAGGCCCCACAAGAGGTAGCTTTCGCCCCGGTGGCAGTTGACCACGTCGGGTTTGAATTCGCGCACCAGCCCCTTGAGTTTGCCGTACAGCGCGGCTATGCCCCAGGGCGTGGCCGTGTTCAGGTCGAGAAGCTGCATGGGTAGTCCCCACTCCTGCCCCTTGCGGGCGGAGAGGGTGTCCGGCAGTCCCAGGACCAGCACGTCATGGCCGTTCTCGAGCAGGAGGCGGCTCAGGTACATCCCGTACCAGGCTGTGGCGTTGAACCAGCGGACATTGACGACCTGGATGCTTCTCATGACATGCGTTTCCGTGATTATTCCCACCCACAACCGGGCGGACGTTCTGGGCCGGGCCATTGCCTCCGTGCTGGGGCAGACCTGGGCCGATTTTGAGCTTATCGTCGTCGATGACGGCTCCACCGATGCTACGCCTCGGGTGCTGGCCGAATTCGACGATCCCCGGCTTACGGGAATGCACCAGGAAAATAAAGGGGTAAGCTCCGCCCGTAACCGGGGCATCGCGGCCAGCAGGGGTCGGCTCATCGCGCTCCTGGATTCCGATGATCACTGGATGCCGGACAAGCTCGAAAAACAGGTCCGTTTCATGGCCGAGAGCGGCTTTGCGATCTGCCAGACGGATGAAATCTGGATCAGGAACTGTGTTCGGGTCAACCCCCGCTTCAAGCACGCCAAGCCCGCCGGGTGGTTTCTGGACCGCTCCCTGGACTTGTGCCTGATCAGTCCGTCCTGCGTCATGTTCACCCGCTCCCTGTGGGACGAACTGGGGCCTTTCGACGAGAGCCTGCCCGCCTGCGAGGACTACAGCCTGTGGCTGCGGGTCGGCGCGCGCTATCCCGTGGGCCTGGTGCCCGAGTCTCTGGTCGTCAAGACCGGCGGCCACGCGGATCAGCTTTCGCGTCGCATCATCGGCCTTGATCTGTACCGTGTCTACGCCATGATCGACCTCTTGCGGAGCATGGCGCTTGATGGCGAGCAGCGGGCGATGGTCGCGGCGGCCCTGCGGGAAAGGGTGCGGCTCTATGCCCAGGGCTGCATCAAGCACGGCAAGGACGAGGAGGCGGTGCGGGTGCGGGAGTTGGCAGCGGGGGCTTTGCGCGGCCTTTGAGCGGATGGATGGCCGGGAGGGCGTGGACGTAAAAAAAGGGCTTCGGCGTGCGCCAAAGCCCTTTTTTACATTGTTTTTACGGTGTCGTCCCGCGAATCAGGGATTGTAGAGCGTACGGTCCGTCATGGCCGGGGGCGTCATCTGGTAGACCCAAGTTTCGCTGATGCGGCGGCCGTCGGCTTCAAGGTGCAGACGCAGGTCGATGGGGTTCTGGGTTTCGTCGGGCGGGACCACGTCGAACATGCAGCGGAAGCCGTTTATGGCGTGCTGTGGCCGCACCGAGGTGATTTCGATGCGTCCGGCCGAGGTGCTCAGGACCGGGGTGATTTTCGCGTCCTTGGCGATCATGGCCAGGTCGCCGCCGGCGAAGTCCACGGCGAAGCGCTTGCTGTAGTATTCGCGCTTTTTGCCGACCACGCCGCCAAGGCCCGTGAAGGTGTCGACCACTCGGGCCAGGTTGCCGGGCGCGGGCGGATTGGTGCCCCAGTACAGATTGTAGCTGAAAAGCATTTCCTGCCCGGCTTCCACCGGAGCGGCGGGGTTCCAGAAGGCCACGATGTTGTCGAAGGTCTCGTCGACATGGGAAATCTCGACCAGCTGCACCGAGCCCGCGCCCCAGTCGCCCACGGGTTCCACCCAGACGCTGGGGCGTTTGTCGTAGAACACGCCGTCGTCCTGGTAGTGGTCGAAGTTCTGGTCGCGTTGGAACAGGCCGAAACCGCGCGGGTTCTGGTCCATGAAGGCGTTGAAGCGCAGGAACGGCGGGTTTTCCAGCGGCCGCCAGATCCATTCGCCGTTGCCGTTGTGGATGGCCAGCCCATCGGAGTCGTGGATTTCCGCCCGCCAGTCGTAGCCCATGCGGCGGTCGTTCTCGCCGTTCAGAAACATGCTGGTCAGGGGCGCGACGCCCAGGCGTTCGATGGGTTTGCGCGGGTAGAGGGCCGCGTCCACCTTCATGCTCAGGGTCTGCCCCGGGCGGATGTCGAAGCGGTAGGCCCCGGTCACGCTGGGCGAATCGAGCAGGGCGTAGACCGTGGCGGTGTCGCTCCCGGGACGGGGTTTTTCCAGCCAGAAATGCGTGAAGAGGGGGAACTCTTCGGGGCGCGGCAGGGCCGTGTCCACGGCCAGTCCGCGGGCGGAAAGCCCGTACTGCATTTCTCCGCCCACGGCGCGAAAGTAGCTCGCGCCCAAAAAGGCCACCAGATCACGGGCCCAGTCGGTGTGGTAGCGGAAGCGGAATCCGGCGAAGCCGAGGTCCTTGGGCAGATCCTTGCCTTTTATTCCGGAGTTTCCGTATTTGAAGAGGTCAGGCGTGTAGTCGATCTCTTTGACCTTTCCGTCCTGCAGTTCGTAAATGGTGATGGGAGTCCTGAAATACAGCCCCAGATGGAAGAGCTCGGCTCGGAACAGGGACTTTTCATCCTGCCACAAGGCATGTTCCGAGTCGAAGGAGAGCTGCATGTAGTTGTCCCAGGTCAGGTTCTGCAATGCCTTTGGCAGTTCGCCTTCATGGCTGACATGGGGCGATGCGGCCAGGGCCCGGGCGCGGCCCTTGAGCCAGGCGTAGTCGAAGGCCGTTCCGCCGGTGGGCGTTGGCGCATCCGTGGCCGCCATGGCGGACACGGATGCGGCCAGGAAGGCGCCAAGAATGATCGGGACGATCAGCGTGAACAGGGTTTGACGCTTCATTGTCTGGTGGGCTCCATTATCAGGCGAGTTCCTGCTTGCTGACCGCTTCGGACTTGATGCGGTCCAGCAGTTCGCTCAAGGCAGGCTTTACGTTTTCGCGGATGTCGCCGGCCACGATCAAAAACAGCAGGTCGTCGCCGGGCACGTATTCGCCGCTTTTGGCCTCGGCCACGACTTTGAAGATGCCGGGACGGGCTTCGAATTCGGCGCGAATGGCCTCGACCTTGTCCTGATCGACCTCGATCTTGACCCGTCCGACCTTGGACTTGTCCTTGCGCGACCAGGCCCGGACCACGCCGTTATGCACCAGGACCATGCCCACGTTTTCCCTGAAACCGGGGATGGTTTTGAGTTCCGCGATTTTTTTGCTGATATCCATGTTTTTCTCCTTCGCTACAGTTCACTGAGATGGGTGCGGGCGAATTCCAGGCTCGGATCGAGAGTCAGCGCCTCGCCGAGAAGTTCCCGCGCCTTGTCCGCATTGTTCATGAATTTATGACATAAACCCAGATTGGCCAGATCCATGGCCGATCCGCTGTCCAGAGCAAGGGCCAGTTCGAAGTTGGCCGCTGCGCCAGCATACTCTTGCTGCTTGAAATAGGCCACCCCGCGCAGGTTGAAGTACTCCTTGACCTCGGGGCAGTGCTGAACGGCGCGGTCCAGGTGAGGGATGGTTTCGGCCCACTGGCCCTGCTGGGACAGGGCGTAGGCCTGGTAAAAGGCGGCCAGACCCTGGTCGTCGGCTTCGGGCTGCAGGGGTTCGGCCCGGGCGAACCAGGACGCGGCCTGATCGATCTCGCCCTGGCGCAAGGCCACAAGACCCCGGAAGAACGGGAGGTAATGGGCATCGGGGTAGATCTCCTGCAGCACCTCAAGCCCCGCCAGGGCCTCTTCCGGGTCCACGTCCTCCGCCAGCACGCGGCCGACGAAAAGACCCAGGGACGCCATAGGCGTGCGTTCCCGGAAGAGAAATCCGGGGACGAAATTGTAGTTGGCGGGGATGTCCAGTTCTTTGACTGTGGTGTCTACGGAGAAAAAGGCAAAGCTCTGGTCTTTGAGCCGCGCGCAAAAATTCAAAAGTTCCGTGGCGATGTCCGCGTCCGTGTTGGACGGCAGGGAGTGGATGGAGACCACCTCCCCGCGAGTCAGCCATGCGCATTGGTCAGGGTGGATGAATTTGGGCAGGCCGGAGGCCTCGTAATTGCTGCACGTCTCGAAATCCCCGCCGAGCTGGGCGATTTCGGTCAGGGCGCGGATGGCCGCCTTTTCGGGAGAGGAAGCCGTGCCCGCCGTGAACACGATCTCGCTCTTGTGCGGAAAAGTGGCCGGGTCCATGACCAGGGCCGCCACCGTGGGCACGGGCAGGCCGAGGCTAAAATCCTTGAGCCAGACTTTAAGTCCCTTGGTCGTGAATTTTTCGTACAGTTCGATCAGCACCGGATCGCTGAAGGAGGCGGGATCGATGCTGGGCGTGTCCTGCCGGGTACGGTCGACGACGGCGCAGACATGGCGCTCGACCAGCTCGCAGCCGCCTTGCAGCATGGATTCCTCCAGGGTATTTCCGGCGGACGAACCATTGAATTCGTTGAGCTTCTTGAACCAGTCCAGCGGAGCCATGAACTCCTGTCCGGCGCCGATGTCCGTGACCGGCGCGAAGCGCCAGGGCAAGAGGTCAAGGATGCGCGCCGCGTCATCTTCGCTGACCGTGTCCGCCACGGACTGGATCATGTAGGAAATGGGCAGCAGCCTGTCGCCAAACGCTTCCCGCGCCTGTGACCAGGTCAGGGGCTGAAAGTTTTCGGGGTTGTCCCAGAAGGAGAAATAGCTGAAGCGCTCCACCAGTTCCATCAGCGCCGAGGCTTCGGCCTGGGGGGCGGAAGCGCCTTTGCCCATCTGTTTGCGGGTGGGCATGATGTCCAGGGCGTCCTCGCCGCAGATGGACATGTAGACCGGGATGCCAAGTCGTCCGGTGTCGATGCGCCGGGTTTGGGCCAGGATGCGCTTGCCCGAGTGCGCCAGGGCGTCTCGCGCTTTGACCACTGTTTCCTCTGGGGTGCAGGTCTTGTCCAGATCCGTGACGTAGCCCTTGGGGCAGGAGTGTATTTTGATCATATTGGTCCGAATTGCGGCGGGTTGGGGTTTTTTCCAAAGCTCATCCGCGCGAGGCGTTGTCGGCGCGGGATGAACGGCTTGCCGAGAGTTGTTGTGGCGGGGCTTTTGGAGCAAGTCAATGGCCTTTGTTTTTCGAACTCACTTTGATATGTGAGTTCGGAGTCATCACACGGCGGTGTACCCTGAAGGAGGGGCCATGAGCGCAGCGGATTTTTTGATTGGAGGAGCCGAAGGAAAAGGGTTGTATCAGCTTGGGAGCATGGGCAACCGTCACGGTCTGGTCACGGGGGCCACGGGCACGGGCAAGACCGTTACCTTGCAGGTGCTGGCGGAGAGCTATGCGCGGATGGGAGTTCCGGTCTTCGCGGCGGACATCAAGGGCGATCTTTCGGGTATCGCCGTTCCCGGCACGCCGCATCCCAAGATCGACGAACGTCTGGCCGCCATGCCTGCCGAAGGTTTTTCCTTTCAGGGCTGTCCCGTTGTGTTCTGGGACGTCTTCGGCCAAAGCGGGCACCCTCTGCGCAGCACGATCTCCGAAATGGGCCCCTTGCTTCTGTCCTCGCTCCTGGACGTGAACGAGACGCAAAGCGGAATTCTGTACGCCTGCTTCCGTATTGCCGACGAACAGGGCCTGCTGCTCCTCGACCTGAAGGATTTGCGGGCCATGCTGCAGTTCATGGCCGAGAACGCGGCCGAACTGCGCGCAACGTACGGTAACATCAGCGCCGCCAGCGTGGGGGCCTTGCAGCGTCAGCTTCTGGTGCTCGAAGAGCAGGGCGGGGACATTTTTTTTGGTGAACCAGCGGTGAACCTGGCCGATCTCATGCACGTCGATTTTTCGGGCAACGGCGTCATTTCCATTCTGGATGCTTCACGCCTCATGGCCCGCTCGCCGAAAATCTACGCCACCTTTCTGCTCTGGCTCCTGGCCGAGCTTTTCGAGCAGCTGCCCGAGGTCGGCAACCCGGATAAACCCGTCATGGTATTTTTCTTCGACGAGGCCCACCTGCTTTTCGATAACGCGCCCAAGGCCTTGGTGGACAAGATCGAGCAGGTGGTCCGTCTGATCCGTTCCAAGGGTGTGGGCATCTATTTCGTCACCCAGAGTCCGACCGATGTTCCGGATCAGATCCTGGGGCAGCTCGGGCTCAAGATCCAGCATGCTCTGCGCGCCTATACGCCGAAAGAGCAAAAAGCCGTGCGTTCCGTGGCCGAGAGCTTTCGGGCCAATCCCGCCTTCGACACCGGGGAGGCCATCGTCAGCCTGGGCACGGGCGAGGCCCTGGTCTCCACTCTGGACGAAAAGGGCCGGCCGTGCATGGTCGAGCGCGTTCTGATCCGGCCGCCCTATTCGCGCATTGGTCCGCTCACGGCGCAGGAGCGGGTCGCCATCACGTCGCGTTCTCCTTTAAAGGGGCGCTACGACGCGGCCCTGGACCGGGAATCGGCTTTCGAGATGCTGCAGGTCAGGGCGCGCCAGTCCATGCTCCAGGCCGAGGAGGCCAGGGAGGCCGAGACAAAGGCCAAGGCTGAGCAGAAGGAAGGGGGCTGGTTTTCCGGGTCGGGACGCAGACAGGGCGTGGGCGAGGCGTTGGTCAAAAGCGCGGTACGGACCATCGGGACCCAGCTCGGGCGCGAGATTCTTCGCGGCGTGCTGGGCTCGATTTTTGGGAAGAAGCGCTGAGAGCGGCAGGAAGAGGGGGGCGTAGCGCCCTGACGGATCGGGGCTGTTTTGGATTCGTTGGGGCGCGGACGTATGCTGCGGAGAAAAAAGAAAAAGGCCGGACAAACCGGCCTTAATTTTTTTTGGAGCGGGAAACGAGATTTGAACTCGCGACTTCAACCTTGGCAAGGTTGCACTCTACCACTGAGTTACTCCCGCGCTCGAAGTGAGGCTGTCCTAATCAGAAGGCCGCCACGAGGCAAGTATTTTTTTGCGCATCGAGGCGGATAAAAAAAAGGCCGGACGGGCCGGCCTGTTTTTTTTGGAGCGGGAAACGAGATTTGAACTCGCGACTTCAACCTTGGCAAGGTTGCACTCTACCACTGAGTTACTCCCGCAGGACTTTGGAGGCGGCATCCAGATTTGAACTGGAGAATGGAGGTTTTGCAGACCTCTGCCTTACCACTTGGCTATGCCGCCTTCGTTGTGGAGCGGGAAACGAGATTTGAACTCGCGACTTCAACCTTGGCAAGGTTGCACTCTACCACTGAGTTACTCCCGCTCAACGAGGAAACGTGTTTATAAAGGGCGGTGCGGGCTGTCAATTAAAAAAATGGTTTTTTTTTCTTCCCGGAAGCGTTTCGCTGGGGGGAGGGCGGGGTGGTTGCCTCTTCGTCTTTTTCTGCGTCACAACGCCTGTCGGCGGGATCCGGGCAAGGGCTGCCGGAACTCCTTCGCTGGCCTCGTACTGCTTCCCAGCCTTGAGGTTTGGGCATTCTGCCGCGCTTCGTACGGCAAACGGCCGGGAAGCAAACGATGCCTGGCTCAGTCAGACAGCCGCCACCTCTTGCCCGGCTCCCGCCGACAGGCTTGAGGCGATGCGGAAGGGTGATAGAAAAGATGAGACTGTGGGAGCGAATCCCCTGTCTCTCAAAGGCTTTTTTCATAAAAATAGGTCGCTAACGCACAAAGCATGCAGCTCCGCCAGCAGTCGCTCCAAGCCCCATTTTGCCAGGGCGGGGTGCCTGCGCGTTTGGCCCTTTGTCGAGAACTCCCCTCCTGCCAAGGAGGGGTGCCCGAAGGGCGGGGTGGTTGCCTCTTCGTCTTTTTCTGCGTCACAACGCCTGTCGGCGGGATCCGGGCAAGGGCTGCCGGAACTCCTTCGCTGGCCTCGTAATGCTTCCCGGCCTTGAGGTTTGGGCATTCTGCCGCGCTTCGTACGGCAAACGGCCAGGAAGCAAACGATGCCTGGCTCAGTCAGACAGCCGCCACCCCTTGCCCGGCTCCCGCCGACAGGCTTGAGGCGATGCGGAAGGGTGATAGAAAAGATGAGACTGTGGGAGCGAATCCCCTGTCTCTCAAAGGCTTTTTTCATAAAAATAGGTCGCTAACGCACAAAGCATGAAGCTCCGCCAGCTGTCGCTCCAAGCCCCATTCTGCCAGGGCGGGGTGCCTGCGCGTTTGGCCCTTTGTCGAGAACTCCCCTCCTGCCAAGGAGGGGTGCCCGAAGGGCGGGGTGGTTGTCTCTTCATCTTTTTCTGCGGGACCCCGCCGACACGCTTGAGGCGGTGCGGGGTGGGGCTAGAAATGATAAATGTCAGGGGTGCAGGGGACGCGTCCCCTGCCCGCCGGAGGCATCTCTTTATGCGGGGTTGCGCGTATCGGCGGGGTCCGGGCAAGGGTTTGCCGGAACTTCTTCGACATGCTTGAGGAGATGCGTAAATGTGGTTAAGGACGTGAAGAGGTTGGGGATTTCGGCGAACCGGTCAAGGGCTTTACTTTTTGCTTTTCAGTGAATAGAAACACTCTCCCTAAGTTAACAGGCGTGCAGGAGGAAGTATCATGGAAGCCAAAGACCTTGAGTTCTTCAAAGAATATTTGACTCAGATGATTGATGATATCCAGCGGCAGGGTGAGGCGACCATCGAAGAAATGTCGGATCACGTGGAATATTATTCCGATCCCGCCGACAGGGCATCCGCCGAATCCGATCGGACTTTCACTCTGCGCTTGCGCGATCGGGACCGCAAACTGATCAAGAAAATTAACGAGGCCCTGGACCGTATCGAAGACGGTACTTTCGGAGTCTGTGAAGATTGCGATGAAGAAATCGGAATTCCGCGCCTCAAAGCCCGTCCGATGACCACCTTGTGCATCGAATGCAAGAGTCGCAGGGAAGAAGAAGAGCGCTTGCGTGGCGACTAGACCCGTCTGATGCTCAATGTCCATTGAAGCGCGTGCCGTTTGCGGGACGCGCTTTTTTTTCGGGGTGGATTCATGGATGCCAGTGTTTTTTGTTTTGTGGCCAGGGAATTGGCCGAGCGCGTCGTCGGCATGCGCGTGGAGAAAGTCTTTACGCCTCTCCCCGAGACCTGGACCATAGATCTTGGCCGGGCCGGATACCTTGTGTTGTGCACCGCCAAGCCCACGCCGTTTCTCTATCTTTGCTCTCACAAGCCCGAAAATCCGCCCAATCCGTCAGGACGCGCCATGTGGCTGCGCAAGCGTCTGAAGGGTCGCCGCGTCCTGGGCCTTGTTTCGGACTGGCCGCTGCGGCGTCTGGCCCTGGAGCTGTCGCCGGGCGAAGGCAAATGGCTCATCCTTGATTTGGCGGCGGCTCCGCAGCTGGCGGACGTGTTGCCGCCCGAATTCGGAAGCGAGCCGGTCTGGCCGGACCTTGAACGCATCAAAAGCGAGGACGGCCTGTGGAGAGCGTTGCCTCACCTGACCCCGCCCTTGCGTCATCATCTGCGTTCGGTTTCGCCGGGCGAGGCAAAGTCCGTTTTGGAGAATCTCAAGGCCGGGACCGTTTCCACTTTTTATCATGGCTTCGATCATCAGGGGCGGCCCCAGGTCAGGCTTTGGCCCTTGCAGGACGGGGGCGCCTGTTCCAGCGCCCTGGAGGCTGCGCAGAAGGCCCACGGCCAGACGCTGGCGGGCCTTGAGCGGGTTCATGCCGGTGCGGACAGCGCCGTGGCCCGCAATATCCGTCGCATCCGCCGCGCTCTGGAGCGGGTGCAGGATGATCACAAACGTCTGCAGGGCATGATCGAAAAGCGTCGCGAGGGACTTATGCTGCAGGCCCATCTGCATCATCTGGACAAGAATGTCCGGCTGGCAGTGCTGCGCCTTGCGGATGAGCACGGCGAGGAAGTGGAGCTTCGCCTTGATCCGGGTTTGACGGTGCGTGAAAACATGGAACGTTTTTTTGTACGCGCGGCCAAGGGCGAGAGGGGGCTTGGCATTGTCGCCGCCCGCGTCCTGGCCCTCCAGCGTGAGCTGGACGCGGCCCGTCAGGGCGTGGTGCCGTCCGAGTCCCTGCCTGGGCGCTGCGCAAAAGAGCCCGCGCCTGTCGTGCTCCCGGCCAAGTACCGCAAGATCAAGGTTCAGGCCTATCGCTCCTCCGACGGGTTTCTCATCGTTCGCGGCCGCAGCGCCCAGGCCAATCATCAGCTCCTGACCCAGGCCGCCAGCCCCTTCGATTACTGGCTGCACGCCCAGGATGGTCCCGGCGCGCACGTCATTGTCAAACGCGACTTTCCGGCCCAGGAAGTGCCCGAGCGGACCATCCAGCAGGCGGCGGCGCTGGCGGCTCTTGCCAGTCATCTGAAAATGGCGGACCGGGGCGAGGTGCTCCTGTGCCTGGTCAAGGATGTGCGGCCCATCAAGGGCGCGGCTTTGGGGATGGTCGGAGTGGACAAGGTTTTGCGCACGGTGCGCCCGGTCATCGACCCCGCCCTGGAAGAAAGCCTTCGCCTTGAAGGGCAGCGCTGACTTTACATCCTGTCCTGCCGGACATACTAGTGGCAGCCACACCATTTGCGCGAGGTATACCCATGTTGATCGATTCCCACGGCAGAAAAGTCAGTTATCTGAGATTGAGCATCACCGATCGCTGCAATCTGCGTTGTCTGTATTGCAGGCCCCAGTCCGAATGGACGTTCATGCCCCATGAACAGATTCTGTCTTTCGAGGAGATGGCCGAACTGGTGGATGTGGCCAAAGAGGCCGGGGTGGAGAAGGTTCGTCTGACCGGAGGGGAACCCTTCGCGCGCAAGGATTTCATTCCGTTCACGGGGCGTCTGCATGCCAAGTATCCCGACCTGGATCTGCGCATCACCACCAACGGAACCCTGCTTTCGGGCCGCGTCGACGAACTGCGCGAGGCCGGCGTCTCCTGCCTGAATATTTCTCTTGATACCCTGCAGCGCAAGAAATTCGAGGAAATCACCAAGGTCGACGCCTATGACCAGGTCCGGGCGGGCATCGATGCCTGTCTCGCGGGCGGGCTCCGGGTCAAGGTCAATGTCGTGGCCCTGAAGGGGATCAACGACGACGAGCTGCCCGGATTCGTGGATTTTGCCCGTGAGAACGGGGTGGATGTGCGTTTCATCGAGTTCATGCCCATCGGCTATCAGTCGCGCTGGAGCCGTGAAAATTACTGGCCTGCCGAGGAGATCATCGCCGCGGTGGAGAAACTGGTGCCTCTTGAGGAGGTGCTTGAAGCGTCCCGCAACAGCGGTCCGGCGCGGATGTACGGAATTTCCGGAGGGTCCGGGAGGATCGGGGTCATCTCGGCGGTCAGCAATCATTTCTGCGAGAGCTGCAACCGCTTCCGGGTCACCTCCGACGGCAAGCTGCGCACCTGCCTTTTTTCGGACCGGGAATACGACGTGCGGTCCATTCTGCGCGATCCGGGCCACACCATGCAGGACCTGCTCGACCTCTTTGCCCGCGCCAACGCGGAAAAGCCCTTGGGCTATCGCCTGCTCCAGGATCGCGAGCACAATCAGGTCTGCGATCGGGCCATGACGGCCATCGGAGGCTAGCTGGCTGTTGCAGATGACGACTGTGCAGGCTGCCTCGAAACGGTGAGATGCGGGGAGCAAAGAAAATCCAGGCCCCAGGCATAGCGGGGCCGGCGGGGGGCTGGATTTTTTGCAGCGACGAAGCGGACCGCCGTGATGGGGCTGCCGGCTAGGATTTTTTTTTGTGGACCAGTTCGTCCACGGCTTCGGGTGTGGACGCGATGGAGAGGGTGGGTTTTCCTTCCTCCAAAATGCGGTCGATATCCAGGGTTTCAATGACGATGTCGGATCCAAAGGCGTCTTCCTGCAGGGCCAGGTAGGCGGTTTTGGAAAAGGCCCGGGACTTGGCCCACCAGGAACTCCCTTTTTGCTCCCAGAAGCGCTGTCCGGATCGGTAGGCATACATGCCCGAACAGGCCAAGAATGCGAGATTGGTCTTGATTGCGGTCACGAAAGCTTTCCTCACCATGCTTTTTGCTTCTTGAAAAGCAAGTTGCGTTTCCTGTCTGACGGCCGGCAGCTGGCTGGTTTCTTCTCTACTCTTTGTACTCATATTTTTTCGGCCACTGGTGGGCCTGGAATCGATGCTTTGTTTGCTGAAAAATCTTTGATGCCAAAGTTCAGCTTCTACGGGAGTCCGGAGAGATTTGCAAATGGAGCTGGAGGTGGGTACGTATTTTCAAACAATTCATCCGGAGCCTGAAAACGCATGGAAACTCAGGAAATATCTTTTGAAAACATGGACTTCACCCGCGAAGTCTTTGGTCCCGGGAACGCGCATCTGGACACCGTGGCCGGGATGACCGGCGTGCGGATCGAGAGCCGGGGCAATGAACTCTCCATTTCCGGCGAAGACCCGCTCATGGTCGGTCTGGTCTGCCGGTATTTCGCCCAGATTTATGATCTGGTGCGGGGCGGGCATCAGCTTTTCGAGCGCGACATCGAGCAGAGTCTGCGCATCATGCTGCGGGATCCGTCCACCCCGCTCAAAACATACTATCAGGAAGCGCTGTTCGCGGTCTCATCCCGCAAGACGGTCTGCCCCAAAACCGTGACCCAGCGCGAGTACCTGCACTCCCTGCGCGAACTGGATCTGACCCTGGGCATTGGTCCGGCCGGTACAGGCAAGACGTATCTGGCCGTGGCCGTGGGCGTGTCCCTGTTTCTGCAGAAAAAGGTCAAGCGCCTGATCCTGACCCGGCCGGCCGTGGAAGCGGGCGAAAAACTGGGCTTTCTGCCCGGCGATCTGGTGGAGAAGATAAATCCGTACCTGCGTCCGCTCTATGACGCCCTGCACGACATGCTCGACTACACCAAGGTCCAGGAAATGATCGGCACCGGAGCCATCGAGATCGCGCCCCTGGCCTTCATGCGCGGCCGCACCCTGAACAACGCCTTTGTCATTCTCGACGAGGCCCAGAACACGTCCCCCGAACAGATGAAAATGTTTCTGACCCGCCTGGGCTATGGTTCGCGGGCCGTTGTCACCGGCGACATCACCCAGATCGACCTGCCCGGGCATATCGGGTCGGGTCTGGTGCAGGCCATGGAAGTGCTGAAGGATGTGCAGGGCGTTGCCATGATTCATTTCACCGAGGCGGACGTCATTCGCCATCCGCTGGTGGGGCGCATTGTCCGAGCCTATGACCAGCACCGTAAGGCCACCCTGTCGCGCGAGGCCGACGCATCCAGGCCGACCGCGCGCGGCAAGGGCCGCCGGGTCACGCCGGCGCGGGAGGGCTGATGCTGCACCTGGACCAGACCGTGCCTGTGGATCCGCGTTTTCCTTTGTCGGGGCCTGAGCTCATGGAGATTTTCGAAGGGCTGGCCCTGGCCTTTGGCCTTGATGAGTGGCAGCTCTCCCTGCGTATTGTCGATGACCGGGAAATGGCCGAGTTGAACGGCCAATACATGGGCTGCCTGGGACCGACCAACGTGCTCAGCTTCCCCGGCGACGAAGACTGGCTCGGGGACCTGGTGCTGTCCGCCGAGACATTGGTCCGGGAATGCCGGCTCTACAACCAGGACCCCCACGAATACACCGTGCGCCTGCTGGCCCACGGCCTGCTGCATCTCATGGGGCACGATCACGGCCCAGAGATGGAGGCGCTGACCGAACTCGCGGTGGATTCGGTCCGGCTTGACGCTGACGAATCCTTCAGGCGCCTGTTCCCTTCAGTCTGAGCACATCCCTCCACAGGCGAGGGCTGATGCGCGTGAAGCGGTCGAAGTCCGAGACAATCTCAAGGCCCGGCACAATGGCGCGAAAGACCGGCAGCCGCAGCTCGCGTTTGGTCAGGTTGGCGTAGAGAGGCGAAAGGCCCTGTGCGTCCAGGATCGCTTCGAGCAGGGTCAGGTCGCCTGCGGCCGAACCCGTGGAAGAGTCGGGCAGGTCTTCGAGCATGCGCACGGGCAGACCGTCCGGACCGGGAGCCGATGCTTCCGTGCAGGGAAAAGGGAAAGGCGTTTCGGTCAGGGCCGACAGCGCCGCCCGCAGGCCCGACAGGGATGCGCCCGTGGCCTTGACCAGCCCCCCGTCCTGCAGATGCACGAAACATTTATAGCATGGCACGCCAAGGTCCGTGGTCAGATCCTGAAAAACAGGGTCAATGCCCTGCTCGCGGTAGCGTTCCAGTACCGCGTGCATGCCGGCGTCACCGCTCCGTACCCGAAAACAGCGCGAAGGATCGAACACGCTGACGGCCTCGGCATCGCGTTCCACGACTTCAAGCAGCCCGCTGACCTTGGCCTCTTCCGGGGTATTCCCCGAGGCCAGGCCCGTGGAACCCAGCCCGCTGAACAGGCGGATCTCATCCAGATTGGTGAACAGATATACGGATTGGACCGGAACGAACCGTGCCTGTCCGTTTTTGTCGTGGGCGGTCATCCAGTGCAGGGGCTGCTGCGCGTAGGGTACTTCAAGGCGCATGCTATTCGGGTCCATGGCCATGTCGCCCAGTTCACGGCAGCTGCCCACCCGGATTTCGCCTTCATCCTGGCTGCCCGAGATTTGCCGGCCCCGGATGTCGGCGAAGGAACTGTAGCGTTCCACGATCTCCATGGCCAGGGATGCCTGCGCATCTTCCAGGCACAGCCCCCGGCCGTAGCTGGTCATGAGCCCTTCCAGGCGGTGGTTGAAGCTGCCGCAGCGCGTGGTGCGGTCCAGTCGCCAACGCTGCAGCACCCCCCACGGAGCCAGGGACGCGTGATGGCGCATCTGTTGGCCGTCCAGGATGCCGAGGCCATAGAGCCTCTCCATGGCCAGCGCGTACGTCTGCTTTGCCGGTCGCCGGGGACAAGGGGGCAAGGGCGCAAGGGCGGCCCTGATCCCGGCCGGGTCAAGTGCGACCTGCTCCCGGGCCGGTTTGAGAGGCAGGGCGGCAATGTCGCCTGGCAGGGGCTTGTGCTCGAAAATGTTCGCGGCCAGCAGGCGGCTTGCGCGGGCGTGAAGGTCATGGTCTGGCAGGGACGCGCTGGCCAGAAAGAGCTGCGGAGTCAGATCAGCCTGCGCCTGCCCCCGCATCCGTTCCCACAGTGCCGAGTGGGCCGGGGTCAGGAGCACGGCTTCGAGAATCAGGCTCTTGATGACGGGGTCGGCATCGGCATGCAGGGCGTGCAGACTGTCCGCATCGAGGGCGGCCAAGCGGGGGCGGACATGGGCGCGCATGAACTCATCGTTGGGCGTGCGGCGGACATGTTCCAGGCATTGCTCCAGAGTCAGGGATTCGGCAGGCTCAGGGCTGAAGTAGGCCACGCCGAGCAGACTCTCCTGATGGGCCAGTCGATAGCGGAAAGGGGCGGATGCGCCGGGGGCTGTCACTGTCACGGTGTTCTCCTGCAGCGGTTGATGTGGAGCTTGGTATCTATCTTGCTTGAAAACGCCTGCCAAGGAGATGCTGCCATGAAATTTTGCATGCTGTTCGTGTTGTTGTGTTGCGGTTGCGCGTATTCACCGGTGGATGTGAGCCTGAGCGAAATCCGTTACCATGATGACGCCCCGGTCGTTTTAAGCGAACTGGTCGAGGCGGTGACGCCTGAGTCCCTGCCTGAAAGCGGCCTTAGAGCCTTGATTCTGCCCTTTGCCCTGCGTCAGGACATTGCCGTGCGCAAGGACGTGGGCAGGGAGATGGCGGACATATTTCGGCTTGCCTGGCTTAATCGCCGCGTCTTCGAGGTTATGGAATACGATCCTTCCCGGCCGTGGCCCGGCCTTGCAGAGGCCATGGCGCAGGCACAGGCCAAGGGCGCCAATATTTTGGTCAGCGGCAACGTGTCCCAGTATTTCGAGGGCGCGCGCACGGGGCGCACTTCCATCGGCGTGACTGTGGAGATTCACTGGGTGCCCGATGGAACGCTGATCTGGTCCGCGGCCCAGGCCGCCACCATGGAGAGTGCTCCCGACAAGGATTTCGCCCTGTTTCGAAGCTCCAGGCGCTTGCCTGAAGATCCTACCTATGCGGTCATGCGGACCTTGTCCCAGAGCATGGCCGCGGGTTTTGCCCGCCACGCCTTCCAAGAGTAGCCGCCCTTCCTGCCCCGTTCATCTTCGCCAGTGCTTTTGTGCTGGCTTTTTTATTTTATTCCGGATGGTTGCCGCGCTCTTTACAAACCGGGGAGAAGCTCTGTAGGAATCATCTTTTTTGCGAACATGGCGTAACACATAAACCGGCTTTCCGGATGATCGGGTGATATCATGAAGCATTTTTTGTCGATTAATAGTCTGATGGCCACCGAGGCCATGGATCTGGTGCTGCGGGCCAAGGAAATGAAGGACGGGGACTACCGTTCCGACCTGCTCGCCGGCAAGACTCTGGCCATGATTTTCGAGAAGGCCTCCACCCGTACGCGCGTCTCTTTCGAGGTGGGCATCCGCCATCTGGGCGGGGACACGATATTCATGACTCCGGCCGACTCCCAGCTGGGTCGTAGCGAACCCCTGAAAGACACGGCCCGCGTGCTGTCGCGCTACGTGCAAGGCATGGTCGTGCGCACCTTCGCCCAGAAAAATGTCGAGGATCTGGCCCGCTACGGCAGCATCCCGGTGGTCAACGCTTTGACGGACATGTACCATCCCTGTCAGATCATGAGCGACATGCTCACCATCTACGAGCGGACTACGCACCTCAAAGACCTGGTCATTTCCTGGATCGGGGACGGAAACAACATGGCCCATTCCTGGATCAACGCCAGTGTTTATTTCGGGTTTCAGCTCAACATTGCAAGCCCCGAGGGATACGCCCCCAACACCGCCGTGCTGGAGCGTGCCTGGAAGATGGGTGCCAAGGTCTTTGTCACCGACGACCCCAAGGCCGCCATTGCCGGATCCCATTTCGTCAACACCGACGTTTGGGCCTCCATGGGTCAGGAAGCGGAGCAGAAGCGGCGTGAGAAGGCGTTCGCCGGGTATCAGGTCGATGACGAACTGCTCGCCCTGGCCGACCCGAATGCCAAGGTTCTGCACTGCCTGCCCGCCCATCGGGGCGAGGAGATCAGCGAGGCCGTGTTTGAAGGGCCGCAGTCCATTGTTTTTGATCAGGCCGAAAACCGTCTGCACATGCAGAAGGCCATTCTGGAATGGATTTACAGCTAATGCGGCATCGCCGCTTTGCATAACGGAGCACTTTCATGAGCAAGATAGAAAAAGTCGTATTGGCATATTCTGGAGGCCTCGATACCTCGGCCATCCTGAAATGGATCAAGAAAACCTACGAATGCGAAGTCATCACCATGACCGCGGACCTGGGTCAGGGCGAGGAATTGGACGGTCTGGAGGACAAGGCGCTCTCCACCGGCGCGACCAAGGCCTACGTCGTGGACCTGCAGGAAGAGTTCGTCTCCGATTATGTTTTCCCCATGTTTCGCGCCAACGCGGTCTATGAGGGGGGATACTTGCTCGGCACCTCCATCGCCCGGCCGCTCATTGCCAAGCGGATGGTCGAGATCGCCGTGGCCGAAGGCGCCCAGGCCGTGGCCCACGGCGCCACGGGCAAGGGTAACGACCAGGTCCGCTTTGAACTCTCCACCCTGGCCCTGGCCCCGCACCTCAAAACCATCGCGCCGTGGCGGGAATGGGACCTCAATTCCCGCACCGATCTGATCGCCTTTTGCGAAGAGAACGGCATCTCCGTGCCCGTGACCAAGGAAAAGCCCTATTCCTGCGACCGCAATCTTCTGCACCTGAGCTTCGAGGGCGGGGAACTGGAAGATCCGTGGTCCGAGCCCGGTCCCGGCACCTATCAGATGAGCGTCAACCCCGAGGACGCGCCGGATAAGTCCGAGGTCATCGTTCTGGATTTCGAGAAGGGCAATCCTGTGGCCCTTAACGGCCAAGCCCTTTCCCCGGCCAAGATGCTCGCTGCGCTGAATGAACTGGGCGGTCGGCATGGCATCGGCCGTCTGGACATGGTCGAGAACCGCTTCGTGGGCATGAAGTCCCGCGGCGTTTACGAGACTCCGGGCGGAGCCATCCTGCAGCGCGCCCACCGCGACCTTGAAGGGGTGTGCATGGACCGCGAGCTTCTGCACCTGCGCGACACCCTCATCCCGCGTTACGCCGAGATGGTCTACAACGGCTACTGGTTCGCGCCCGAGCGCGAGGCCCTGCAGGCCTTCATGGACAAGGCCCAGGAGACCGTGACCGGCACCGTGCGCCTGAAACTGTACAAGGGCGGGGTCTACCCGCTGGGACGCAAGTCTCCGTACTCGCTTTATAATCCGGATCTGGCCACCTTTGAAAAAGATGAAGTCTACAATCAGGCCGACGCTGCCGGATTCATCAAGCTGCACGGCCTTCGCCTGCAGGCCCGTCAGCCCTTTCTGAACAAGATCAAGGGCTAGGTCATGAGCTCGACGCAGAAGGAAAAAAAATTGTGGGGCGGCCGCTTTTCCGGCGATACCGCTCCTTTGGTCGAGCGCTACACCTGTTCCGTTGGTTTTGATTCGCGCCTGCATGCCCAGGACATCGACGGGTCCAGGGCGCATGCGTCCATGCTGGCCAGGCAGGGCATCATCAGCCAGTCCGAATGCGACGCCATCCATCAGGGTCTGGAACAGATCCGGGGTGAAATCGCGGACGGGACATTTGTCTGGAGGCAGGACCTCGAAGACGTGCACATGAATATCGAGCAGCGCCTGACCGAGATCGTCGGCACTCCGGGTCAGAAGCTGCATACGGGGCGTTCGCGCAACGATCAGGTGGCTCTTGATTTCCGGCTTTTTGTCGGCGCCTGTCTGGACGAGTGGGCCGCGAACCTGCGCGGCCTGATCGGTGTGCTCGCGCTGCGGGCCGAGGAGCATCATGATGTGCTCCTGCCGGGGTGCACCCATTTTCAGCCCGCCCAGCCAGTCAGTCTGGCCCAGCATCTGCTGGCTTACGCCCAGATGTTTCGCCGTGATCACGACCGGATTCGCGATGCTCTGGCCAGGACCAGGATTTCTCCCTTGGGCGCTGCGGCCCTGGCCGGGACCACCCATCCCCTGGATCCGGGGCAGGTCGCTTCGAGCCTTGGTCTGGGCGGAACGTTCGCCAACAGCATGGACGCGGTCTCGGACCGTGATTTCGTGCTGGAGGCCACGTTCTGCGGGAGCCTCGTCATGATGCACCTCTCGCGTCTGTGCGAGGAGATCATCATCTGGGCCAACCCGCAGTTCGGCTTTGTGCGTCTGCCGGACGCCTATTCCACGGGTTCGTCCATCATGCCCCAGAAGAAGAATCCGGACGTGGCCGAGCTCATGCGCGGCAAGACCGGCCGGGTCTACGGCGATCTCATGGCTCTTTTGACCCTCATGAAGGGCCTGCCCATGGCTTATAACCGGGACATGCAGGAAGACAAGGAGCCCTTCCTGGATACGCACGACACGGTGGCGCCGTCCCTGTCCATCATGGCCGGGATGCTCTCGGAGCTCGGTTTCAATCGCGAACGCATGCGTCTGGCCCTGAAGGCCGGTTTCCTGAACGCCACCGAACTTGCCGATTATTTGGCGGCCAAGGGCGTGCCTTTCCGGCAGGCCCACCATATCACGGGTGCCGCCGTGGCCTTTGCGGAGCAAAACGGGATCGGGCTCGAGGATTTGAATATCACCCAGTTGCAGCGTTTTTCCGCAGATATCGGCGAGGATGTCTTTGCGGTCCTTGATTACGATAACGCGGTGGCCAGACGGCATGTTCCCGGCGGAACGGGACCCGATTCCGTCAAAAGCCAGATTGAGGACTTGTCATCCTGGCTGGATGCGACATCGTAGCGCCTTGTCCCGACTGAAATCGGGCCTGTCTTCATTTCAGCAGGAATCATCCCCAAACGAAGAATCCCGCGTCGTGCTCACGACGCGGGATTCTTCATTTTCAGCGGGTTTTTGCGAACCATCCTGTGCGCGGGACCGACCCGGGTCGCCATGATCTGCCGGACAATACGTGTTTGTGAGTAGTTTGTAGGTATAATTTTTAAGTATGATTGTTAATTATTGATCTTTGAAAATACATAGCAAACCCAGTTACGCGCTCGTCATGTTCTCATCTAAATAACTAGGTACGTGCAGGGTGTTACTATCACTGGAGGTGGAACATGGAGCGGAATCTCTCAATGGGCGGCATTCTTGGCAACTGGAGGAGGATGACCGGCAAAACGTGTGACGACATCGCTTTGAACTCCCGGACGGCGGCTGCGACCGGTCATGACAAGGGCCTTTTCCGGATCTGTCATGAAGAGGAATTCCGAGCGCGTATTCTGCGCGCGAGGAGGTTCGGCCTGGATGATAGCAAACTCCTTTGTCCCGCAGAAAGCCATAGATTTGGTCTGTCATACATATGTTTGTGGGCGGAGGAAATGTTCATGCTTGTTGGCCTCGTGTGTATGTCACTGTTAAAATTCCTGTTTTTCGTGTTGTCGCGTGGGCGCGTTTACAGCTTGGCAGCAAGGAAGCAGACGTGGAAAATGACAGATAAGTTGTTGACGTTATTTATTTTTTCATGTAACATTTTAACAATATTTAAAAATAGAGGGTCTGGCGATTCGCTTTGCAGGAATGGTGTTGTCGTGAATGAATCCGTTCAAGGAGGGGGAATGGAGGGACGAGTCGTGCTCAATGTGTGGCGTGCCTTTGTACTGGTATGCATATTATGGCCGTTTTCCGCCATGGCGGAAAACTCGTATGTCGGCACTGCCGCCTGTAAGGACTGTCATGAAGAACAGTATGAAAATTTTACCAAATACGCCAAGAAGTCCCATTCGGACAGATCTGTGAAAATTATGGCTTCGGACTTGACCGAGGCGGAGCTTGCAACCTGCTATGGATGCCATGCCACGGGGTTTGGCAAGCCCGGAGGCTTCGTCAGCTACGAAAAGACGCCGCATCTGGCCGATGCCGGATGCGAGGTCTGTCATGGTCCTGGCTATGACCACGCGGAGAGCGGGGGTGATGCGGAACTGATCAAGGGCAAATTGACCATGGAAGATTGCGTGGGCTGTCACAACGAAGACCGGGTCAAGTCATTCAATTTCAAGCCGCTGCTCTACGGCGGGGCGCACTAGGAGGTCGTGATGGACATTTTCCGAAGATCTCTTGCCGCCAAGATGCTTGGGACCACGGCTCTGGTGTTGGTGGTGTTTTTCGGCATTCTTTTCTGGACGACCTTTTTCATGCAGAAGGCCGGCACGCTGCACGAGGTCGAGGTCACTGCGGAACGTACAGCGGAAATGCTCGCCTTGGCCATCCGGGAGCCCATGGCTCTCGGAGACAATGCCGGGACGACTCGAAAATTCGAGGAAGTCGGGGCGCGTTATGACGATATCGATATCCATCTGACAAATTTCAAAGGCAATATTACCTATTCCACTGCGGAGAAGTCTCTGCGCGGAGAAATTGCCGACGTCGTCAAAGCGCCCGAGTTGGCCGGCATGCTCGCGGAACGTCTGAAAACCGACGGGATAAGTCAGGTCATCACCGAAATCGACGGCACGCCCTCCTATGTCGAAGTGAAGACCATTCCGAACGAACCTGCCTGCCATCATTGCCACGGTGGAAATCAGCCGGTGCTCGGGGTTCTGGTCATGCGGCAGGACATTTCCAGGCAAATGGGCGCGCTCATGGACGGCCAGATCAAGGCCGGGGCGATTATGGCTACGGGCATGGTCGTGCTCCTTTGCTGCCTGGCATTTTTCATGCGTCTCGCGATTTTCAAGCCTGTCCATGCGGTGGCGCTGGCTACGGAGAAGATCAGCAAAGGTGACCTGACCGTACGGGTGGAGACCAAGAGCCGGGATCAGATCGGCCAGTTGGCGCAGAGCGTGAACACCATGACCGAGCACATGGGCTCCATGATGCAGGAGATAATCTCCGGCGTAGGCACCTTGGCGGAAGCTTCAGGACAATTGACCTCGGTATCGGAAACCGTGGCCAGCGTGGCCCGGGACAATCAGGATCGTTCCAACAGCGTGGCCGCCGCCGCCGAGGAAATGAGCCAGAATATGCGTTCGGTGGCAGCGGCCACCGAGCAGGCGACGGTCAACATATCGACGGTGGCCGCCGCATCCGAAGAGATGAGCGCGACCATCGAAGAGATCTCCAGAAGCACGGGCCGGGCCAGGGAAATTACCGCCCAGGCCGTGAGCGTGGCGCAGGCCACTTCCACCGATGTGGACCGCCTTGGCGCCGTGGCCAGCGAAATCAGTTCGGTGACGCAGACCATCACCGCCATCTCTTCCCAGACAAACCTGCTGGCGCTCAATGCCACCATCGAGGCCGCAAGAGCCGGTGAGGCAGGGCGGGGATTCGCGGTCGTAGCCAATGAGATCAAGGAACTTGCCAACCAGACGGCGGCAGCAACGGATGAAATCCGCAACAAGATCAGCGGAATCCAGGGCGCCACGGATCAGACCATCGGGCGCATCGGCGAGATCACCCGGGTCATCACGGACATCGATTCCATCGTGGCCACCATCGCCGCCGCCGTGGAGGAACAGTCCACGACAACCCGCGATATAGCGCAGAACATCGGCCAGGCCTCGCAGGGTCTTGACGAGGTCAACCATAACGTGACCCAGACTTCGGGAGTTGCCGGCGAGATTACTGTCCAGATCGCGGAAGTCAGCAACTCGGCTTCGAACATGAGCCGCAATGGCGAAACGGTTCGGGAGCATGCGGAAGAGTTGCGCGCCCTCTCGGAACAGCTTAAAGGGCTCGTGCAGATGTTTCGCATCAGCTAGATTTTAGACTAAAAGAGGACGCACATATGAAGAAGTTTTTTGTGACCGCGGCGCTTGTGCTGGCCATGGCCTGTCCGGGTTTCGCCAAAACCTACAACGTTTCCGTGAGTCAGTTTGTCGAGCATCCGTCACTGGATGCTGTTCTGAAAGGCTTTCAGGACAGTCTGAAGGCGCAGGGCGTGGAGGCGACCTACTCCGTGCACAACGCCCAGGCCAACATGGCCACGGCCAACCAGATCGCTTCCCAGATAGCCGGTGAAAATCCCGACCTTGTGCTGGCCATTGCCACGCCCGCAGCTCAGGCTTGCGCGCTGGCCTCCAAAAGGTCGCCGATCCTGGCCGGGAGTCCGCTCCTGTTCACGGCGATCACCGACCCTGTGAGCGCGGGGCTGGTCGATGACTTGGAAAAGCCCGGCAAAAACATCACCGGCGTCTCCGACATGCTGCCTGTGGGCCAGCATATGGCCATGCTGCGTCGCTTCTATCCCAATCTGAAGAAGCTGGGCATGATCTATAACGCCGGAGAGGCGAATTCCAAGACCACTGTGGCCATGGTCAAGGCCGAAGGGGCCAAGGCCGGTTTTGAAGTGGTGGAGGCGACCGTGGCCAAGACCAGCGATGTCTACCAGGCCGCCAAGGCTCTCGTCGGCAAGGTCGACGCAGTCTATCTGCCGACGGACAACACGGTGATTTCCTCTCTGGAGTCCGTGATCAAGGTTTGCCAGCAGGAAAAAATGCCTCTGTTTTCCGCGGATGTGGATTCGGTGAAACGCGGAACAGTGGCTGCGCTGGCGTTCGATTATTATCAGCATGGGTACCAGACCGGCCTCATGGCCAAGCGCATTCTGGTCGATGGCTCGTTTCCGTCCGTCACGCCCGTGGAGACGCAGCAGGAACTGGTGCTGCACCTCAATCTCGGGGCCGCCAGGAAGATTGGCGTGGATGTACCTAAAGAAGTCAGAGAGACCGCCGACAAGATTTATGAATAGCTCTGCGTTGCGCAGTTTTGTATCGAGGCGGCCTGGCCGCCTCTTTTTTTATGTATCGTCCACGACGACAGGTGTCCGGGCATGACGGAAGCGATCCGTGCCGCGCGTATCCTGACCATGAATCCGCAGTGTCCCGAGATTCGGGATGGCGGAATTCTGGTCCGGGAGGGGCGCATCCTGGCCGTGGGAGGCTGGCGCGAAGTGGCCGGGAATGGAGCTTGTCGCGATCTGGGGCCGGTGACCATCGTGCCTGGCCTCATCAATGCCCATGTTCATCTGGAATTGTCGCATTTGGCCGGACGGGTGCCCGGCGGCCGGAGCTTCGAGGCCTGGGCGGACGGCCTCTTTGCCGCCATGCGCGAAAGCAGGGTGACTGAAGCGGCGATGGCGCGGGCGGTGGCGGAGGCGCGCGCAAGCGGAACCTGCTACATGGCCGATGTGGTCGGCCGTGAATTCGACATGGTCCGCCGCGTATTGGAAAGTCAGGGGGTTGGCGGCTTCCTGTTCAACGAATTTTCGGGTCGGGCCCGCGAATTTTGTCCCAGGTCCCTGCCCAGGGACTGGAGTCCGGGCGTGCACGCCTTATATTCCACGGACCACACCCTGGCCCGGTCCATCAAGGAATGGTGCGCATCCCGTTGTCTTCCTTTCAGCCTGCATCTGGCCGAAGTGCCGGGAGAGAACGAACTTTTTCAAAGCGGCGGCGGTGAGTTTGCCGATTTTCTGCGCACCCGCCGCATTTTGCCCAAGGGATTTGCCGCGCCGGGCCTCAGCGCCGCCAGGTTCGCACGCGAACTTGGTCTGCTGGACGAACGCACTTTGGCGGTGCATTGTGTGCACTTGGACGAAAACGATGTGGAGATTGTGGCCGCAAGCGGAGCCCGGGTCTGCCTGTGTCCGCGCAGCAACCGCCAGATCGGAGTAGGCGACGCGCCCGTGGCCGCGTTGTGCGCGGCGGGAGTTCCTCTGTGTCTGGGTACGGATTCCCTGGCGTCGGTCCCCAGTCTCGACCTGTGGCAGGAGCTGCGGGCCGTGCGTGCGCTCATGCCCTCTACGGCGTCTCTCTTTGATCTTCTGGAGCTGGTGACCCGCAATCCGGCCAGGGCGCTTGGAATTGACGCGGACTATGGGAGCCTGGCCGTCGGTAAGCGCGCAGTCTGGGCGGTGCTTCCGGATGATATGCAATGACGATGGACGATGATTTTGACGGTCACGGGCACAAAGAAAAAACAGGGAGACGAGAAAGGCGAGGCGCGTTTGATGGGATCGTTGGCGGAAGCGTATAGGAGTCGAACCTACCGAAGACCTCTCGACCTTCCACCGGTTTTGAAGACCGGGCGCCACACCGGTGACGATACGCTTCCCCTTCGAAGAGGCTCGTATCTATCAATGCCCTCGGCAATGATCAAGTTTTTCCAGGAACCTTTTAAAAAAGCTTTTTTTTGGTGAAAATTTTCTTGTCATTCTGCAAACTGACCTTAACAATGTTTCCTTGTTCCGCTACGGTTTCATTCATTCTATGAAGCAAAATGGTCGGTGAGAGGAGCGCTTCTCAATCCGGCTTATGGAGGTTATTTCATTTGAATAGTTTTTCAAAGAATCTGGTTCTCTGGGCCGGGATCTGCATGGTCATGATTGTTCTGTTCAATCTGTTCAATCAGCCGCCGGTTTCGACTAATGACCTCAATTATTCGGAATTTCTCAATAAAGTCCGCCAGGGTGAGGTATCCAGCGTCAAGATTCAGGGTTCCCGTATCTCTGGAGTCCTGGTCAACGACCAGCGTTTCACCTCCTACGCTCCCGACGATCCGACCCTGGTCGACACGCTGGTCAAGAGCAACGTCCAGGTCAAGGCCGAGCCGCAGGAAGATGCCCCCTGGTACATGACGGTGCTCATTTCCTGGTTCCCGATGCTGCTCCTTATCGGCGTGTGGATATTCTTCATGCGTCAGATGCAGGGCGGAGGCGGAAAAGCCATGTCTTTTGGCAGATCGCGTGCCAAGCTGGTCACCCAGGAAGAAACCAAGGTGACTTTCGCGGATGTGGCCGGCGTGGACGAAGCCAAGGAAGAGCTGCAGGAGATTGTCGATTTCCTGAGCAATCCCAAGAAGTTCACCCGCCTTGGCGGCCGCATCCCCAAGGGCGTGCTCCTGGTCGGCGGCCCCGGCACAGGCAAGACCCTGCTGGCCAGGGCCGTGGCCGGCGAGGCCGGAGTGCCCTTTTTCTCCATTTCCGGCTCGGATTTCGTGGAAATGTTCGTCGGTGTCGGCGCCGCCCGGGTGCGCGACCTGTTCATCCAGGGCAAGAAAAACGCGCCCTGTCTCATCTTCATCGATGAAATCGACGCCGTGGGCCGTCAGCGTGGCGCAGGCCTCGGCGGCGGACATGACGAGCGCGAGCAGACACTGAACGCCATGCTTGTGGAGATGGACGGATTCGAATCAAACGAGGGCGTCATTCTCATCGCGGCCACCAACCGTCCCGACGTGCTTGACCCGGCCCTGCTGCGGCCCGGTCGATTCGACCGTCAGGTCGTGGTGCCCAATCCGGATTTGAGGGGCCGCAAGCGCATCCTTGAAGTACACACCCGCAAGACCCCTCTGTCCAAAGAAGTCGATCTGGAAGTGCTCGCTCGCGGAACCCCCGGCTTTTCCGGCGCGGATCTCGAGAATCTGGTCAACGAGGCGGCCCTGCATGCGGCCAAGCTGAGTCAGGATGTGGTCACCATGATCGACTTTGAAGAGGCCAAGGACAAGGTCATGATGGGCAAGGAACGGCGTTCCATGATTTTGAGCGACGAGGAAAAGAAGACCACCGCCTATCATGAGGCCGGTCACACGCTGGTCGCACAGTTCCTGCCCGGCACGGACCCCATTCACAAGGTGTCCATCATCCCTCGCGGTCGTGCCCTGGGCGTGACCATGCAGCTGCCCGTGGACGATCGGCACACGTATTCAAAGACGTACCTGCAGAACAATCTGGCCGTGCTGTTTGGCGGCAGGGCCGCAGAAGAGTTGGTCTTCAATTCCATCACCACGGGCGCCGGCAACGACATCGAACGTGCCACGGCCATGGCCAGGCGCATGGTCTGCGAATGGGGCATGAGCGAGGAGTTTGGTCCCATGGCGCTGGGCAAGAAAGACGATGAGGTCTTTCTGGGCCGCGACATGGCTCACATCAAGGACTACAGCGACGAGACAGCCAAGCTCATCGACCTTGAGGTCAAACGGATTCTCGGCGAGGCCTACAATCGCGCCAAGACCATCCTGCAGGACAACCAGGAGTTGCTGCATGCCCTGTCCCTGGCCCTCATCGATCGCGAGACCCTGACCGGCGAGGAAGTGGGCAGGATCATCAAGGGAGAGACCTTGGCTCCGGTCCAGAACGGCGTAAAGCCCGCGGCTGCGACGCAGGCCCCGGCCGCCGAGGGTGATGCCCCGGAAGAAGGGTTCACCCTGGATGAGGAGAACAGCGGCGACAAGGCAGGAGAATAAACCATGAACCCGGTGAGATTGGATACGGTCTCCTGGGATGTGAGCAGGGGGAGGACTTTGGGTCCTGCCCCCTTTTTTGTTGTGGGCATCCTGAACGTGACGCCCGATTCTTTTTATGATGGCGGACACGCCGCCGATGTCGACGCAGCCGTGGCCAAAGGGCTTGCGCTCTTGGAGGAGGGGGCGGACATCCTCGATATCGGCGGGGAAAGCACCCGCCCTTTTTCCGAGCCCGTACCCGCAGACATGGAACTGGCGCGGGTATTGCCGGTTGTGCGGGGGATCCTCGCGGTCAGGCCGGATGCCGTCCTGTCGGTGGACACAACCAAGGCCTCCGTGGCCAGAGCCTGCCTGGAAGCCGGAGCCCTGATCCTCAATGACGTCTCGGCCATGGATGTCGACCCGGAACTCCTGCAGGTTGTGCGCGATTTTCATCCCGGCTACGTCCTCATGCACAGCCTCGGTCGCCCGCGGACCATGCAGGTTGAGCCCCGGTACGAGGACGTGATGGCTGAAATCATGCGCTTTTTCGAAGCGAAGCTTGAAATTCTGGTGCGTTCGGGGGTGTCCGAGTCCCGGATTGCTCTTGATCCCGGCATCGGATTTGGCAAGACTGTTGAACATAATCTTGAAATATTGAAAAATATCTGTAAATTATTCAAATTCGGCAGGCCCGTGTACATGGCGCTTTCCAATAAATCCCTATGGGGAGAGCTGCTCGGCCGCCAGGGGCGGGAACGCAACGCGGCCACGCTGGCCGCGACCGTCGCCCTTTTTGAGAAGGGTGTGCGTATCCACCGGGTGCACGAGGTGCGCGAAATTCGTGACGGCCTGACCGTCGCACACATGCTTGGGAAGGGAACTTCGGGGGAACAGGGGTGCTGAGTTTTACCGTTGGCAATCTGCAGATCACCTGGCGGGATATCCTCGATATCCTGCTCGTGGGCTATATTTTTTTCCGGATAATTTTGCTGATCAAGGGCACCCGGGCAGTTTCGGTCATTTACGGCCTTCTTCTCATCATCGTGACGTATTTCGCCGCCGGTCAGTTTGGACTGTACACCCTGAACTGGCTGCTCGGAAATTTCCTGGGTTCCATCTTCCTTGTGGTCATCATCCTTTTCCGGCGTGATATCCGCAAGGCCCTGGCGGTCATGGGGGCGACCACGATCTTCAAGAAGGATTCGGTGCAGACCGCGGTTCTGGACGAGTTGATTCTGGCCCTGGTGCATATGGCCAAGAACAAGACCGGTGCGCTTATCGTCATTGAGCGCAACATTCCCATGGGAGACGTGGTTTCGGGAGGTATCGAGCTGCATGCGGCCTTCAGCAAGGATTTGTTGCTGACGATTTTTCATCCCGATACGCCGTTGCATGACGGGGCGGTCATTATCCGAGACAACCGGATTGAAGCGGCGGCCTGCATCCTGCCTTTGGCCGTCGGCCTCAAGCATGAGTCCGCGCTGGGTACCAGGCATCGCGCCGCCATCGGCGTGACGGAGGAAACGGACGCCGTGGCGCTCATTGTGTCCGAGGAGCGGGGCAGCATCTCTCTGGCTGTGGGCGGTCGGATCACCAGCAGCCTGAATGAGGTTCGATTGAAAAAAGTCCTTGCCGCTGCGTTGAGGAAATAATGTGGAATAATTGGCAATACAGAGTTCTGGCCATCTTGTTGGCCCTGGCGTGCTGGTACGTGGTCTCGGGCCAGGAAAAGGTCGAGACGTGGCTTGAGGTGCCCCTTGAATTCGTGAATCTGCCTCCTCAGATGGAGATCACCTCCGGCCTGGTCAGCAAGCTTCAGGTGCGGATCAGGGGCACGAGCAACCAGGTGCGCTCCCTGAACGTCGGCCGTCTGGCCTATAAGCTGGACCTGGGCAAGATCAATGTCGGCACCAACGTCATTCCGCTGGTGCCGGAAAGCATGACCATCACCTCGGCCGTGGAAGTGGTGGAAATCAGCCCCACGCGGCTTGAGCTTGTGGCCGATGTCGTGGTCTCCAAGACCGTGCCGGTGCAGCTCGACTGGACAGGCCTGCCCGGGGATGACGTGCAGTTCAAGAATGCCACGGTCTTTCCGGACCAGGTCACGGTTACGGGTTTCGCCAGCGCGCTTGAGTCGGTGGACAGCATCTCCACGACCCTGGTGCAGGTTTCGCCCGACGAGAGTCTTAGCGCCTCCGGGCGGGCGCGCCTGCTTATGCCCAGGGACGTCCGTACCCCGGTGTCCTCGGTCAGCTACGAATTGCAGTTCGGTCTCACGACCCAGGAGCTCTGGGTCAAGATGAATCTGGAACCGGTGCGATACAATACGTTCAGCTATACGTTCGAACCCAAGTTCGTGCGCATCAGGCTGGAGATGCCGGTGCGGCTTTTGAAAGACAAGGACTGGCGCGAGAGCCTGCACCTGATGATTGATCCGGGCTCGAACCCGGCCATCGGGCAGAGCGTGATTCCGCCTGTTCCCCGGTTTCCCGAGGGCGTGAAGATTCTGGAAGCCAAGCCCGAGGAAATCGAGATCATAGTACAGCGTAATGAAGAATTTGTTCCGTAATCGGAGGATGGATGGGCAGACTTTTTGGAACTGATGGAATTCGCGGGCGGGTCAACAGCCACCCGATGCAACCGGAACTGGTGCTGCGTCTCGGGCTTGCCGCCGGTCAGTATTTCCGGAACGGGAACAAGCGGCATCGGGTCGTCATCGGCAAGGACACGAGGCTTTCGGGTTATGTCTTTGAATCGGCGTTGACTTCGGGTTTTTGCGCGGCAGGGATGGATGTCTTTCTGGTCGGCCCTTTGCCGACCCCTGCCATCAGTTTTCTGACCCGCAATATGCGCGCCGATCTGGGCGTGGTCATTTCGGCCTCGCACAATCCGTACATGGATAACGGCATCAAATTCTTCAACAAGGACGGTTTCAAACTGGCCGACAGGGTGGAGGACGAAATAGCCGCCATGGTGACCAGCCCTGATTTTGTCTGGAAATGTCCCGATCATGATCAGGTCGGACGGGCCAGGAAAATCCAGGACAGCCCCGGGCGTTATATCGTCGAGCTCAAACACAGCTTTCCCGCGGGCATGACTCTGGATGGACTCACCATCGTCCTTGATTGCGCGCATGGCGCGGCCTATCGCGTAGCGCCACTGATTTTTGAAGAACTGGGCGCGCGGGTCATTACCCTGGGCATCGAGCCGGACGGGCTCAATATCAATAAGGGCTGCGGCTCCCTGCATCCCGAGGTGCTCGCCGCCAAGGTCCGCGAACACAGAGCCGACATCGGTCTGGCTTTGGACGGGGACGCCGACCGGCTCATCGTTGTCGACGAGTACGGCACTATTCTGGACGGCGACCAGATCATGGCCGTGTGCGCTGATGAGATGATGGCACGGGGCACGCTGGCCGAAAACACGCTGGTGGCCACGGTCATGAGCAACATGGCCCTTGAGGTCTTCATGCAGGAGCGCGGCGGGCGGCTGCTCCGCACCAAGGTCGGGGACAGATACGTCGTTGAGGAAATGCGCAAGGGCGGTTATCTTCTGGGCGGAGAACAATCCGGGCATCTGGTTTTTATGCAGCACTCGACCACGGGCGACGGCACGTTGGCGGCCCTTCAGCTGCTGAGCATCATGGTCGGCAGACAAAAGCCCATCTCGGAGATCGCGGGACTGCTGACTCCGTATCCGCAAAAGCTCGTGAATCTGAAGGTGAAGAAAAAAGTGCCCTTCGACACGGTTCCGGTTATAAAGGATGCGGTTCGGCATGCCGAAGACAGACTGGGGCGCACCGGGCGCGTTCTGCTGCGCTATTCCGGCACGGAATCCCTGGCCCGGATCATGGTCGAAGCGCAGGACCAGGCCCTTGTGGACGAACTGTGCGCGAGCCTGACCGCGGCCGTCGAGTCCGGTTTGGCCTGAAGACACAAGATTTCAAGAAGCAAGGAGCAGCCTTCTTCTTTGTGGGATAAAAAAAGGAGCGATGCATGCAGGTACGTAAAGTTGTCATTCCGGTGGCGGGGTGGGGAACAAGATCACTTCCGGCGACCAAAAATGTGCCCAAGGAAATCTTGCCGGTATTCCGAAAGCCTTCCATTCAATATATAGTGGAAGAAGCAATAGCTTCCGGCCTGTCGGATGTGGTTTTCGTCAACAACCAGAACAAGCGTATCATCGAGGATCATTTCGACTACAACCTCGCCCTGGAGCAGCTGCTGGAACGCAAGGGCCAGCTGGATCTGCTGGAGGAAGTGCGCAAGGTGGCCATGATGGCCAACATCATCGTCGTGCGCCAGAAGGAGCAGCTGGGCCTGGGCCATGCGGTGCTGTGCGCGCGCGAGGTCATAAAGGACGAGCCCTTCGCGGTCATGGTCGGCGACGACCTCATGTTCAATCGCGATCCCGGCATCAACCAGCTGCTTGAGGTCTGGAAGAACGAGCGCATGCCCGTGGTTGGAGTCATGGAGGTTCCGCGCGACAAGGTCAGCAAATACGGCATCATCGACGCCGAGGAATTTGCGCCGGGCCTGTACCGGATTCGCGGGGTCAAGGAAAAGCCGGATATGGAAAGCGCGCCGTCCAGATTGGCTCTGGTGGGACGCTATGTGCTGACCCCGGAAATATTCGACCATCTGGAAGGCGTGAAGCCCGACAAGACCGGCGAGATTCAGTTGACCGACGCACTGCAGTCCATGGCCCGCGACAATCGCCTTTTGGCCGTGAAGCTGCGCGGACAGCGCTTCGATGTCGGCGACTGGGTCGACTACCTGACCGCCAATATCTATTTCGCCCTGCAGGACGAGGATCTGCGCTACGATCTCATCGCCCGCCTGCGCGAACTCATCCCGCCTTCCCGCTAACAACCTGCCGGTCTTTGCCAAGGGAACGGGTCTCCCGTTCCCTTTTTTTTGAGGATTCATGCGCGAATTCTGTTCCGTCCTTCTTCTCTCTTCGCCCTACAGCGTGCTGACCTACGCCCTGCCCGAGGATCTGCCCCGGCGGATGTGGCATGTCGGCGCGCGTGTCGTCGTGCCGCTGGGCAAGTCGTTCCGGGTCGGCATACTGACGGAAGACAACGCGAGCGAGCCCGGAGGCTGCGTCTGCAAGGATGTGCTCTGGCCCGTGGACCCGGCCCCTTTTTTCAGCGCCGGATATCTTGATTTCATACGCGATCTGTCCATTCGCCAGATGGACGCCGCAGGAAAGATCCTGGCGCGCGTGCTGCCTGCTGCGCTCCGTGATTTGCCCTTGTTCAAGACCCAGGAGGGGCAGGCCGTCAGGCTTGGAGAATTGACTGCGGCGGATGCGCGCGCGGGACTGGCTCAGGACTGGCTGGCGGGCCGGTTCGCGCCCTATGTCTGCCCACGCAGGCAGGAACGGCTCTTTTCCCTGACCACGGAACCCCCGTGGCCGGTGCGCCCGCAGGCCACGGCGCAGCTTGACGTCCTGCGCTATCTGGACGTGCATGGCGTCTCGTCCGCCAAGGTTTTGAACACGCATTTCGGGAAGAATGTGTCCCAGCCCCTGCGTGTTCTTCTGAAGAAGGGCCTGGTCCGCGAGATCGAGTCCCATTTTCAGCCCGAGGAAGTCTGTGCTCCGGCGGCCGCAGCCTTCAGCCTGACCGCTGAGCAGCAGCAGGCGGTGGAAGGATGCTGGGAACTGCTGGCGGAGCGGGACCCGCGTTCGGCGCTGCTCTTTGGAGTGACCGGAAGCGGAAAGACGGCAGTCTATCTGGAGTTGGCCAGACGCTGTCTTTGCCTCGGAAAACATGTCATGCTCCTGGCTCCGGAGGTGGGCATCGCCCTCAAGCTCTACCGGGACGTGAGCGAGGCCCTGCCCGAGGCCGGGCTCCGGCTCTATCACGGCTACCTCAATCCGAGCGAGCGGCAAAGAACCTTCATGGAGCTTGCAGGACAGGCTCCGCCCTGCATTGTCGTCGGCACCCGCTCCAGCCTTTTTTTGCCCATCGAGCCCGGGCTGGTCATTTTGGACGAAGAGCATGACGCTTCATTCAAGCAGGACGAGGGGCTCATTTATCAGGCCCGCGAGCTGGCCTACGGTCGGATCACCCGCAGCGGGGGGCTTTTGCTCATGGGCTCGGCCACTCCGGATGTGAAGGTCTTCCACGCCGCCAGAAACGGGGGCATCGCCCTCAATCGTCTGCCCAACCGGGTGGGAGAGGCCCGGTTGCCGGAAGTCCGGTTGGTCGATCTGCGCGTTGAGCCGCCGGAGCATGGTCCTTTCGCCACCTCTGTGCGCGACGCCCTGGTGGAGGCCGTACAGGCCTCAGAGCAGGTCATTATTTTGCACAACCGGCGCGGCTATTCGCCCGTGCTCTATTGCGAGGCCTGCTCCGAACCCGTCAAATGCCCGCATTGCCAGGTCTCCATGACCCTGCACAAGAGGCGTGAGCTGTTGCTCTGTCATTATTGCGGCTACTCGTTGCAATTTCCCCTGTCCTGTCCCGGATGCAAGGGTAACGAATTTCTGCCGCTGGGTGCGGGAACAGAGAGGCTCGAAGAATTTTTGCGCGACGATCTGCCCCGGGACACCAAAATCTTGCGTCTGGACCGCGACACTTCCCGCCGCGCCGGCTCCATGCAGGAGACTCTGTCCGCCTTTGCCCGGCAGGAGGCGCAGATTCTGGTCGGGACCCAGATGCTCAGCAAGGGGCATCATTTTCCCGGCGTGACGCTGGTGGTGGTCGTGGACGGAGATCTGGGCTTGAATCTTCCCGATTACAGGGCTACGGAACGATCGTTCCAGATGCTGGTGCAGGTGGCGGGGCGCGCCGGACGTGGGGAAAAGAACGGCCGGGTGCTGATCCAGACCCGCAATCCCGGGCACTACTGCTGGCAGTTCGTGCGCGAGAATGATTACGAGGGGTTTTTCACCCGCGAGATCGCCTTGCGGCAGACCATGGGGTACCCGCCCTTTGTCAAACTCGCGTTGGTGCGGATTTCGATGCCTCTGGACCAGCCCGAAGCGGACCTCCTGGCCGCTTTCGGAAGTCGCATGCGCCTGGTGTGCCCGGCGGCCGGAGTGCGAATTCTGGGACCCGCGCCCGCGCCGCTTTCGGTGCTGCGCGGCCGCAAGCGCTTTCAATGTTTGCTTAAAGCCGATACATGGCCGGCGATCCGGGGCGTTTACGCACAAATGCGGGAAATCCTGGCCAAGGAAAAAAATGTTCGCATTTCCGTGGATCTCGATCCCATGGACATGCTTTAGCCGTCGAATATCGTAAGGGGATGCTATGAAGAACTTGAGAGTGGCCGATATCCTGTTGTCCGAGGCGGAAGTTGAATCACTGGTGGTGCAGGGCTGGGTGCGGACCAAACGCGAAAGCAAGGAATTCGTGTTTCTGGAAATAAACGACGGGTCGTGCCTCAAGAATCTGCAAGCCATCGTCGACGCCGGTGCCGTCGGCTTTGAACACATGGACCGGATCGGCACCGGCGCGGCCGTAAGTCTGACCGGGACGCTGGTGGAATCCCCCGGGCAGGGTCAGAAGTGGGAACTCAAGGCCCGCGAGCTGAAAGTCCTCGGTGAGGCCGACGCCACGTACCCTTTGCAGAAGAAGCGCCACACGGATGAGTACCTGCGCACCATCGCTCATCTGCGTCCCCGAACCAACAAGTTCGGCGCCCTGAACCGTATCCGGGCCGAGCTGTCCTACGGCGTGCATCAGTTTTTCCGCG